>CAYFOA010000061.1:0-36217 GCA_964344575.1 uncultured Rickettsiales bacterium | reverse complement strand
AGCAGACAGGGCGATCGTCAACAGGGGAATCTGGAGTAGATCAACAGGCTGCTAAGCCGAGAGATCTCCTGCGAACCCCCAACGCCCCACGTGCCGCGACGTCTCACTCCTCCGAGGCTAGCGATCGCGTCCGAAGCCCGCTCCCAGAGGGCTCGATCCCACTCGGGCCCCAGGACCACAGTCATGCGATCATCGGCTTTGCCCTTCAAGAATCTCATGGTTGCTAGAGACCAAGGTCTCCACCTCCAGGTCGCGTAGCTGACTCGACTATATCGTCCCAACTGTAGAGGCCCAGGTCCCTTCGTGACTGCCGGACCAAGTATGGCGTCTTGTTCTTGAGGTACTTGCCGAGGTTCCGGCGGGCCGAGTGCAGAACCCGAGCCATCTGCTCCGGTGTCCGCCCCGCGGCGCGCATGTTCCCCTCCACCACCTTCAGGCCCGCAACCGCCTTCTTGTACTGTTCGCGGACACTCCACGGGTTCTTCCTGAGGCTGGCGGTCCTGAATCCGAAGTACAAGAACATCGCTTCGAGGTCGCCTCCGCGGTCCGCGACGAAGACGTCTTCGTCACGGGGGCGAAGCTCCGGGGCGCCGGCCCCGACGACGCGTTCGCCCGGACGGAGTCCTGGTTCGCCCTCCGCGTCAAGCAGGACGACCCCGAGATCCCCGGACTGAAGACGGGGTTCCAGACGAGTTGGGTCAGCTGATCGGCAGTCGGTGCCCTCAACAGCCGCTGGATCTCGATCCGCCCACACCGGTGGCGCCTGGCAGCCGCCGCACAGCCACCTCCCTCGAGCTGGGCCAGTACGAAGGACGCGCCCGGCCGAGGTCCGCCACGGCAGGACCCGAACTCGCTCGCCCCACTGGCGAGATCAACCTCCGAAAGGCTCGTTCAGTTGAATGAGCAATCGAAACCCCGCGCCGTCGTCCCGACACGTCACCAGTTCGAAGTCCAGTCGGGCAGGTACCTCGGTCACGCGGAGCACGAGCAACGGACGATAGGAGAGGAAGCGGATCACTCTCCAGACGTGACCCTCGGCCTCACGCGACCGCTCAGCCCGGACGAGGAGACCCTCCCCGTCATGGGTCCACTCCCATTCGCTCGGGAGTATATGCGCCAACTCTGCAAGAAGACCCTGGGGAAGCTCCAAGCAGACAGCCTCTCGGAGGTTCTCGAACAGTCGTCGGGCTTCGGTCATGGTCCGCCTCGTCCCTTCGGAATGTACGTTCCGTCCTCGGCCGAGGAGAAGACCGATATCACGTCGCCCTGCTCGTTCGTGACAACCGTGTTGCCGCGGTTGTCACGGTACTCCCAAGTCTTCCGACCCTCGGCGTCAACTGAGGAGGTCCGGTTGCGCCGGTTGTTGTCGATGATGGCATCGACTTTCTCGCCCGAGAAGCCGCGCTCGGCCATTCGCTCCCCCCCATGCTTTGTCACTCCACGCCCACTCGGCAGCTTCTTCAAGCGCTGCCGGGCCCGGAAGAGGTCCTTCAGCCCACCGAACAGCCGCTCCAACGCCGCTCCGCTCGCCTTCCCCGCAACGGCGCCTGTGGCATAGGCCTTCGCACCTTCCACCGCCCCCTCCCCCGCCATTCTCGCGGCGTCCTTCCCTCTCTCCTCGAGATTCTCATGGCGACTCCTCCACGTGTCGTCGAACACATCTCGAACATCTGGCACCGACTGATCATCGGGGTGGATGGAGTCATCCACGTCGCTCTCGTCGTCCTCCTGCGGCTCCTCCTCCTCGCCCCCGGAACCTGATCCGCCACCCCCGCGCCCCTTTCCTCCGGGCGTCTTGGCCACCCCGTTCTCGCAGTAGTCGTCGCCGCGCTCGCTCGTGCAGTTGCCCGGGTCGTTCTCGGGGTCTGCGGCGTGGCCCACGATAACTACGTAGCCCGCGACGCCGACGGCCAGGCCGCCGCTGCCGGCGGCGTAGCCGGCACCGGCTCCCGGGAGCCCCTCGAAGCCCGGAGTCGGCGGCGCGACGGGGACGCCGCCACCCATCACCCCCTGCAGCGGCGGGCTCGTCGGGATCTCCCAGTGACCGTCGGGGTCGCTGAAGTGCGTGGGGGAGTTCCAGCCGTAGCGGTACCGGTTCAGGCCCTGGCCCGCCCGCGCTGTCGCCGAGGCGAGCGTGTCCGCCTGGAGGAAGCGGCCGACCTCCGTGTCGTACAGGCGCCAGCCGAGCCACGTCTCGTCGCCGACTGGACTGGGGAGGCCGTCGGCGAAGTCGCGGGTCACCAGGTCTTCTTCGCCCTGGACGACGTTGCCGTGCGGGTCGCGCCGGACCAGGGAGTGGTCGATGTACCTGGAGGTGCCGCCGAGCACCTGGTCGAGGTCGACGGCGCCGGACTGTTGGCCCTGGTGGTCCTCGAAGAAGAACCGCACCACCGAGAACGGGCCGACCACGGGATCCGACGTCTCCGCGATCCGCTCGCCGTTCGCCCACACGACCTTGTAGGAGACGCCGTCGCGTCGCTCGATCTGCTGATCGGGGAGGAGCGCCTCGCCGTCGATGGAGCCGTCCGCGCCGATGTCGACCTGCATGCGGACGCGGCGCTTGAAGGCGTCGAGGAGGCCGCCGGTCTTCGTCGGGACGCCGCCCTCGGTCCGCGTCGTGCTGCGGAGGCGGCCGTCGGCGCCGTAGGAGTAGCTCTGCGTGTACGGGGCGGTCGGGCCGGTCCGATCGCGGTAGACCAGGGCCCCGGCGAAGTCGTAGGTGAACGACTCCAGCCCGATGCCGCGGACGGCGTGGGGGCCGTCGTTGACGGTGGACGGGTAGACGTAGGTGCCGTCGCCGTACTTGTCCTGCTGCAGGCTGTTGAACGTGAGGTTGCCGAGCGCGTCGTACGCGTACGTCCGCGCGTAGCCGGCGTCGGGCCCCGAGACGCCGAGGAGGCGGTCCAGCATGTCGTACGAGTAGAACTCCTCGCTCGGGTTGCCGCCCACCTCGAAGGCCGCGTCGTAGCGGGAGGCCACCCGCCCGGCGGCGTCGTAGTCGAGGACCACGTCCTGCACCGTGCCGTCCCACGTGGGAGGCAGAGCCGTCGCGGCCACGGACGCCGAGTAGTCGCTGAGGCGGTAGTCGAAGCCGTGCCCGCGGCTGCGCGTGATGCCGCCTCCGAGGCTCTCGATGACCCCGATGAACCCCGTCGTCGGGCTCCGATCGATCTGGCTGATCCACTGCGTCCCGGCGACCTCGTCGGTCGCCGTCTGAAGCCGGCCCGCGGCGTCATACGCGTAGAGCACGGCGTCGAAGGTCGTCGGTCCGTCGGCGACCTCGACCCGGTGCGGGTTCCCCCACGAGTCCAGGTCCTCCTCGATCTCGAAGACCTCGCCGTCGATGTCCTTCCGCGTGTGCCAGGGACGGCCCCACGCATCCAGCGCGAAGTCGGTCGTCCCGCTCGGATCGATGACGGCGGTCAAACCCCCGAGTTCCCACGCGCCGTGGTGCGGGCTGCCGCCGGTGCCGACGCCGTCGTAGAAGAAGAAGGCGGTCCCCTCCTCCGGATCGGCGCAGGGGAAGCCCGGGCTGGACTCGCACCCGCCCGTCTGCCAGAGCGGGCGCTTGAGCTCGTCGAACTCACTCGCGACCTCGTAGCCGTTGGCGTCGATGCTGGAGGCGAGCGTGCCGTCGGGGTTCCACGTGAACTCCCACGGGCACAGCGTGGGGTCGGCGCCGCACTGGCTGAGGTCGGGGTCCGCCAGCTCCGTGCGGCGCCCCCAGGAGTCGTAGGTGATCGTCGTGAGGTTGCCCCCGGCGTCGAGGATGTTCGTCAGCCGGCCCAGCGCGTCGTTCGTGTACTGCGTCTGGTTGCCGAGGGCGTCCTGCATCCGGAGGAGGCGCCCGCGCTCGTCGAGGTAGCCGTAGGTGAAGCGGGGGACGGCGACGTCGTGCTCCGTCTCCTCGGTCAGGACCAGCTCACCCCCCAGGACGTCCCAGCTGAGCTGCCGGAAGTCCTCCGGAGACCCTGCGGGGAGGTTCTCCACCTGGGTGCTGGAGGTCCGCCCGTCCAAGCCGAACGACCGCTCCGTGTACGTCAGGATCGTCCACGGCGCGGCGGTCCGGCCCAGCGTGGACTCCTGGTAGGGATGGTTCGTCCGGATCGGCCGCCCCATGAGGTCCCGGAGCAACCAGGCCGACGAGTACAGAGAGCCCCCGTCGGCCGAGGTCTTGATCTGCTCGGCCCTCCCGAAAGCGTCGAGGTACGTCTTCTCGATGGACATCAGCGGCGGGCTGGTGGACGAGGCCGGCGTCCACGCGAAGCGGCTCACCTGGACGTAGGGGTCCGCGGGGTCGAGGTCGTAGTTCCAGATCGCCGCCGTGTAGTCGAGCGAGGACGGCGGGTCCGGGTCCAGCAGATCGAGTTGCTGGGGCCGGCCGAACGCGTCGCGGACGAGGGTCTGCTCCGAGTACGCGCCCCCGGCGTCGCCGTAGGAGCGTTGCGCGACGCCGCCCCAGGCGGAGTCGATGGCGGTCGACCACACGTGGGTGAACGGCGTGGGAGACGGCAGCGTGATCGGCGGGGTGGGGGACGGCGCCGCGTGGTTCGTCGTGACGCTGACGTCCACCGAGAGGTAGTCGGCCGCCCAGCTCGCCGTCGTCAGGTCACCGGCCGCATCGGTGCGGGCGGTGACAAAGCCGTACGCGTCCCGGCTGACGTCCCAGCTGTGCATCGTCGTCGAGACGCCGTCGCTCAGCTCACGGCGCATCGTCAGGAGGTCGTAGCTGTCCGGATCGACGTCGAACTCACGGTAGTCGGCGCGGGAGCCGTCGATGACGGTCTCGACCGAGCTCAGGACGTCGATCGCGATGCTCCCGTCGTGCGGGTGGCCGTTGGCTCCGGCGAGCCAGGTCCAGGATCTGTGGACGTCGTCCGGATCCCCTGCGGAGCCTCCCTCGTCGACCGCCGTCAGGCGCCTCCCGGTGGTGGGGTCGTGCGTGTAGCTCCAGGAGCGGCACAGCGTCTCGCCGCCCGAGCCGTGGCGGCACCCCTGCCTCGACTGCAGATCAACCGACCAGAGGCCCGGCGCGACCGTCTCCGCGGCGTTCCACGTCCAGCTCGTGGACTCCAGCGGCTCCGTCGCCGCCGGGTCGGGCCCGTACCGCTCGCGGAGCGACGGCAAGCCGGCCAGGGGCCACTCGGAGCCCCAGGTGAAGCCGTCGCCGACGTGGTACGTCGTCTCCGTCCGGCTTCCGTCGTCGGCCGTCGCCGTGACCAGCTGGAAGCCGTCGAGTCGCCGCGACGTGAGCACGGGACGGGAGTAGCTGTAGGAGGTCCCGCCGACGTCTGCGGCGCTGTGCGTCACCTCCGCCAACGCCCACATGCGCGGCAGCGCGTCGGTCGTGCCGATCCAGCTCCCCGTCGTCTCCGAGGCCAGCCCCACGACCGCCTCGTAGTCGAGGTACGTCTCGCCCCCGAGGGGGTGGCGGACCGTCGTCAGGAGGTTCGCAGGGAGGATGCGATCGCCGGCGACGTCCACGGGATCGGCCTGCGTGATCCCGTCGAACCACTCGACGAAGCCGTCGCCGTCGACGTCCTGGTAGCGGCCGATCAGGTTCCAGGAGTAGTCCGTGCGAGAAGACCCGCTGAAGGTCGCTCCCTCCCCGGGGAGGACGGCGACGTAGGGCGGTGCGAGGCCGTCGGCCAGGTGGAAGCTGACGAGGTTGCCCTGGACGAGATCCGTGGTCCCGTCGAGGTCGAGGTCCTGGAGGTGGACTCCGGGCAGCTGTGCGGCCAGAGGCGAGATGATCTCGCAGCCCAGGAACACCCAGTAGATGGGGTCCCACTCGCCGTCGCAGATCGGCTGGACGAGGCGGCTCAACGGGACGTAGGCGCCGTTCTCCCCCCGCAGCCGCGTGGAGATGGTCTCCGGCGGCGCGAAGCCGTAGCCCGTCCCCCAGTGGACCCACCACCGGCACATCTGCGCCGGGTTCCCACCGGGGCCGCAGTCGGTCTGCTGCTCGGTCGGGTCGTTGGGGTCGGGCTGCACCCGGACGTAGTCCAGGATCCCGTCGGAGTTCAGGTCGGCGAGGCCCCGCAGCGTCTCCGTGTAGTCGTACTCCCCCTGCTCGAACGTCGAGTCGAAGCCCAGGTCGGGACCGGGGGCGGGCCACGTCTCCTGCGGCCCGAAGCTGCCCCCTTCGTTCCGGTAGACGTACCAGGCGAAGGGTCCGCCACCCACGTTGTGGACCTCGACGAGGTCCGGAAGCCCGTCCCCGGTGACGTCGATGATCGACTGGACCGTCCCGATGTCGGGGTCGGGGTCCTCCTGGTCGATGTATTGGTCGGGGAGCAGGGTCCCGGAGGGGGCGATCGGGACCGGTGACGCCCAGGACATCGGGCCATCGGCCTCCCAGTACCAGAGCGTCGGCCCGCCACCCCACCCCGTCCAGGCGAGCCGGTCGACGTGCCCGTCGCCGTTGAAGTCGACCAGCTCGCTGAGGACGTGGGGGTTGTCCTCGGCCCACGGCTCCTCCTCGCCGAAGCGGCGCAGGGCCTCCATCGGCGAGAGGCCCACGCCGGTCAGCGTGTCGGTCCACTCGGTCATCGCCATCGTCGGATCGACGGGGCCTGAGTGGCCCGCCCAGTCGTGGGACAGGACGGTGAGGTTCGTCCCGTCCACGCGGACGCAGTCGGCCATCGCGTCGCCGTTGACGTCGAACCAGTCCATCGTGACGCCGGGCACCTCGGGGTCGGCGGCGTGGAGCTCCGACGCGCTGCCGTCGCTGCAGTCGGCCGGCCAGGGGGTGTCGGCCCAGGAGTCCCACGTGACCCCCTCGTCGCTGTACTCGAACTCGGCGAGGGTGCGGGTCATCGGCGCTCCGAACCCCACGAGGCCCGTCTCCTCCACGCGGGTGAGGACCACCGCCGAGGACACGTAGCGGGTCTCGTAGGTCAGGTCGTACGTGCGGACGTTGGTGTGGTCGACCCACATCTCGACCCGGTCGAGGACGTGGCCCAGCTCCTGCCGCTCCCGGTAGCGGTAGTTCACCCGCGGGGCGGTCAGCGGCTCGTAGTGGAACTCGACCTCCCGCAGCGGTCCGACCGGGCTGGGGCTCGGCGGGGGCTCGGCCGTGCCCTCGTCCAGGCTGTAGGAGATCTTCGTCAGGTACGCCTGGAAGGGGTCGCCGAGGTCCGCGTACTCGTACCGCAGGGCCAGCCCGTGGGGGTCGACGGCCCGGGTCAGGAGCGCGACGGCGGTCACGCAACCGGTGGAGATCGTCGGCGAACAGACGGCCAGCCGGCTGTCGTCGCTGACGCCGTACTCGAGCAGCCACCCGTCCTGCGAGTAGACGCGGAAGGTCGTCCCCGCCAGGGGGTCGTACGAAGCGACGATCTCCCGACCGTCGAGGATCTCGGGGACGAGGTTGCCCGTCGGACCTGGAACCAGGCGCGTGCCGTCGAGCATGTAGACGGGGTTGGACCACGGATCGGCGGAGTCGGACAGGTCGATCGTGATGACCGACTGCCCCAGGCTCCAACCGACTCCGACCGGACCCATGCCCGACCGCGAGGAGTAGGCGAGGGCGACGTTCGGCTCGACGCCCTGGACGCCGGGCGGGGCTGGCAGCGGGACGACGTACGTGGCGTCTCCCGAGGAGCCGGGTTGGGCCGACCGCGGGACGCTGGACTGGAGGTTGGCGGCGGCGGCCGGGGCGGCCAGCGCCAGGACGGCTACGAAGCTAGCGAAGCGAGAGCATTCATGGGTCCCCCAACAGGAGTTGACTCGGGGGGGATCTCTTGCGACCGCCCCCCAACCGGAACAACCCCTACCACAGCATAGGGGAATCCCCCAAGCGTTCTCGGAGCCAGCAGCGGGAACGCATGGTGTCGCGCTCAAAGCGGATGCAGCTCCTCCGGGAGATTGGCCGCGACCGCGGCACGTAGCTGGAAATCTCGGAGTCCAACTCCAATATTTCCAGGTTGGTCAGTGCCCGATCCCGGCTTCGTGACGTCGCTCCCATCTCAGAGCGGATGGAGCTCCTCGAGGAGGTCGGCCGCGGCGAGGGCGCGCGTCCGCTCTGCGAGCGGGAAGGTGTGCTCTCCGGCGTGGACGACGTCCAGCGAATCCAGCCTCAGGTCCGCCAGCGCCGTGGTCATCGAGCGGGTGCGCTTGGGGGCGGTCGTGCGCTTGAACTCGAACCCCCGCCGCTTCGCCCCACGGACGACGAGGAGGTCGAGGTCTGCGCCGGAGTGGGTCGCCCAGAAGAAGCACTCCTCCGGCCGCGCCCCCAGCCGGCGGATGACCTGGCCCATCAGGAACCCCTCCCAGCTCGCGCCCACCTTGGGGTGCGCGCTCAGGTCGAAGTCGGTCTCGATGCCGAGGAGGGTGTGCAGGAGTCCGCTGTCCGTCAGGTACACCTTGGGAGAGCGGACCTGGCGCTTGCTCAGGTTCTCGTGCCAGGGCTGCAGCTGGCGGGCGACGAAGGCGGCCTCGAGGATGTCGAGGTAGCCGCGCACGGTCTTGTCCGAGACGCCGAAGTTGCGCGCGAACTCGGAGCCGTTCCAGGTCTGACCGTGCCGGTGCGCGAGCATCGTCCAGAAGCGGCGCAGGGTCGGCGCCCCGATGGTGATCCCGAGGCGGGGCAGGTCCCGCTCCAGGAAGGTGGCGACGAAGTCCCGGCGCCAGCGCGCGCTCTCGGTGTCGTCGGGGGCGAGGAAGGAGCGAGGGAACCCTCCCCGCAGCCACCGGACCTCCCGCTGATCGATCCCGACCTCGGCCAGGTCGAAGCCGTCGAGGCGATGGAAGGCGACCCGCCCCGCCAGCGTCTGGCTGGTGCCGCGGACCAGCTCGGGGCCCGCGCTGCCGAGGACGAGGAATCGGGCCGGCGTCCCGGGGCGGTCGGCGAGGACGCGGAGGAGCGAGAACAGCTCGGGCAGGAGCTGCACCTCGTCGAGGACCACCAGCCCGCGCAGTCCCTGCAGGGCGAGCTTCGGCTCCGCCAGCCGGGCGCGGTCGTCAGGATCCTCGAGATCGAACCAGCGGTGCTCGCCGGCCTCCGCGACCTGCCGTGCGAGGGTCGTCTTCCCGACCTGCCGGGCGCCCAAGAGCGCCACGACCGGGGCTACCTCGAGGAGCCGCAGAACCGCGGTCGTCTCGCGCTCGCGTGCCAGCACACGGACAATTTAGCTTGAAATCTCGGAGTCCGACTCCGAGATTTCGCAGCTTGACCGTGCCCGAACCCCAGAACTACGGGAGGACCCGGAACTCGCTCGCCGCGCTGCCCAGGGCGGGCGCGCCGCTGACCACCGTCAGCGTGTACTGGCCGGCGTCGTAGGCCTGGAGCTCTCGGCCCTCCTCCAGCGTGCCGTACGCGGGCACCCCCCACCACGTCCGCTCCAGCTCGTGGCAGCCCTCGTAGCTGCCCCCGAACGCGCTCCCGATGACCGTCCACGCGGGGACGATGCAGACGTGGGGGGAGCTGAAGATCACGTCCTCGTCGCAGGGGTTCCGGACCACCGCCGCCGCGACCACCACGTCGTCGACGGTGAAGGTGTCGGCCACGCTGCCGTCGAGGGTGCGGGTCTCCACCGAGAAGATCAGGTCCGACGCGCCGCACACGCCGTCGGCGGGGTCGTCGTCGTCGTCGAGGGGGTCGTCGTCGTCGAGGGGGTCGTCGTCGTCGTCCGCCGGGATCTCGTCGTCGCTCAGCACCTCGAACGCCGCCCCCACGCCCGCGAGATCGACGGACGAGAAGACGACCGCGGCGAAGAACTTGCCGACCGGCTTCTCGGCGATGCGGTGCGCCTCGCGGACCGACCGGCCGGGCTCGACGATCCAAGCGGTGGCCTCGTCCGCGCAGGCCGCCGTGTAGTGCGTCCCGAAGCCGCTCCCGTCGGCGAGCTGGCCGCTGATCGCGATCGCGGGGACGAGGCAGGTGTGGGACGTCACCAGCTCGACCGCGTTGCCGCAGCGGTTGGTGACGGAGACCTCGACAATCACCTCGTCGTCCTCGCCGAACGCCGTGGTGACGTCGCCCCCGGCGTCCGTGGTGCGGGCCGCGACCTCCAGATCCGCGGCGGTGCAGCCCAGCGGGAGGTCGTCGTCCGGGGTGACCCCGTCCGGGTCGATCGGTCCGCCGCAACCGGCCAGGACCAACGTCACCAGGAGGAGCCTCCTCACGCCGACCATCTTGAACCGGAACGGCCCCGATCGGGAAAGATCTCCACAAAGGATCCACATGAACCCGTCCGTCCCGTGGTGAGGTAGTCCCATGCGCGCCCTCCCGAGCCTGCTGATCCTGAGTCTGGCAGCGGCTGGTTGTTACAATCGGAGTGCGGGCGGGGCGCTTGGCAACGATGATGACAGCGGCGTCGGGACGGACGACGACGACGACTCGACCGGCCCCGGCGACGACGACGACGACGGCACCCCCGCCGACCCCTGCGAGGACGCCCCCGAGCCCGAGGACGTCGGCGTCGATCCCGACTGCACCGTGGCCGTTTCGGTGGAGACGGACCCGCAGCTCGAGGTGGTCTGGCAGTTCGGCGTGTTCGAGGAGATCGGCACGCACGACCAGGTGATGATGACGCCCATCGTCGTCCCCCTGGAGGACACCGACGGGGACGGGGCGGTCTCCCCGGGGGACGAGCGCGCCATCGTGTTCACCACCTACACGGGCGGGAACTACACCTCCGACGGCGTGCTCCGGGCGCTGCGAGGGGACGGGTCGGGGTTGCTGTGGACCGTGACCGACGCGGCGTGGCGGCTCCACCCCGGGGCGCAGCTCGCGGCGGGCGACATCGACGGCGACGGGTGGCCGGAGATCGTGGGCCAGCACACCAGCGGCGTGCTCGCCGCGTTCGACGCGGACGGGGCGCCGCTGTGGTCGGGCTCGGTGGCGCTGACGGGGCAGGGCGGCGCGCCCTTCCTGGCGGACATGAACGGGGACGGCGACGTCGAGATCGTCCACGCCAACCAGATCTTCGACAGCGCCGGCAACCTCCTCGGGACCGGCGCCCACGGCAACGGCGCCACCCACAACGCGGTCAACTACAGCGCCAGCCTCGTCGTCGACCTCGACCTCGACGGCTTCCAGGAGGTCATCGTCGGCAACGCGGCGTACGACGAGACCGGCGCGGCGCTGTGGAGCAACGGTCAGCCCGACGGCTGCCCCGGGGTGGGCAACTTCGACTCCGACCCCGAGGGCGAGGTGGTCGTCGTCAGCAACGGCACGCTCCGCCTCCAGGACACCGACGGGACGGTCCTCGCCGGACCGGTGGCGCTGCCGGGATCCGGCAACGGCGGCCCCCCCACGGTGGCCGACTTCGACGGCGACGGGCTGCCCGAGGTGGGCGTCGCGAACCTCGGCTTCTACACGATGTTCGACACCGACCTGACCCAGCTCTGGAGCAACCCCACCGAGGACGACAGCTCGTCGATCACGGGCTCCGCGGCGTTCGACTTCGACGCTGACGGCGCGTCCGAGGTCGTCTACGCCGACGAGCACGACGTCTGGGTCTGGCACGGCGCCGCGGGTACGCTCATCCACCAGGGGCAGGGGCACGCCAGCGGGACGCTGATCGAGTACCCCGTCGTCGCCCAGGTGCTCGCCGAGTCGGGCCCGCCGCAGATCGTCGTGGCGTCCAACAACATGTGGTGGGACGGCTGGACGGGCATCACGCTGCTCGCGGACAGCGGGCGTTCGTGGGTGCCGACGCGGCAGGTGTGGAATCAGCACAGCTTCATGACGACGGCGATCAACGACGACCTGACGATCCCGGCGTCGCCGCAGCCGCCGTGGGCGGTGGGGCAGGGCTACCGCAGCGCCGAGGTGACCGAGGTCCCCGCCGCCGCGGCGCCCAACCTGTCGGCGGAGGCGCACGCCGTCTGCGACGAGCAGTGCACCGTCCGCGTCCGCGTCCGCAACGACGGCGTCAGCGCGGGGCCGTTCACCGTGGGGCTGACCGCGGACGGAGTCCCCCAGCCCGCCGAGTCGCTGCTCGGGCTCGAAGGTGGCACCCTCGGTCCCGTGATCGAGTTCGTCCTCGAGGGGAGCGCGACCAATGTGCAGGTCGTGGTCGACGTCAACGACGACGTCGAGGAGTGCGCCGAGGACGACAACCTGCTCCTGCTCCCCGGACCGACCTGCGAATGAGGGCGTACGTCGTCGCGACGACCCACGCGCCGCCGCCGTGGGGGGACCGGCCCGCGGAGTGGCGGATCGTGGGGCGGACCGTCGCCGAGCGGGTGCGCGACGCGCTGCCCGAGGTGGTGGCCGCGCCGCCGCCCGCGGGCGAGCCGGTGGTCGTGCTTCCGGACGACCTCCTGGTGAGCCCCGAGTTCGTGGCCGACTTCCTCGCGATCGCGTCGACGCGCGGCGACTCGGGGCCGCTCATCGCGTGCCTGGGGGCCGGCCACGGAGCCCGTCGGTCGGCGGGGCGGTCGGCGCTGCCGCCGGGTCCGGACGGGTCGCTGCCGGTGCCGCTGGTGCTCTGGCAAGGGACGCAGGAGCCGGTGCCGACGTCGCTCGACGGGCTGCTCGCGGCCGCCATCACGGCGGAGCCGGTGGTCGTCGAGCCGCAGGAGCAGAC
This sequence comes from uncultured Rickettsiales bacterium, assembly GCA_964344575.1. GTDB lineage: Bacteria > Myxococcota_A > UBA796 > UBA9615 > UBA9615 > JAAESI01. The sequence continues at coordinate 23,678 of CAYFOA010000061.1, read as the reverse complement.
GCGCGAGATCGAGGTCCCGAAGGCCTACGCGGAGCCGGGGTCGTCCACGATCACGGCCGCCGGGAGCACACGGCTCGCGCTCCACCTCCGCCACCGGACGTTCCGGCTGCAGGCGAACCTCGACTGGCTCGCGTCGGAGTTCCTCCGGAACCTGGGGAAGAAGCCGAAGCTGCTGCTCGCCCTCCGCTTCCTGTGGGAGCGCTTCCTGCGGCCGGGGCCGCGCCGGCTGTTCAGCAAGGTCGGCAAGGGGTGTCGCATCCACCCGACAGCGATCGTGGAGGCTTCGAAGCTGGGGGACGGGTGCGAGATCGGCGCCTACGCGATCGTCCGCGCGTCGGTGCTCGGGGCCGGCTGCACGATCGAGGACGGCGCCCACGTCCAGATGTGCGTGCTCGAGGACGGCGCCCGCGTGGGACGGCAGACGTCGAACTTCGCCTGCCTCCTGATGGAGGGGGCGCACAGCACGCAGGGGATGATGCAGATGGCTTCGCTGGGGAGGAACGCGGCGACCACGCGGGCGTCCTGGTTCCACGACGTCCGGTTCGACGGCGGCAACGTCCGCGTCGAGCCCCCGCCGTTCGATCCCGACGCGGGCCTGCTCGACGCGGGGACGCGCTTCCTCAGCGTCGACGTCGGGCACGACACGATCGTCGGCGAGGGGGTGCTGGTCGCGTCGGGGCGGATGGTGCCGTCGAACGCCAAGGTCATCGCCGAGCCGAACCGGGTCGCCGCGAAGCTGGACGCCGGCATCGACGCCCTGGACGCCGGCGGCGCGGTGCTCGTGGTGAGGGACGGGAAGCTGGAGCGGTTCGAGGGATGACGACAGCTCTGTGGCTGATGGCCGCCTACTGGGCGATCCGCGTGGTGGTGATCCGCCACCGCATCAAGCGCGGCTGGTTCGCCGCGACGCCGGCCTCGTACCCCACGCTCCCGGACGATCCGCCGTCGGTGTCGATCTGCGTGCCGGCGCGGAACGAGGCGGGGTCGATCGGGGACTGCGTCCGCTGCCTGCTGGCCCAGCAGTGGCCGAACGTGCGGGAGCTGATCGTGGTCGACGACCGCTCCGAGGACGGCACCGCGGAGGAGGCGATCGCGGCCGCGGCGGGCGATCCGCGGCTGCGCGTGGTCGAGGGCGAGGGTCCCCCGCCGGGCTGGATGGGGAAGTCGGCGGCGCTCTGGAACTCCCAGTCCCACGCCCGCGGCGACTGGCTGTTCTTCGTCGACGCGGACGTCGCGCTCCACCCCCGCGCGCTGACGGTCGCGATGGGCGCGGCCCGCCACTACCGGGCCGACATGGTCAGCTGGCTCGGGCAGCTGGAGACGCGGAGCTTCTGGGAGCACGTGGTCATGCCGTTCATCGGCGACCTGATCGCGCTCTTCAGCCCGCTCGTGAAGGTCAACGACCCCGACCGGGACGACTGCCTCGCCAACGGGCAGATGATCCTGATCTCGCGGGAGGCGTACGACGCGATCGGGGGCCACGAGGCGATCAAGGAGTCGGTCGTCGACGACATCTCGATGAGCCGCGCCGTCAAGCACGGCGACAACCCCTACCGCTACGTCCTGCTGCAGTCGCGCGGCCTGATGCGGGTCCGCATGTACGAGTCGCTGCCCGACATCTGGGCGGGGTTCGCGAAGAACTTCTACGCCGCCGCGAAGCAGGACGCGGGGCTGCTCGCGATCCTCGTCGTCTACCTCCTGCTGACGTCGATCCTGCCGTGGGGCGCGCTGCTGTACGGCCTCCTCGCCGGGGCGACCCACCTCGCGGTCCCGGCGGCCGCGGCGGTCGCGGGGACGCTCGTCTACCGCCAGGTCACCGCCGCCTGGAACCCCGCCCCCGGCTGGGCCGTCTGCCTCCACCCGATCGGCGCCCTCGTCACCACCGGCATCGTCATCGACTCGGCGTTGCGCGGGCTCGGGATCCGCGAACCGGTCAAGTGGAAGGGGCGCTCCGTCTGAGGCGGCGGACTAGGCCTCCGCGTGCGCTTCGCGGAGGAGGCGGGCGACGATGCGGGTGTCCTGGGTGATGGCGCCGTGGCGGTCGGACGCGACGAAGGCGAGGGCCGAGTCGCGGGCCGCCGGGAAGGACTCCGTGCCCCACGTCGACCAGGCCGCGGTCAGCGTCTGCATCGAGGGGATCGCCGCCATCTCCAGGGTCGGCGCCGCGGCCTCCAGCTCGGCGTGCCAGCCGACCGCCGTCTCGGCCTCGCCCGCGCCCGCGTAGGCGACCGTCGCGTACATCGCGATGAACGCCCGCTCGAACGGGGACACCGGGGGGCCGTCGTAGTCGAGGACGCGGCGGAGCCACCAGCACGCCGCGCGGGGGCGGCCCGCGACCAGCTCCAGCGCGACGCGCGTCATCATCGCGTGGGGCCGCTTCAGGCTCGCGCAGGCGCTCCCCTTGTCGATCGCCCGCCGCGCGTCCGTCAGCTCGCCCCGCTCGATGAGCACCCACGCGAGGTCGAACCACATGCGGGACGTCTCGTCGTCCACGGTGTCCTCGATCGTCCGCGACTCCGCCGCCCGGCGGATGAACAGCTCCGCCCCGCCGAGGTCGCCGAGCTGGGCGAGGAGGTGGCCGCGGAGGTAGAGCATCCGGTCCTGGAGGACCGCCGGGAGGGTGGCCCCCGTGCGCGCCTTCTCCAGCCACGTCATCGCCACGTCGGGGCGGCCGGTCGAGCCGAGCGCGAACGCGAGCCGGCTGCAGACGAACGCCCGGAGCACCTCCAGGCCCGCGTCCGACGCCGTCTCGAACGCCTCCTCCAGCTCCGCGACGCCGTCGGCGCCGCGCATCCGGGCGAGGTGGTGCAGCTCGATCAGCGCGCGGACGATCAGCGGCGGCGCCTCCGCCTCCCGCGCCAGCTTCAGGGCGTCCGCAGCGAGGCGCCCCGCCAGCGACCCCTCCGCCTCGTAGTGGCCGGCGATGCGGGCGCACGTCGACGCCGTCGCGAGGTCCCCCGCGCGCAGGGCGAAGCCGCGACCCCGGGCGGCGTACTCCTTCCGCTGGGCCAGGTTGAGCGTCGCGTCGAACCGGAGCGAGGTCGTCAGCGCGCGCCCGATCAGGGCCGCGTCGTCGGTCTCCTGGGCGCGGCGCAGCCCGCGGGAGGCGGCCGCGTCGCGGTGGTCCGGCGGGCCCGTCAGGTCGAACAGCTGAGCCAGCGCAAGCTCCGCGCGGGCGGCGCCCCGGGGGTCCTTGCGGCGGGTCCGCATGGCGACGGCGCGGAGATCGGGGCGGAGGCGGGCGAGCGTCTCGGCGGCCTGCGCGCCGTCGGCCGCGTCGAGGCGGGCGATGAGGTCCTCGGCGTAGTCCAGCGCCCACGCCTGGTGCCGGGCGAGGATCTCCTCCTCCCGCCGCGTCCCCCGGATCCGCCGCAGCACCAGCGGACGGAAGAGCGCGTACCCGGCGTGCTGGGCGGCCCCGCCCCACTGCGACGGCAGCCGGTGCCGCATCAGGTGGTGACGGACGAGCTCCTGCAGCGCCCCGTGGACCCGCGCCCCCGCGAACCGCTCCGCCTCGGCCGACGTGAACGGCGCCTCGATGACCGACAGCTCCTCGAAGACGCCGACCGTCGCGGCGGGGAGCAGCTCCAGGGACCAGTCGAGGACCGCCTGCATCGAGCTGTGGCGGGCCGACGACGGGTCCACCGGGCGCAGCGACACCGTCCCGATGCGGGCCGCGCCGTCGGGGGAACGGGCGATCCGGGCGGCCATCGCCTCCAGCGCGAGGGGGAGGCCGTCGACGCCGGAGAGGACCGGGTCCGCCGGCGGCCGCGCCCGCTCGGACGCCCCCAGCTCGGTCAGCCGGGTGGTGATGAGGTCCCGCGCCTCGGCGACCGTCATGCCGCGGAGCCCCACGCGCCGGTGGGGGACGCTGTCCAGCTCGCGCCGGCTGGTGACGACGAGGCGCGCCCGGGGGGCCGCCTCCGCCACCCGGCAGAGCACCTCGTCCGCGGTCCCCGGGAGGCGCTCCCAGTTGTCGAGGACGAGGGTGACGTCCCCCGCGCGGCGGACCCGCTCGGCCATCGCGTCCACGGGATCGCCGCCCGCCGGGAGGGCGCCGCGAGCGGGGAGGACGGCGGCGACGGCCTCGACCAGGCCCGCGATCGAGTCGGTGGACGACAGATCGCAGAGCCAGACCCCGCCGGAGGGCCGCTCGGTGTCCGCGACGGTCCGCGCGGCCCGCTCCACCAGCCGCGTCTTCCCCGACCCGCCGGGGCCGACGAGCGCGACGACGCCGACCTCCGCGAGGGCCTCGGCGAGCGCCTGCTCGACCGCGGGACGGGGCACGAAGGCGTTGGTGGAGACGGGGAGGTTGTCTCGCCGCTCGGCGGAGGTCAGCCCGGTGGGCAGGAACGCGACGCCGAGGTTGCGGACGTCGACGAGGTGGACGGGGACGGCGGGGTTGTCCTCGATCTTGTTCCGGATCCGGTACAGCGCCGACCGGAGCGCCGCCCCCGAGCCCCCCTCGCCGAAGGCCTCGTCGATCAGCTCGGCGCGCGGCAGCGGACGGCCGGGACGGGCCGCCAGGATCTCGAGGATCGCGCTCTCCCGTTCGGACAGCGTGATCGTCTCCCCGTGGACGTGGACGACGCGCTTCTCGAGGTCGATCCAGCCGCCCGTGATCGGCTGACGGACCCCCGGCTCGAGCGGATCCCCGGCCAGCTCCGTGGGGGGCCGCGCCTCCACCAGCCGGTAGCCGACGCCGCGGACCGTCGCGATCACGACGTCGCCCCCCTCCAGCTTCCGCCGGAGCCGCGTGATCGCCATCTCCACGGTCCGCTCCCCCGGCTTGTCCGTCCCCCACACCGAGCGCGCCAGCTCGACCTTGCCGACGGGGTGCCCGCCGCCGTCGCGGAGCCGCGTGAGCAGCTTGTCCTCCAGCGGGGTGAGGGCGGCGCGTTCGGTCATGTAACCAACTCTACGCCTCAGCGTTCGCCCGCGTAACAACCGCCTCGCGCGCGCGGCGCCGGTATGCTCCCGCCTCCATGCGCTGGCTGCTGGTGAACACGATCGACGAAGTCGTCCCCGGCGAGCGCATCCGGGGGACGTCCCGCACCGACCTCCCCGGCGCCCTCTTCGGCGACCACTTCCCCGGCTTCCCCGTCACCCCCGGCGTCATCCTCGTGGAGATGGCGGCGCAGCTGTGCGGGAAGCTCATCGAGGCGACGGTGTGGGAGGAGAAGCGGATCTGGGTGTTCCCCATCCTGTCCATCATCCAGGAGTCGAAGTTCCGGAAGTTCGTCGGCCCCCGGGTCGAGGTCCAGCTCGAGGCGAAGCTCGCCGAGCTGCGGGACGAGTCGGCGATCTGCCGCGCCACCGTCAAGGTCGACGGCGCGCGCCACGCCAACATGAAGCTGATGTTCGTGTTCGACCCCGACGGCGCGTCGGCGGACGGCGACCGGGACTTCCTCGAGGCCTACGAGCGGAACGAGTTCGTCCGCATGGGCTCGCCGTGGACGCCGTCCGATGGCTGATCGGTCCGTCGTCGTCACCGGGATGGGGGCCGTCTCGCCGCTCGGACCGGACGTCGAGTCGACGTGGGCGGGGCTGCTGGCGGGGCGGTCGGGGGTGCGCGACATCGAGTGCTTCGACGCGTCGGGCTTCGCAACACGTTTTGCGGGCCAGATCGGCGAGCTCCCCGAGCTGACCGGCCAGTGGGCCGAGGCCAAGGCCCGGTGGAGCGCCGCGGACCAGTGGGATCGCAAGACGGAGCTGCTGCTCGGGGCCACCCAGGAGGCGTGGCGGCAAGCGGGCGGGGACGTCGCCGGGGTCAGCGGCCTCGCCCGCGCCGACCGCGTCGCCCTCTGCCTCGGCAGCGAGGGGGGGCGGAAGCTGCTGGAGGAGGTCGCCGAGCGGACGCTCGCGTTCCGCCACGAGTCGACGCTGGAGCCCGTCGTCCCCCACCTCCCCGTCGGCGAGCTCGCCCGCATGCGCCCCAGCGCGCCGACCCGCGTGCTCGCCTCGACGCTCGGCATCCACGGCCCTGTGCGGACGGTCTGCACCGCCTGCACGTCGGCCGCGGGGGCCATCGCGGAGGCGTTCTGGCTGGTCCGCGACGGCGCCTGCGACATGGCGATCTGCGGAGGCACCGACACGCTCGTCGAGGCGTTCATGGTCAGCGGCTTCTCACTCCTCGGGGCGCTGTCGACGCGCAACGACGACCCCGCCGCGGCGTCGCGCCCGTTCGACTTCGAGCGGGACGGGTTCGTCCTCAGCGAAGGCGCCGGCGTGCTCGTCATCGAGTCCGAGGAGCACGCCGAGGCGCGGGGCGCGCCGGTCCTGGGGCGGGTCCTGGGGGCCGGCCTGTCCAACAACGCCTACCGCGTGACGGACTCCCCCCCGGACGGCCGCGGCCCCCTCGTCTGCATGACGGCGGCGCTGAAGGACGCGAGCCTCGCCCCCGAGGACGTCGGCTACGTCAACGCCCACGGGACGTCGACACCGATGAACGACGCGTCCGAGACGCGGGGCATCCGGCGCGCCCTCGGCGACCACGCCGAGAACGTCCTCGTGACCTCCACGAAGTCGATGATGGGCCACCTCGTAGCGGCCTGCGGCGGCGTCGAGGCCATCGTCTCGCTCTGCACGCTGCGGGACGGCAAGGTCCACCAGACGCTGAACCTCACCCACCCCGACCCCGACTGCGACCTCGACTACGTCCCCGCTCAGACGCGCGTCGTCGACGGGGGGATCGGGGTCGCGCTGTCCAACAGCTTCGGGTTCGGGGGGTGCAACGCCACGCTGGCGTTCGGGGCGTCCGGATGGCGGTGATCGCGTCGGTGGGGCTGGCGACGCCGCTCGGGCTCGGCCGCGACGCCACGCTCGCGGCCTGGCGCGAGGGCGCGTCGGGCGTCGTCCCCAACGACCGCTGGCCGACCGACGGCTTCCCCCGCGCCGACGCCGGCCTCGTCCCCGGCTTCAACCCCCGCAAGCAGCTCCCCGACCGCAAGGCCGTCAAGCTGATGAGCCGGGAGGCCCAGCTGGGCGTGTTCGCCGCGGTCGAGGCCGCCGGGGGGAAGGACGTCTGCGCGCGCGAGGGGATCGCGCCGGGCCGGTTCGGCGCCTACGCGGCCGCCGGCTACGAGGTCAGCGCGCTGGCCGACCACGAGGAGATGCTGGCCGAGTCGCGGGCCGCGGACGACCCCCGCCGCGTCGACGTCGCCCGCCTCTTCTCCGTCGGCAAGGACGCCTACAACCCTCTCGCGCCGCTCCGGATCCTCCCCAACATGGCGCTCTTCCACGCCGGCGTGACCCTCGGCCTGCAGGGCCCCCACCTGTCGCTGGGGAGCTCGCCCGCGGCGGGGCTGGCGGCGCTCGGCGAGGCGGCGGAGGCGATCGAGGCCGGCGAGGCGTCGGCGGCGCTCGTACTCGGGACGGACGCGCAGGTGGAGGAGTTCCGCTCCCAGATGCTGGTCGAGGCGGGCGTGGTGCCGGCGCTCGCGGCGGGCGAGGCGGGGGCCGCGCTGGTCCTCAAGCCCGGGGCCGCCGACGACGACGGCGTCCAGATCCTCGCCTGGGCAGCGCGCCAGGAGCCGACGGAGCGGGGCTACGGCGAACCCACCGACGGCGGAGCCACCCGGACCCGGCTCTACGGCCACGTCCAGGTCCTCGCGGGCGGCCCGGTGGACGCCTGCTTCGGGGACCTGTGGGGCGACGAAGCGCACGACGCCGTCGAGCTCGCGGCGCTCCCCCAGCGGGCCCACCGCGTCGCCACCCGGCCCCGCACGGGCTGGCTCGGCGCCGCGCAGGGCATCGTCGACGTCGCCATCGCCGCGGAGGAGATCCGAGCGGGTACCTACGAGCGCGTGCTCGTCACCGCGTCGGGCGTGGCGGGGGACGTCGCGGCGGTCGTGATCGGCCGCGAGGAGGCGACCCGTGGCTAGGGTCAGCGGCTCGTTCCGCAAGCCCCCCGGCCGCGAGGTCTGGATCACCGGGATGGGCATCGCGTGCCCCTTCGGCGACGACCTCGAGACCGTCGCCGAGGCGCAGCGCGAGGGGCGGTCCGGCGCCGTCGCCCTGGCCGACTCCTTCGACACGTCCGCCTTCGACGTCCTCGCCGCCTGCCGGGTCCCCGGCTGGGACCGCGACGTCCCCGACCTCAAGGCCGCGTTCGGCCTCCACGCCGCGCGCGCCGCCGTCGCCGACGCGTTCGGCGGCAGCCCCCTCCCCGGCGACCCCGCCCGCGTCGGCGTCCACCTCGCGTCGGGCCTCGTCTCGACCCCCGTCGCCGAGGCCGAGGACGAGCTCCTCGCGGTGATGACCGACGACGGAAGCTACCGCCACGACGCTGCCGCGGCGCGCCTCCGCGAGCCCTCCCCGTGGCGGGCCCGCCACTTCACCGACCGCGTCAACAGCGAGCTGACGCGCGAGCTCGGCGTCCGCGGCCCGTCCCTCGTCAACCACGGCGCGTGCGCGGCGTCGGCGGTCGCGCTCGGCTTGGGGGCGCGCTGGATCGAGCGGGGAGACTGCGACGTCGTCATCGCCGGCGGCTACGAGTCGATGATCCACCCCTTCGGCGTGCTCTCGTTCCACATGCTCGGCGCCCTCTCCGAGCGGCAGGACTGCGCCCCCGACGAGGTCTCCCGCCCCTTCGACGCCACCCGCGACGGGTTCGTCATCGGCGAAGGGGGCGCGGTGATGGTCCTCGAAGAGGCTTCACGCGCCCGCGCGCGGGGCGCCCGTTGTTGGGGGCGGCTGCTGGGGATGGGGACGTCGATGGACGCCTACCGCGTCACGGCCCCCGCCCCGGACGGGCGCGGTGCGATCGCGGCGATGCAGGGCGCCCTGGACCGCGCCGCCCTGGACCCGTCCGACGTCGACTACATCAACGCCCATGGCACGGGCACGCCGCTCAACGACTCCACCGAGACGGCGGCGGTGAAGCAGCTCTTCGGCGGCCGCGGCACCGCCCCGCCGTTCAGCTCGTCGAAGTCCGCCCTGGGCCACTCGGTCGCCGCCGCGGGCGCCGTCGAGGCGGTCCTCTGCGTCCTCGCCATGCGCGACGGCGTCGTCCCCCCGACGCTCAACCTCCACCGCCCCGACCCGGAGTGCGACCTCGACCACGTCCCCCTGGAGGCGCGCGAGGCGAAGCTCCGGTACGTCCTCAGCAACAGCTTCGGCTTCGGCGGCGTCAACGCCGCCCTGGCCCTGGGGGCGCCCCTGTGACGACCCGCGGCGTGTGCATCGCGAACGTCGGCGCCGTCGGTCCCTTCGGGGCCAGCGCCGACGAGTTCCTGGACTGGTGGAAGGCCGGCCGCAAGCCGCTGTCGACGTCCCCCATCGCGTCCATCGACGAGCCCTGGCTGCCGACGCACCGCGCCTGCGAGGTCCCCTTCTGGAAGCCCCGCGTCCACCTCCCCGACCGCAAGGCGATCAAGCTGATGACGCCGCGCGTCCAGTTCGGCGTCACCGCGGCGCTGCAGGCGTGGGGGGCGGGGATGGACGACACCATCCAGCTGATGCCGCCGCCGGCGAAGCGCGGGATGTTCACCGGCTGCGGGGTCCCCGTGGACGAGGAGTGGACGTTCAAGGAGGCGGTCGAGATCTCGATCGTCGACGAGCAGTTCGACATCACCCGCTTCGGCGGCCCCGGCCAGGACCTCCTCAACCCGCTGTGGCTGGTGAAGTCGCTGACCAACAACATCCTCGCGTTCACGGCGAAGCAGCTCGACCTCCAGGGCGACAACGACAACTTCGAGGCAGGCGCGGCGGGGCCCCTGCTGGCGCTCGGATCGGCGGCCCGGTCGATCGCGGCGGGGCGGCTGGAGGTGGCGCTCGCGGGCGGCGCGGACTCGCTCGTGACGGTCGAGGATCTGCTCGTCATGGCCCGCCACGGGCTCTTCGACGAAGGCGCGACGCGGACGCTGTTGCCGTCCCAGGGGGGCGCCTTCGCGCGGCTCGAGCCGGGGAGCAAGGGGGACTTCGGGCTGATCGCGTTCGCCTCCCGCATGGCGCCGCTTCCGAAGGACGTCGAGCCCCCCTCGATCCACTTCCCCCCCGACGAGGTGGAGGCCGCGCTGGACCTCGCCACCGCCGAGGTGTGGCGGCAGGCGCGGGAGGCCGGCGTGCGCGCGTCCCAGGCCGTCCAGCTCCGCGGCCCGCGCCTCCCCGACGGCCCCGGCGACCTCGACCTGTGGACGTCCCTCGGCGACCCCGGCGCGGGCGCGGGCGGCCTCCTCCTGGCGGCGGCCTGGGCGCTCCGCGTCGCGGACAAGGAACGCGGCCCCATCGAGCTGGCCGCCGCGGGCCCGTCGGGGGAGGTCGCCGTCGCCCTCCTGGGGACCTTGCCGTGATACGGTGCCAACCGGCATCGGAGGACCGGTGGGAGCAGAGACGAAGGACCGCATGCTCGACCCCAAGGACGTCTACCCGCTGGTGGTGGACGCGTTCTGCGAGGCCCTCGGACTGGACGAAGACGAGATCGAGATGACGTCGCTGGTCATCGACGATCTCGGCGCCGAGTCGCTCGACTTCCTCGACATCGCCTTCCGCCTGGAGCGGACCTTCGGGATCAAGATCCCGCGCGGCCAGATCCAGAAGGCGGCGGAGGCCCGCGCCGGCGAGGCCTTCGAGATCGAGGGCAAGCTCACCGCGGCGGGCGCCAGGGCGCTGACGGAGGCGCTGCCGGAGTCGCCCGCGGACAAGATCGTGGAGGGCTTCGCCATCCGCGACATCCCCCGGCTGTTCACCGTGGAGACGTTCCACAACCTCGTCCTCAAGCTCCTCGCGGAGAAGCAGCAAGTCGCCTGACCCCAACGACCGGTTGACGCTCCCGAGCAAGGCGCCGCCGCCGTGGCGGGTGCGCGAGGGGCGCATGATCTCGTGGTTCGACGTCGCCTGGATGCTCGGCGCCGTCGTCGCGTGGGGCCCCGCGTCGCTGGGGTTCGGGTGGACGCTGTACCTCGGCTTCGAGTGGCTCGGCTGGCCGCAGGGGTTCGTCCTCCTCCCCGTCGCCTACCTCGTCGCCCTGACGCTGCTCGTCCTGACCGTCGGCTCCATCGCGCAGCTCCTCCCCAAGCCGGTGGAGGGGACGTCGAAGGTCTTCGTCGACCGCCCCTTCTTCGTCTTCCTCGTCCACTGGGGGCTGGAGAAGTACGTCCCCGAGCCGTTCATCACCCACATCCAGCTCCTGACCGGGCTGCGGACGCTTTACTACCGGCTGATGGGGGCGGAGCTATCGTGGTCGACGCACCTGTCGCCGGGCGCGGTCATCTTCGGCCCCGCGCTGTGCCGGTTCGGCCACCTGACCTACATCGGGGACCACGCGAACATCGCCACCCACCTGAGCCAGGGCGACAAGCTGGTGATGGCGCCGGTGACCGTGGGCGACCGCTGCAACCTCGGCGCGCACGTCAACGTCGGTCCCGGGTGCACGTTCGGCAGCGACGTCCGCGTCGGCGCGCTGACCGACATCGCCCCCGGCGCGTGGATCGAGGACGACGTGGAGATCGGCCCCCGCTGCCAGCTCGGCATGGGGGTCAAGGTGGGCAAGGGGAGCGTGCTCGAGCCGCGCACGTTCCTCGACTCCTGGACGACGGTCCCCCCGGGCGAGGTGTGGGGCGGCGACCCGGGCCGGAAACTGAGGGACGTCTCGGTGTCGGCGGGGGCACGGCGGAAACGCGCGCGGCGCCGGATCGGGGGTTAGAGCGCGCCCGATCGCGGTTTCGCGATTGACACCTGTCGGGACATCGGTAGATCTGCGCGCCTCGGTTCCCACCGACGGAGGCTCCGAATCATGCAGTTCCGACTCTTTTCGCTCCTCGCTGCCCTCGCCCTGCTGACGGCGTGTCCCTTCAACACGACGACGCCCCTGCCCGACGACGACGACGACGACGTCGCCGGTGACGACGACGACGCCGCGGGCGACGATGACGACTCCACCTCCGACGACGACGACGCGGCCGACGACGACGACTCCGTCGCCGACGACGACGACGTCGCGGACGACGACGACATCGCCGACGACGACGACGCGGCCCCCGTGGACTGCGCCGCGCACAGCACGATCGAGTGCACCAGCGACGACATCGCCGGCAACAACGGCGCCGGCTCGGCCGACATCGACGTCTGGAACTGCGTCGCGTGGCAGCTGACCGGCCCGGAGCTCATCTTCGAGTTCCAGCCCGACGCCGACGGCGACGTCACCATCACCTCCTCCGGCCAGACGGACGACCTGGACCTCCTCGTCCTCGAGGGCTCCTGCGCGTCCGACGCCTGCATCGACTACTCCGGCACGGCCGGCAACGACGACGAGGAGGTCACCTTCGCGGCCACCGCGGGCGAGACCTACTTCATCGTGCTCGACGGCTGGGACGGCGCGGTCGCCGACTTCACCCTGAGCATCGGCTGCGGCGGCGCGGGCGACGACGACGACGTGGCCGACGACGACGACATCGCCGACGACGACGACATCGCGAACGACGACGACATCGCCGACGACGACGACATCGCCGACGACGACGACTCGGTCGGCGACGACGACGACTCCGCCATCGAGCCCGCCGTCTGCGCGGCGGACACGGCCCTCGACTGCACCAACAGCACCGACACCTGGAACAACGCCGGCGCCGGCGCGACCAACGCGATCGAGACCTACTCGTGCACGATCCTCAGCGAGACGGGCAGCGAGTACACGTACAGCTACACGTCCGCGATCGACGGCGACATCACCGTCACCCTGACGGGCATGACCGACGACCTCGACCTCTTCATCCTCGAGGACGACGGCAGCGGCACCTGCGACCCGAACACGTGCATCGAGTCCTCGACCTCCACGGGCGACGAGTCGGCGACGTTCACGGCCGTCACCGGCGCGACGTACTACTTCGTGGTCGACGGCTACAACGCCGCGGTCAGCGACTACACCATCGCGGTCGACTGCCCGACGTGCGAGTCCACCTCCGACCTCGCCTGCGGCGGCTCCGTGGCGGCCAACAACAGCGACGCCGGCAGCACGGACGTCGTCGACGGCTACAGCTGCAACAGCTTCACGATGGACGGCCCGGAGATGACCTACTTCTTCGAGGCGGCGAGCGACGGCGACTACACGTTCAGCCTCACCGGGATCACCGGCGGCGACCTCGACCTGCTGATCCTCGACGGCTCCACCGGCGAGTGCGACCCCGACCTCTGCCTCGACGACTCGACGACGTCCGGCGACGAGGAGGTCACGGTCTCCGCGCTCGAGGGCGACACCTTCTACGTCGTGGTCGACGGCTGGCTCGGCGCCATCGCCGACTACACGCTCGGCGTCGAGTGCCCGGGCTGCTCGGCCGGCCTGACGCTCGACTGCGCGGCGAACAGCGACAGCTGGAACAACGGCGACGCCGGCAGCACGACGGTCAACGGCGACTACAGCTGCAACAGCCTCGACTACAGCGCGGCGCCCGAGTACGTGTACGACTTCACGCCCGCGACGGACGGCACCTACAGCATCGACCTGACGGGCCTGAGCGCGGACGTCGACCTGTTCATCCTCGACGCGGCCGGCGGCGAGTGCGATCCCCAGGCCTGCCTCGAGGACAGCATCAGCGGCGGCAGCAACGACGAGCAGATCGTCATCGACCTCGTGGGCGGCAACCCGTACCACATCGTCGTCGACGGCTTCAGCGGCAACACGTCCGACTACGACCTCGAGATCACGTGCAACTTCTGCGCGGACGACGGCGACATCGAGGACACGCTGAGCTGCGCGTTCCCGAGCGTCAGCGGGGACAACTCCAGCGGTGACAGCGACGTCGACAGCTGGACCGGCTGCACCTCCGGCAGCAACACCGGCCCCGAGCTCTTCTACGCGTTCACGCCGGCCCTGACGGGGACGTACACGGTCGAGCTGACCGGGCTGAGCAGCGACATCGACCTGTTCGTCGTCGAGGCCGACGCCGACACCGGCAACTGCGACACCGAGAACTGCCTCGACGACTCCCGCGCGGGCGGCAGCAGCGACGAGGCGATCAGCATCGCGTTGGAGGCCGACGTCACCTACTACCTCGTCGTCGACGGGTTCGCGGGGAACACCTCGGCGTTCGACCTGAGCGTCTCCTGCCCCGACTGCGCGGACGACTTCGCCCTGAACTGCATCAGCAGCTCGGACAGCTGGAACAACGGCAGCGGCGGGTCGCAGAGCCTCTGGTCCGACTACTCCTGCGAGTCGTTCGACAGCAACGAGACGGGCCCCGAGTACGTCTACCTGTTCGAGGCCAACGCGGACGGCGACGTGACGGTCGACCTGACCGGCCTGAGTTCCGACCTCGACCTGTACGTCCTGACCCCCGACGCCGACGGCGGGTGCAGCCCCGACGAGTGCCTCGACAGCAGCCGCGCCGGCGGCAGCAGCGACGAGTCGATCACGTTCCCCGTGCTGAGCGGCGAGCACTTCTTCATCGTGGTCGACGGCTTCGCGGGGAACACGAGCGACTACACGATCACGATGTCGTGCATCTGATGTAGGCTCCCTCGTCCCCCTTCCGGGGAGGAGGAAGCATGCACATTTCAGTCGAGTCCAAGCCGTCCTACGGCATGGCCGTGGTGACGCTGGACAAGGGCGAGGAGTTCGTCACCGAGTCCGGCGCCATGGTCGCCATGTCGTCGGACCTCGAAGTCGATACGACGTTCAACGGCACCGGCGACGGCGGCTGCGTCGGGTTCCTCGTCGCGGCGTTCGTCGGCATCGTCCGCAAGTTCCTCGCGGGCGAGACGATGTTCGTGAACGTGTACGAGGCCGAGAAGGACGGGCAGCAGCTGATGGTCGCCCCCGGGATGGTGGGCGACGTCGTCCACCTGGAGATGCCCAAGGGGCGCATGGTGACGCTGCAGTCGAGCGCCTACCTGGCGGCCACGCCGAACGTCGAGGTCAGCCTCGTGTGGGGCGGCTTCCGGATGATCTTCGGCGGCGAAGGCGCCTTCTTCATGGAGTGCGAGGTCGACGAGGACGACGCCGAGGGCGGCCAGCTCCTGCTCAACAGCTACGGCGCCATCGAAAAGGTCGAGATCGACGGGACGTACGTGGTCGACACCGGCCACCTCGTCGGCTGGGAGGGGGACCTCGACTACACGATCCGCAAGGTCGGCGGCTGGAAGTCCACGCTGCTGTCGGGCGAAGGCCTGGTCCTCGAGTTCGAGGGCAAGGGGACGCTCTGGCTGCAGACCCGCAACCTCGGGAGCCTCGTCTCCTGGATCACCCCCGAGCTTCCCTAGGAGAGGAGGAACGCAATGCAGATTTCGATTCACCACCGTCCCTCCTACGCCATGGCGCAGGTCGACCTCGAGGCGAACGAGACGGTCGTCGCCGAGGGCGGCGCGATGGTCAGCATGAACAGCCACGTCACGATGGAGACGTCGGCCGGCAAGAAGGGCGAGGGCAAGCTCAAGGGGCTGATGAAGGGGCTCAAGCGGATGGTCGCGGGCGAGTCCTTCTTCCTCAACCGCTTCACGGCGAACGACGCCCCCGGCCACGTGATGTTCTCGCCCACCTTCCAGGGTGACGTCATCGTCGAGGAGCTCAACCAGTCGACGCTGATGCTCCAGTCGACGGCCTTCATGGCGTCCGGCACGGGCGTCGAGGTCGACAGCAAGTGGGGCGGGGCGAAGACGTTCTTCGGCGGCGAGGGGCTGATCATGCTGAAGGCCACGGGCACCGGCCCGCTGATCTTCAACAGCTTCGGCGGCGTCAAGGAGATCGCGATCGACGGCAGCTTCATCGTGGACACGGGCCACATCGTGGCGTTCGACGACACGCTCAACTTCACCGTGAACAAGTTCGGTGGCGGCTGGAAGCAGTTCATCTTCGGCGGGGAGGGGCTCGTCTGCACCTTCTCCGGCAAGGGACGGCTCTGGATCCAGACGCGCAACCCCCGCGGGTTCGGCCAGGAGGTCGGCCCCAAGCTCCCGCCGAGGTAACGCCATGCGCCACGAGATCCACAACAAGCCCGACTTCGCGTCCCTCCACGTCTGGCTCGACAACGGCGAGCAGCTGGTCACCGAGGCCGGCGCGATGATGTCGATGACGACCGATCTGGACATGGAGACCAACATGAAGGGCGGCGTGATGGGCGCCCTGAAGCGCGCCGTCGGCGGCGAGTCGGTCTTCATGAACACGTACACCGCGGAGAAGGACGCCCAGCGCATCGACGTCGCGCCCGCGTCCCCCGGCGACATCGTCCACTTCCCGATGCAGGACACGACGGTGATGGTCCAGCGCGGCAGCTACCTGTGCAGCACGCCGGGCATCGAGATCGACACGAAGTTCCAGGGGCTGAAGAAGACGTTCCTGTCGGGCGAGGGGGCGTTCCTGCTCCAGGCGATCGGCACGGGCGACCTGTGGCTGAGCAGCTACGGGGCGATCCACGAGATCGCGATCGACGGCAGCTACATCGTGGACACGGGCCACATCGTCGCGTTCGACAACACGGTCGACTTCGACATCCGCAAGGTCGGCGGCCTCAAGAGCCTCCTCTTCAGCGGGGAAGGCCTCGTCTGCGAGTTCAGTGGCCGCGGCCGCGTCTGGATCCAGACCCGCAACAGCGGCGCCCTGGCGTCCTTCCTCCACCCCTTCCGGCCGGTCAAGAGCAACTGAGCGGCCGGACTGGGAGGGTCGACGTCGCCCGATCCATGATGACTGCGTGAGTTCGCGCCAAGTCCCCTCCCCGATCCTGCTGGCGCTGGCCTTCCTGGGAGCTGCGTGTGCGGAGCCGGCGCCCGCCGCCCCCCCGCCGACCGCAGAACTCGAAACGCAACCCCGGTGCGCCCCCCCTGCCCGCACCTCGGACGAGGTCGCCCGGGTCGAGCTGGAGACCTACCGGGGACTTCGCGGGGCGACCCGTCTTCGGGCGGTCGTCGAAAGGGCCGACGGCCAATGGCCCTACGACGCCGTACGGTGGCAGCACGACCGCCAAGCCGGCCTGAGACGAGGAGCGGATTGGGAAGGGGCTCTTGCGGACAGCGTCGTCGACGACCTGCTCGACGCGGCGGCGATGCCCACAACCTGCGCCCCGAGCGTCGACCGATGGCGGCGTCATCACCACCACGTCTCCGCCCGGGTCCGGATCACGGTGACGTTCCAGCGCTCTCCCACCCTGGTGCTCCACTCGGACGGACAGCCCTGGGTGGTGGCGACCGGCGCGTTCGCAGGCGTTCAGGAGGAGCCGGACCGGCTCTCGCAGGCACTCAGCGCGATCACCGATCGCATCCTGGCAGACAGCCCGCCTCTCCCCGCGCGCGGCGTCTCGGAGGCTCCCCCATCGCCTCTGGCGCATGACGCTGCGTTCGCCCATCCGAGCGAGCCGAGCATGGCTGGGCCGGTCCTGCTCGCCGGCGCCTTCCTGGATGCCGGCGAGGGTCGCCCCTTCGTCCGTCGCGTCGACGTCGAGCCGGGTGCGAGCGCCGTGCGGGTCCCGATCGATCGGCACATGCTGCGGGTGGCGGGCGCAGCTCATCCCTCGCTCTTTCGCTTCGTCAGCGACACCGGGGACGTCAAGCCCGTGGAGTTCCGCTCCGCCGGCGAGGAGTACGTCGCCGGAGGCGCCGGGGCCCGAGATCGCTTCGACCTGGAGCGGGCAGGCGGTCGATGGTCGCCCTCCCGGGCCACCTGGATCCCCGAGGGGTTCTCGTCGCTCGACCTCCAGGGTTCCGGGGCCACGCCCACCGCGCTCGCGAACCTCACGCTCGGCGGCCGGCCTCTCTTCACGTTTTCCTTCGAGACGCGGCCTCTGGGGTGGGGCAGCAGGGTCCGACCCGCCCGAGAAGTCCGGCCAGGGTGGTGGATCGAGACCAACGGCGGCGCGCTCCCCGAGGAGTCGGAGCTGGTCGTCGACTGGCTCGTCTCCGCGGCGCTCATCCGAACGGAGCGCTCCGGGTGGCTCTTCTACGGACGCCGCGACGACGCGTTCCCGCTGCCGTACCCCCCTCCGACGCCGCCCCCGCCCGTGGAGGCCGACGACCTCGAGGCCGCACCCATGGCCTCACTCGGGCCCCCGCGGTGGACTCCGCCGGGGCGCGCAACTCCAGCAGTGGTGCTCGCGGCCGATCTCGACAGCGGATGCAACGGGGTGTCGTGGCGTCCGCGGTCCATCGAGGGCCTGACTCTGTCGGCGCCGACGTTGCCCGACGCAGCTCGGCCCCTCGCGATCGGCTTTCGGCAAGACAGGGAGGGCTACCTCGGCCGAGGGTTGATCCAGCGGCAGATCGGGGAGTCCGATTGGCGGGGTCCCGCCACTACGGTGGAAGTCCGATGGGAGTCGCGGGCATCCGCCGATGAGGTGGGCGCTCTCCTTGGCGCTGTGGAGGGTGGTCTGCAGTGCCGCGGCGAGGCGGCCTCCGCCCCCGTGGGGGGCTGGCACCGGAAGCCATGGATCCGGGTGAACGGCGGACGCCTCAGCCTCGAGATCCACCGCGATGGTCGGGGTGGATTCATCCTTCTGGATGGGGGAACCGGCCGCGCGTGGATCCTCGAGGACGCGGGCTTCGGAAGAGCGCTGCGCGACTTCGTGGATCGTCATGCCGGCCCGGGTCTGGAGCGGTGGCGCCGGTCGACGGCAGAGTGCATGCCGCCGCTGGGGGAGCAGGTCCAGGTTCGAGCCGCGATCATCCGAGGCTCAGCGCTGCCGGCACGCGTCGAGCTGACGCGCAGCGGGGGGAGGTTCCTGGTCGCGTCGGACAGCCACGCTCCCGCCGTCTCTGCCGACGCCGTCGATGCGGTCGTGAACGCCCTTCGCAGCGGTGTCCTGTGCGGCGACACCGCCGCAACCCCGGTCTCCGGTGGCGACCGCGACCGACATCCGGGTCTACCGGCAGCGCTCGTTGCGCTGGAACTCACGGACGGGCGGACGATCGTCTCGAGGAGCTGGGAGCCGTCGCTTCGACGGTGGGAAGTCGAGCTCGCCGGCTTCCAGGGCGTCCTTGAAGGAGGAGCGGCGAGCGAGGCTATCGACGCGCTCCTCGGAGCGGCATCTCCGAGGCCATGAGCAGGAGCTCATCGACTCCGATGGCCTCGACTCCCTCCGCGATCAGATAACGCGCGTCGCCGGGGTGGACCACCCAGGCCGGGGGGTCGCCGAGGTCGCGGCGGGCTTCCCAGAAGCCTCGGGCCGGCTTGGGGTCGCTGCTGTACTTGACCTCCACGACGGCGACGACCTCCTGGCCGCGCTCCAGGACGAGGTCGATCTCCGCGCCCCGGTGGGTGCGCCAGAACCCCGGGGTCAGGTCCGAGGGGAGGCTCCGCAGCAGCTGCTCGATGACCCAGCCTTCGAACGACGCGCCCACGCCCGGGTGGCCCTGGAGCGCGTCGAAGTCCGGCACGCCCCAGACCGCGTGGAGCAGCCCCGTGTCGCGGAAGTAGACCCTCGGGGAGCGGACCAGACGCTTGCTGATGTTCCGGTGCACGGGGCGGAGCTCGCGCAGCAGGAAGCCGTCGACGAGGCGGTCCCGGTAGCGGGCCACCGTCCGCTGCCTCACGCCGAGCGAACGGGCCAGGTCGGCGCCGTTCCAGAGCTGGCCGTGGCAGTGGCCGACCATCGCGAAGAAGCGGCCGAGCAGCGCCGGCTGGAGGTTGGGTCCGAGCAGCGCCAGGTCCCGCTCCACCCAGGTCCGCTGGTAGGCCTCGTGCCAGCGCCGGGCTCGCCGGTCGCTCCCCGCCAGCACCGCGTCGGGGAATCCGCCCCGCCACCACTGCGCCCGCCAGTCCACGTCGGGGAGCTCGGAGCGGCGGAACGGGGGCAGCTCGTGGAACGCGATCCGCCCCGCCAGCGTCTGCGATGCCCGCTGCAGCAGCGCCGGGGACGCCGAGCCCAGCAGCAGGAAGCGACCGGGGCGGCGGTCCTCGTCGATGAGCGCGCGGAGCACCGGGAACAGCTCCGGCGTCTCCTGGACCTCGTCGAGCACGACGAGGGAGTCCGCGAGGCGTCCGAGGTACAGCTCGGCGTCGCCCAGCCGGCTCCGGTCGCTCGGCCGCTCCAGGTCGACGTAGTGGACGTCCGCCAGCGACCGCGCCAGGGTCGTCTTCCCCGACTGGCGCGGACCGATGAGAGCGACCGCCGGGAACTGCTCCAGCAGCTCGCGCAGCTCCGCCACGTCGTGACGCGGAATCATTGTTGAAATACTAACTAGTCAGATTAGTTTTTCAACGTTAACTGTCCGCGGGCTACCAGCTCCACATCGAGATCGAGACGACCGTACCCGTGCCGTCGAAGTAGAAGGCGGTCCCGAGGGCGTCGTAGGTCCACGACTCGTAGCCCGCGTTGCGGTCGCCGTAGACGTCGGTGGGGTCGCCGTAGGCCGCCTTCACCTCCTTGTCGGAGCTCCCGATCTTGACCTTGCGGCCCGTCTCGACCAGCGCCGGGGGGAAGATCTCCAGGCCCGTGCAGACGTCGTCCGTCAGCGTCGCGCTGACGCCCTGGTTCCACCACCCCGCGTACACGTAGTAGCCGTCCTCCTGGCGGTCCTCGAAGTCCGGCGTCCCCAGCGAGTTCTTGAGGTCCTCCAAGGTCACGCCGAGGGACAGCGTCGCCGTCACCGGCTCCGCCTTCGGCGGCGGCTCGTCCGACTTCGGCGCGGGGGCCGGCGCGGGCTCCTCGTAGGCGGGCGCCGGCTCGGGCTCGTACAACGCCACCAGCCACTGGTCGTCGCCCGACTGCTTCTCGTCGGGGAACTCCGGCGGGGCCGTCCCGGCGGGGCGGGCGCCCAGCGCGATCAGCTGCGAGGTCGCCTCCTTGGCGTACTTCCGCGACGACAGCAGCTCCTCGTACAGCGCGATCGCGTCCTTGTGCTTGTTCTTCTGGCCCGAGTAGACGCGCGCCCGGTTCGCCTTGGCGTGCAACGCCTCGGGATCCTCCTTCAGCGCCTTGCCGAACCACTTGTCCGCCCCCTTCAGGTCACCCTTCGCCGCCGCGAGCGTGCCCAGGTTGTTCAGGTAGCCGGCGTACTCGGCGTCCAGCTCGCGCGCCTTCGTGAGCAGCGCCTCCGCCCCCGCGTAGTCCTTCTCCACCCGCGCCAGCACCGCCAGGTTGGCCAGCGCCGCGTCCCGGTTGGGGTCGATCTCCAGCGCCTTCGCGAACGCGGCCCGAGCGCGCTCGAGCATCGTCTTGTTGACCCCCGCCGCGCGCACCGTGACGTCCGACTTGAGGTACAGCGACAGGTCGTCGTGCCAGGGGTCGTCCCAGTCCTTGATCGCCTCGTGCAGGTAGCAGGTCCCGAGGTTCGACCACGCCGCCGACGACTTCGGGAAGAGCGACAGGAACTGCTCGAAGGCCGGGATCGCCGCCTCGTAGTTCCCCGCGCGCGCGTACGAGACGCCCGCGTCGAAGCCGCCGTACGTCTCCTTGACCGTCTTCATCCCCTGCTGGAGCTCGTCGATCCGCTGCGTGAACGTCGGGTGGGTGGCGTCGTCCTTCATCCAGTCGGGGATCTCCCCCACGACCAGCTTCATCGACTCCATCGCCGACGTGCTCGCGCCCATCGGGTAGCCCGCCCGGACCGCGTACAGCAGGCCGTACAGGTCGGCCTCCAGCTCGAGCTGCCGGGAGTGGCGCGTCATCATGCGGGACAGCTCCGCGTACGAGCTCCCGAGCCCGCCCAGGTCGCCGCTGCTGTAGGCCGACTCCCCCGAGCTCAGGGCCTCCATCGCGACGGACATGTTCAGCGTCGACGCGAAGTGGCGGAGCTGGACGTGGCTGATCTCGTGGGCGAGGACGAACGCCGCCTCGTCGGAGCTCAGGTTGTCCAGCAGCCCCTTGTTCACGAACATGAACCCGCCGGGCATGGCGGCGGCGTTCACCTCGGGGCTGTCGACGACGACGATGTCCCAGATCAGGTCGGGGCGGTCGGACACGGCGACGATGCGGCGGACCACCTCCTGGACCTCGGCCGTCAGCTCGTCGTCCTCGAGGACGGGGAACATCCACCCCGTCATCTCCATGTAGCCCTTGCCGATCCGGTAGTCGTCCGCGGCCGTGAGGGCCGTCGTGCGGGCGAGGTCCTCGTAGCCGAACTGGGCGGACGCGGTGGCAGGCAGGAGCAGCGCCGCCAGCAGGGCGGCGAGACGGACGGTCGGGCGCATGGAGCCTCCTCAGGTGCCCCCCTGTGGACCGCGGCGGGAGCGGAAGGTTCCCGGCGCTGACCGAGGGGCGGCGAGCCTATCACGGGGTATGCTCGCGATCCGATGGCCGACGCCCCCACCGTCGAGCGGCTCGGCCGCTACCGATTGCGCCGCAAGATCGGCCGCGGGGGGATGGCGACCGTCTACCAGGCCGTCCAGGAGGGACCGCACGGGTTCGAGAACGAGGTCGCCATCAAGCTCGTCGACGGCGACCTCATCGCCGCCTACCCCCACATCCTCGAGATGCTGGTGGACGAGGCCCGCATCGCCGCCCGCATCAAGCACCCCAACGTCGTCCGCATCCTCGACCTCGTCGAGGAGCAGGACCGCTTCTACCTCGTCATGGACTTCGTCGACGGGCTGTCCATGCGGCAGGTCCTCGACGCCGCCCGCAGCTCCAAATCCACCATCGCCATCGGCCCCATCCTCGAGGTCCTCTCCGCCGCCTGCGACGGGCTCGAGGCCGCCCACAACCTGAAGCGGAGCGACGGCGCCTCGCTCGGCCTCGTCCACCGCGACGTCAAGCCCGGGAACATCCTCGTCAGCATCAACGGCGAGGTGAAGGTGAGCGACTTCGGCATCGCCCTCTTCAGCGACCGCCTCGCCGAGTCCACCGCCCACGGCCAGCTCAAGGGGACGCCCGCCTACATGAGCCCCGAGCAGGTGATGGGCGAGCCGCTGGACCCGCGGTCGGACGTCTTCAGCATGGGGCTGTCGCTGTACACGCTGGCGACGACGAAGCTCGCGTTCAGCGCCGAGTCGCCCATGAAGATCGCGATGAGGATCGCGAGCGACCCCCTCGACGACCACGCCGAGGAGCTGGAGACCCTCCTCCCCGGGCTCGGCGACGTGTTCGAGAAGGCGACGCTCAAGGACCCCGGGCTGCGCTACCAGACGGCGAAGGAGTTCGGGCGGGCCATGGCGCGGCTGCACCTCGGGATCGAGCGACCGGCGTCGATCGCGGAGATGCTCGCGGCGGCGGGGTGGACGCCGGACGGGCCGCGGGGGGAGCCGATCTCGCGGCAGGACATCGACCGGAGCCGGGCGCCGATCTTCCCCGACGACGACGAGGCCACCGACCACGGCGACGAGGAGGACCAGCCCACCGCCGCCGACGTCCCCGCCGCGACCGACGGCAAGACGACCGCAGACGGCCCCGTGGCCCCCGCCGCGGCGGCCGCCGCCGGCGACGACGACGAGCTCACCGCGGACGTGCCCACGTTGGGCCCGGACGACGATCTCGCGCCGAAGGCGCGACCGCGTCCGCCGATGCAGCCCGAAGCCGCGGACCCACGGCCGATGGAGACCGACCCGGACCTCGACACCGGCAAGTACCACGCCGCGGCCCCCGCCGGATCGGCGGACGTCGCCGCGGATCTGGAGGCGAGCGACGCCGGCGCAGGGGCCCCCGCGGATCCCGAGGCGACCCCCGTCCCCGCCGGCGCCGCCACCGTCACGGGGCCCGGCCCGGTCTCCGGCGACGCCGCCCCTGCCGCTCCCGTCGAGCTCATCCTCCCGGGCGAGCCCGGCTACCAGGCGCCCCCCGCCGGCGGCGGCCCGCAACCCGCCGCCGCGGCCCCGCCCCCCGGCG
>CAYFOA010000060.1:33933-36890 GCA_964344575.1 uncultured Rickettsiales bacterium | reverse complement strand
ACCCTCAAGCTGGGCGGCGTGGACGCCGACGCCATCGGGGGCGGCGGCGCTGTCGTCGAAGGCGGAGGCGGAGGCGGAGGCGGAGGCGGTGGCCCGGTGGCCGATCCGCGCTTCGCCAACCTCGACGAGCAGACCTTCCAGCAGCGCGTGCTGCCGGTCTTCGCCACCGCCGGCGGCGGCTGCGCCAGCGAGGACGGCTGCCACCAGAACCGCGCCGGCGGCTTCCTGTTTCGTCAGGACTACGCAGGCGACGGGGCGCTCATGGCTCAGATCCTGGCGAGCCTGAAGCGGGACCGCTTCATCGACTTCGACGACCCCGAGGGCAGCGGGGTGTTGACCGCGTTGCTGCCCGGCACCGACCACTCGGGGGGCGCTGCGTGGGCCATCGGCGATCCGGACTACCAGACGATCCTCGGCTGGATTCAGGCCGCCCGGTAGGGCCCCTCAGCCCATGACCTCCCGATAGAGCGCGGCCATCTGGTCGGCGATGGCGGGCCAGGTGTAGCGCTCCAGGATCAGCGCCCGGCCGCGCGTGCCCAACTCGGCCCGCTCGGGGTGGTTCACCACGCACAGCAGACCCTCGGCGATGCCCGCGGCGGTGACGGGGGTCTCCACGCCGGCGCCCACCTCGGTGATCTGTGGGAAGTGGCAGGCCTCGGTGGCCACCACCGGGCAGGCCCAGGCCATGGCCTCGATGAGCGCGATGCTGAAGCCCTCGTGCCGGCTGGGCAGGCAGAAGGCCGCCGAGTCGGTGAAGGCGGCGTCCTTGCGGGGGCCGTCGATGGCGCCGGTGTAGTGCACCCGGCTCGAGTAGCCGTGCCGGGCGGCGCGCTCCTCCAGCAGGGCCTGGCCGCCCGAGTCCTCGCCCACCACGACCAGGTGCAGGTCGGGGCGGGTCGCCGCCACCGCGGCGAAGGCGTCGCCCAGCAGATCCAGGCCCTTGCTCCAGTGCAACCGCGACAGGAACAGGACGTAGGGGGCGTCGCCCAGCGCGGGGAGCGTGGCGCGGAAGGCCCCGGCGGGCGGGGGAGCGGCGAACTCCTCGGGGAAGACGCCGTTGGGGATGACGCGCACGCGCGGCGGCAATGGCCACTGGGCGCCGTCCCGCTCTTCGGCGTTGAGCGCGTGGATGGCCGCGGCCTCGCGGATCATCTTCCCGAAGCCGAGGAGGTGCCGCCCGACGAACTTCTTCGGCACCTTCTGGCGGACCGCCGCCTCGTGCAGGTTGCAGTGCAGCGTGAGCACGTAGGGGATGCCCATCTGCCGGGCCACCTGGCTGACGACGAGGCTGTTGAGCGGCCAGATGCTGTGGATGTGGACCACGTCGGCCCCGTCGAGGGCCCGCGCGATCCGGTCGCGGGTGACCACCGGGTAGACGAACTTGGGCCGGCAGCAGGTCCGGTGCGGCGGCGGATCCATGCGGGCCGCGAAGAGCGCGTCGACGGCGGCGTTGTCGGGCCAGTCGCCGCTGATCAGGCGGATCTCGTGGCCGCGCCGCTGGAGCCCCGCCGATAGCCCCACGATGACCCGCGGCGGGCCCCCGACGATGGGATCCATCCAGGTGGTGGCGTGGACGACGCGCAGTGGGCGCTCGGGGCTGCTCATGGCCGCACACTCTCACCGCGCGGTCCCACGGGCGCAAGCGACTGGCGCCCCGGCCGGCGATCGCGGACCCTACCGGCGCCGTGAACGAGATACGGCCTCGGGGCTCGGGGTCGAAGGCGCGGAGGGCCCTTGAGCGAGTCGGACCACGAGCGAGCGGGACGGACGCGGCGGGTGCCGGCGGGCCGCTGGATGCGCGCGCTGAGCGGCTGGCTGTGCATCGGGGTGGTCTCGGCGGCCCCCTTGGCGGTGGGCGGCACCCGCCCGGTGGTGCTGGTGGCGCTCTCGGCGGTGGCGCTGGTGAGCCTCAGCCTGCTGGCCTACGGTCGCCTCGAGCGGGGCCTCCGGCTGCCCTGGCCGGTCTGGCCGCTGGCGGCCCTGGTCGTCCTGGGCCTCCTGCAGCTCGTGCCGCTGCCCGCGGGGGTGCTCGAGACCCTGTCGCCGGCCGCCTTCGAGGTGCGGCAGTTCGTGCTCGCCGACATCGGCCTGCTCGAGGGGCGGGGCCACCCCGTCACGCTGGATCCGCCGGCCACCTGGCTGGCGGTCATCCACCAGGCCGGCTTCCTGGCGGTGGTGCTGGCCGCCATGCACGTGGGCCGGCGCCGTCGGGCCTGGCTGCTGCGCTCCATCGCGCTCACCGGCGGCCTGGTCGCACTCCTCAGCGTGATCCACCGGCTCAGCGGCGCCGATCGCATCCTGGGCCACTTCGACTCGGCGCATGGCGCCCCGCTGAGCGGCTTCGTGGGCACCTTCGTGAACCTGAACACCCAGGCCGGCTACCTGGTGCTCGCCGCGCTGGTGGCCCTGGGGCTGCTCTCTCGCGCGCGCACGCAAACCGAGCAGCGCATCATGCTCCCCGTGGCGCTGCTCTGCGGGGCGGGGGCGCTCCTCACCGGCTCCCGCGGCGGCCAGGTGGTGCTGCTGATCGGGCTCGTCGTCTTCGCGCTGCTGGCCCACGCCCGCAGCGAGCTGGCCCACCCCAGCGGCACCCGCACCCAGTCCCGCGCGGCGGCCAGCGTGGGCCTGGGGCTGGGGGCGCTGGGGCTGGTCGCGGCCCTGCTGGTGATGCCCGACTGGGGCCTGGTCTTCGCCGCCGAGGGCGCGCGGGACGGCCGCCTGGACATCTGGCCGGTGGCCGTCGAGCAGGCCCGCGCCTACTGGGCCACCGGCAGCGGTCGGGGCACCTTCCTCGTCACCCACCCGCACTTCAGCGACATCCTGCGGGCCGGCTCCGCCACGCACCCCGAGAACATCGCCCTGCAGCTCGCCACCGAGTGGGGCGTGGTGGTGGCCGGCGCGGTGCTCCTGGCGGCGGTGGCCACCTGGTATCGGCTGTTCCGGGCCGTGGGGCGGCG
>CAYFOA010000060.1:33686-33923 GCA_964344575.1 uncultured Rickettsiales bacterium | reverse complement strand
GGCCCACTGGGGGCTGGTCGCGGGGCTTGCGGCGGTGGGCCTGCAGCAGCTGGTGGACTTCGGGCTGGAGGGCGCGGGGCTGTCCTTCCCCTTCGCCGCCGCGCTGGGGCTGGCGCTGGGCACCCGCTACGCGGACCGGCGGTCGGACGCCCCCAGGCACCGGCGCGCGGCGGCCCTCACCCTGGCGGTGGGCCTCGCCCTGTGCGCCATGACCGCGCTGACGGGGCCCCGCGCGGT
>CAYFOA010000060.1:0-33579 GCA_964344575.1 uncultured Rickettsiales bacterium | reverse complement strand
CCGGTGGCTCAACCGCGCCGTCTACCTCAACCCGCAGAGCGGCCAGCCGGCCCTGGCGACGGCCCGGACGCTGCGCGCGGCGGGCCGGCCGGCCCAGGCGGCCGGCGAGTATCGGAAGGCCTGGGAGCGCATGCCGTGGCGGCGGATCGCGTTGGTCCACGAGATCGCGGGCGCCCTGCAGCGGCCCGCGCACCTCGCCCGGGCGTTGCCGCCCACGCCCGAGTCCAGCCGGCTGCTGGGCGGCACCCTGATGCGCCGGGGGGCCTACACCCGGGCCCGCAGCGCCATGGAGTACCTGCTCTTCGAGCGGCCCGACGACGCCGAGGCGCACCTGGTGCTCGCGAAGGCCTGCGGCTCCGCGCGCCGGACTGCGTGCGCCGCGAGGCGGCCTGGCTGCTGACGAACGGGCGCGCCGGGCTCGGGCACGGCTTCCGAGCCCGCCTGGCGTTGGGCGACGGCGACCGGGCGGCGGCCCTGGTGGCGCTGAGCGCGGCGGCGGCGGCGGAGGATCACAGCGCCGACTACCTGCAGCTGGTGGCGCGCACCTACGAGGAGCTGCACGAGTTCGAGCGGGCCCGGAGGGTCCTCGACACGCTGTGGCGCAAGCTGGGCCACGACAGGCGATCGGGGGCGGCCATCCTGGCCGGGATGGCCCGCCTCGACGAGCGGCTGGGCGAGCCGAAGCTGGCGCTCCAGCGGCTCATGCGGGCCAACGCGCTGCACCAGCGCCCCCAGTACGCGGCGCGGGCGGCCGGGCTGGCGCTGGACACCGGCGCGCGTCCCCTGGCCGAGGAGCTGGTGTCCGCCGCCCGCCGCCGCTGGCGGGCCCGCCAGGCCGGCCTCCTCCGCGCGCTCCGGGACGCCCACGCCGTCGTCGCCCCGTCCCGCTTCCTGGCCCGCCGCGCCCGCGAGCTCGGCCTGGACCGGGACGTCGTCGCCATCCCCAACGGGCTCGCGGCGGCGCCCGGGTCGTCCGCCGTGTCCCCCGAGAGGCCCCCCGGCCCCCTGAGCGTCGGCTTCTTCGGCAACCCCCACCCCACGAAGGGGCTGGACCTCCTCCTCCGCGCGTTCGCCTCGCTGCCGGCGGGCGCCGCCGAGCTCCACGTCCACGGGACCTCCGACGCCTCCGGCCCCGGCGTCGTCGCCCACGGCCGCTACGCCCCCGCCGACGCCGTCGGCCTCATGCGGACGGTGGACGTCGTCGCGATCCCGTCGACGTGGGCCGAGAACCACCCCCTCGTCGCCCTCGAGGCCCGCGCCGCCGGACGCCCGCTGCTCGTCGCCGACCTCGGCGGCCTCCCCGAGCTCGTCGCCCCCGGCCGGGACGGCTGGATCGTCCCCCCCGACGACCCCGAAGCCTGGGGCGAGCGCCTCGCCCTCCTCGCCGCCACCCTCCCCCGCGTCCGCTCCCTCGACGTCCCCCCGCCCCCCACCGCCGAAGCCATGGCGGAGGCCTACCTCGACGTCTGGCGCGCCCGCCCCTCAGCGGCCCTTTCGTCTCCGGAATCGAGACAAAAGGGCCGCTGAGGGGGCCCAGTCGCCTTTTCGTCCCGGTTTCGGGGACAAAACGGGCGCTGACCCGACGGAGGCGGGGGCGAGCTCCGGCGGCGACGGCGCGCCCCCGGTTGACTCCGGCATCGCCGGAACCGGACAATGTCGGTCCGCCTCGCGCGGGCTTCCATTCCAGCAACGACCCGGAGCCACATCCATGGCGAACAGCGGCGCTTTCGTCCTCCCCGCAGACGTCAAGCTCACCCTCGACGGCAACTCCCTCTCCATCGAGAACGCCGGCGACATCGTCATCGAAGGGGCCCCGGCGCAGAAGCTGAGCAAGCTCCACTCCACCGGCGGCAACGTCGTCCTGTCGCCCCCCAAGGCGGTCTCGCTCGACTCGATCCACGCCCCCGGCGGCACCGTGACCGTCTCCGGCAAGGTCACCGTCGACCTCATCGAGGCCGCCAACGTCGACTTCTCCGGCGGCACCCTCAAGGTCCAGGTCATCAAGGGCTCCGGCTCCATCGGCCTCCGCGGGGGCAAGCTCGAGGCCAACGTCGTCGTCGGCGGGACCGTCGACGTCGACGCCAACATCAAGGGGCGCGCCACCGCCATCCACTCCACCAACGAGCTCGGCGCCCACAAGCTCAAGGGCTGCTTCTCGCTCTCCGAGTTCGTCGGGCTCATGCCCGGCGGCGCCGACCTCCTCGCCGCCCACGGCATCGAGGTCCCCGAGGACGAGGACGAGGACGACGACGACGACGACGAGGAGCAGCCCGCCGCGGAGTCACGCGACGGACCGGACGACGCCGCGGCCGACGAGTCCGCCGCGGCTGACGACGCCGGAGACGCCGGCGAAGCCGACGCCGGCGCAGGCGATGAGGCGGCGGCCGACGGTGACGCCGGCGCCGAGGCCCCCGTCGACGACGAGGTCCGCGCCCAGGTCGCCGACGCCCTCGACAAGATCCGCTCGTCGTACGAGGACGACGTCCCGCCGCCGATCGCCCGCCTCGGCGCGCTCGTCGACGGCGGCGACTACGGCGGGCTGAAGGTCGAGATCAACACCATCTGGTCGGACCTGCTCAAGCACCACCAGCAGACGGGGCTCTACATCAGCAACACCGTCACGCACATGTTCCAGACCATCCAGCTGCTCATGCGGAAGGTCGAAGCGTAGCGTCGCCGTCGTCCCGGGCCGAGGGAGGATCCGGGGCGGCGCGGCCTACGCGAACACGGTCGCCGCGAACGACTCCAGCTCGTCCAGATCCATCTGCTGCTCGTTGTCCGTGAGCGCCAGCTCCGGCGCCGGGTGGACCTGCAGCATCAGCCCGTCCGCCCCCGCCGCCAGCGCCGCCCGGGCCAGCGGCGCCATCACGTCCTTCCGCCCCGCGCTCACCGACACGTCCACCAGCACCGGGAACGGCGTCTCCTGCTTCAGCAGCGCCACCGCGGCGACGTCCATCGTGTGGGCCGTCCACCGCTCGTGCGTCCGGATCCCCCGCTCGCACAGGATCAGGTCGTGGTTCCCCTCCTTGGCCACGTACTCCAGCGCGTGGATGTACTCGTGCAGCGTCCCCATGAACGACCGCTTGATCAGCACCGGCCGCCCCGCCTGGCCGAGGAGCTTCAGCAGCTCGTAGTTGAACATGTTCCGGTTCCCCACCGAGATCACGTCCGCGTACTCCGCCACCGCCTCGACGTGCCGCGGATCCAGGCACTCGCTGATCACCGCCAGGCCGTGCCGGTCCGCCGCCGCCCGGAGCATCTTCAGCCCCTCGACCCCGTGCCCCTGGAAGCTGTACGGCGACGTCCGCGCCTTGAACGCCCCGCCCTGGAGGAACCCGAACCCCAGCGCGGCCGCCTTCGCCGCCACCGCGTCCGCCTGCTCCTGGGACTCCACCGTCGCCGGGCCCGCGATCACGACCGGAGCCCCGGCCGCGCCCAGCGCGTGGCCCCGCAGCTCGTAGACGCGGTCCGCCTGCCCCTCGCGGCGGTGCACCTCGAGCCGGTTCCGGGTGTCCGCCTCCATGTGGTCGAGGCTGAGCTTGAAGATCTCCTTGAACAGGTGCCGCACCAGGTCCGCCGTCATCGGACCCGCGTTCGTCAGCAGCAGCTTGTCGAACATCTCCGACTCGCGCTTCGGGTTGAACAGCGAGTACGTGTTTCGCTCCTTGACCACCTTGACCCGCTCGACCAGGCGGAGCCGGCGGTTCATCAGGGTCAGCAGCTCGGTGTTCACGACGTCGATCTCGTCGCGGAGCTCTTGCAGTTCGGGGTCGATCATGGCGGCGCGTTGTACAGCCTCAGATGTCCGACGTCAGCACCCACGTCCAATCCGATCGCCCCATCCGGTGGTGGACCAGGCTCGCCGTCGCCGTCGGTTCGACCCCCGCCGACGCCATCGCCGCGTCCAGGGGGTCCCCCTCCGGCGCGCAGAACATGTGGACCGCCCCCTCCACCGGCTCCCCCGCCCCGGCCTCCGCGCACGGCCCGAACTGGACGTGGAGCAGCGGCATCGGCGCCCCCGTCGACCGGAGCACGATGTCCTTGATCCCGCCCAGCGACAGGAACGACGTCGGCCCCCGGTGCTCCTCGACCGTCCGTCGGAACCGCCGCATCGCGTCCGCGTCCAGCGAATACAGCCGCAGGATGCACCCCAGGCGGGCCGGCGCGAGGCGGTACCGCCCGGCCAGCGACACCACCCGGTTGGGCGACCCGTCCGCCGGGTTCATCGTGATCCCGTACCCCCGCGGGCACCGCGCGTAGTTCTCCTTGCCGCTGTGCCACATCAGCATCCCCAGCGTCGACGGACGCCGGTGGTCGGGGTGGACCTTCAGGTCGCACAGGTACCAGGCCGGCTCCCGCTCGCCGCCCGGCTCCAGCGGGACCCGCCGGACGATCCCCGCCGCCCCCGCGATCACCTGCTCGTCCCGCACCACCGCGTAGTAGGTCAGGTCCCCGAGCCGGTCGAAGAAGGCGAAGTAGTCCGCGCCGTGGTCGATCTCGAACCAGTCGTCGCCCAGCGGGTAGGCGATCCCCTCCTCCAGGGCGGCGACGCGCGAGGCCCACTCCGCCCGGTCCGCGTGCTCGATCGAGACGACCCGCGAGCCCACCGCGTCAGCTCCGCAGGTGGGGGACGCGGACCTCGCGGGTCGCCCGCCGGCGCCGCGCCCGGTGCAGGTCCCGGTACAGCGCGTCGAACGAGTACGCCCCCAGCCGGAGCCCCTGCTCGATGTAGTAGGCCGACTCCGGGCTGAGCCCGAACGCCGGCCGGACCACGTCGAAGAAGTCCGCGCTGTGCTTGTGGTCCAGCACCTCGTGGAGGTTGTAGTGGATGAGCCGGTCCTCGGCGATCCAGCCGCGGTCGACGACCGCCCGGCCGATCCAGGCCGAGATGTCCGCGAACATCCGCTCGATCATCCCCAGCACGCCGACCCCGACGAGGTGCTCGTCCAGCACGCAGGCCCCCGCGAGCATCGTGTTGAACGCCCGCACCTCCGGCCACAGCGGCTTCTCCAGGATCGCGTCGAAGCCGACCCCGTCGAGGCGGCGCAGGAACTCCAGGAAGGAGTCCCCGTGCGTCATCACCTCGTTCCCCTCGCCGTGCTCCTCCCAGACGTTCCGGAGCACCTCGATCCGCTGCGCCGCGCGCGGGATCTTCGCCGCCACCGCGGCCATCGGGCGGCTGAAGAACGTCACCGCGAAGAAGAACTGGATCTGCGTCTCCACGAAGTCGTCCTTCGCGAAGCTCCCGTCCTGCAGCGACGTGATGTACGGGTTGGAGCCGTAGTCGGTCTCCAGGAGGATGCGGTCGATGAGGTCGTCCATCAGGCGCGGACTCCGATGTGCAGGGACGAGTAGAAGAGGCTCCGGTCGGCGGCGTGGAGGCGGTCCGCGAGCGGGCGGTCGAAGGTCACCCGGTCGCCGAACAGCGCCTCGACGTCGCGGTCGTTGTTCAGCTGCCGCCAGACCACCGTGGCGCCGGGGCGGAGGCGGTCGCAGAGGAGCTCGACCAGCTCCGACACCTTCGCCGGAGCCATCCAGTCGAGGATGTTGGACAGGCCCACGACGTCGAAGGTGTCGAGGTCCTCGACATCGGGGAGGAACCCCTGGCGGAGGTCGAACCGCGGCCGCCTCGGGGGGCGGACGAGGAACTCCGGCATCGCCCGCGGCAGGTAGCAGCCGAGGAGGACGTGGTGGAGGAAGCGGTTGTCGCGGACGTCGGGGCGGCGGAGGCCCCGCTCGAACAGCTCCCGGAAGTAGCCCGGGTAGCTGCCCGGGGGCGCGTGCTGGGTGGCGTCCGGGCCGAACATCGTGTTGAGCAGCGGGTCCGCGAAGAACAGCTCGAACGCGACGGGCCAGTAGGGGTTCTCGAGGAACGTCGGCTCGCCGCCCTCGTCGAAGAAGCGGACCCAGCCGTCGCGGGGGAGCACGAGGTCGTGGAGGAAGCCGCGCAGGCCGCGGAAGAGCGATTCGAAGTTGCCGCACTCCGACAGGCCCGCGGGGTCGTCGTCGCCGACGTTGAACCGGCGGACGTCGTCGCCGAGGGCCGCGATCTTGGCCTCGACGTGGGCCAGCTGCGCCTCGTTGGGGTCGAGGAGCACGAGGTCGAGGTCCTCGAACCGGCCCGCCAGCGTCAGCGCGGTGCAGCCCCCGGACGCGATCAGGAGCGCCCGCCCGGCCGGCCTGCGGGCGACCACCGCCGCCTCGACGTCCGCGTCCTCGCGCACCACCGCGAACTGGATCCGATTGCCGCGCACGCGTGGGAGTTTACGGCGCGGGGGCTGGACCATAGAATCCGCCGATGTTTTGGAAGGCAACGTGCGCCGTCGCCGCTGCGGCAGCGCTTTCGTCGTGCAATCCGTACGACCTCCTGATCCACGATCGCTTCGAGCAGGCCGCGTTCAACAGCGACGTCGACATCCTCTGGGTCGTCGACAACTCGAAATCGATGGCCCGCATCCAGGAGGAGGTCCAGCAGAACTTCGGCGCGTTCATCGACGAGTTCGCCAACGTCGGCGCCGACGACGGCACCGAGCTCGACTACGACACGATCACCGACGCGGTCGTCGCGTGGGCCGAGTTCCTCCGGAACCAGGAGCGGTTCCTCAACTACAACATGGGCGTCACCACGACCGACGTGTCGACGTCCGGCAACGGCAACCAGGGCAACATCCGCTCGCTGAACCTCCTCGGCGGCGCGTCCTGCGAGGAGCCCCACATCCTCACCCCCGAGTCCGACGACGTCCTCGCCGACTTCGTCGACCTCGTCGACGTCGGCGTCTCCGGGAGCGGCTCCGAGAAGGGGCTGTACGCGGCCGCGCTGGCGATGTGCAAGGGGAAGAACACCGCGTGGTGGGACCGGCTCGAGGACGACTTCGACGTCGACGACCCCGTCCGCGTCATTTGCAGCAACATCCAGGCGCCCGAGCGCGAGTGCAACAACGGCTTCTTCCGGGAGGGGGCCGCGTCGGTCGCCATCATCGTCAGCGACGAGGGAGACGAGACCGAGATCCAGGCCGGGCTCCCGCCGCAGGACTTCGTCGACCGCTGCGTCCTCGACCACGGCGACGACCCCTTCTTCGGGGAGTGCGACTGCAAGCTGTCGTGGTGGCTCGACTTCTTCGAGGGCATCGGCCAGCCGGTGATCTTCGCGAACATCGGGCCCACGTACCAGGCCTTCGCCGACGACACGATCCGGTGCGACGGCGTCACCGTCCACTACCCCGGCCCCTGCAACGCGTTCGGCAGCTCCCTCTGCGCGGTCGACTTCTACCAGGAGTCCGCGTGCCTCACGGGCGGCCTCTTCACGCCCATCGAGGAGAAGGCGACCCCCGACGACCCGCAGTCGGTCTGCGGCACCGCCGACTTCGAGGAGGCGCTCCGCTCGATCGGCGCGCTGATCAGCAACCTGTCCCGCGGCTGGGTCCTGTCCGCCATCCCCGACCCCGACACCATCGTCGTCGTCCGGAACGAGGACGAGGTCGTCCCCACCGAGGAGGAGAACCCCTCGGGCTACTGGTTCTACCGCCCGCAGCAGCGCGCCATCGCGTTCACCGGCGAGGCGATCCCCCAGTACGAGGACATCATCGACGTCTACTACCTCCCGCAGCACGACCGGAACGACCAGGTCGGCCGCCCGCTCCCCTTCTAGAGAAGAAAGCCGAACGATGACGAAGCTGCTCCGCGCGCTGCTGCCCCTCCTCGCCCTCGCCCTGCTCCTGCCCGCCCCCGCGATGGCGGCGAAGCGGAAGACGAAGAAGGTCAAGGAGGACAAGTCCGAGGTCGACCTCCAGGAGGTCGGCGTCCTGCGAAACGAGGACGTCCGGGTCGTCCAGAAGAACCTCTACGTCAAGAAGGGGCACCACGAGATCGGGTTCATGATCACGACGAACCCGTGGGACGCCTACAACGCCGGCGTGATGGCAGGGTTCGACCTGACGCTCAACCCGTCCGAGAACGCGGGGATCGAGATCATGGTGCAGGGCGGCTACGGCTGGGGGAACGGCCACTGGAGGGACGTCACCTTCCTCGGGAACGCCGCGGGAGGGCAGCTGACGTCGCTCGGCAGCGACGCCGCGCGCCAGCTCGTCGGCGGGTCCATCAACCTCGTCTGGTCCCCCATCTACGCCAAGCTCGCGTGGGGCCGGCAGCGCGTCCTCCACTTCGACGTCTACGGCACCCTCGGCGCCCACGGCTTCCTCGCCCAGCGCCTCGAGGCGGACGGCGGCTTCCGCGGCCTCGTCGGCCCGTCGGTGGGCATCGGGCTGAAGTTCTTCCTGTCCCGCAAGACGACGCTCAAGGTCGACCTCCGCGACCACATCTCGCTGGAGCGGCGGACCTACACGGGCAAGTTCACCGCGCGGAACAACTTCCAGTTCGGCATGGGGCTGAGCTTCTTCCTCGGGGAGCGGAAGTGACGGCCCGCCTCCTGATCCTGCTGCTGCTCCTGCCGGTGGCGGGCGTGGCGCAGACCGAGCCGCCCCCCGAGGGGGAGGAGGAGGTCGAGGAGCTGCCTCCGCCGGAGCGCTCCAGCAAGCTCAAGAAGGCGCTCAAGAAGGTCAAGAAGAAGGAGTGGGCGCTGGCGTCGCTCGCGCTCTACAAGGTCCTCCAGGACCCCGACGACGCCTACTACCACACCGAGGTCCGCTACTACCTCGCCTTCAGCCTCGAGCAGATGGGGCTGAACTACTCGGCGCTGGAGGAGTACAACCGCTACCTCCTCGACGTCGAGCCCGACCACAAGCTGATCGGCAAGGCGCTGAAGCGGTCCGTCTCGCTGGGGCGGCAGATGGACGCCGGCTGGATGCTCGCGCCGGGGCTGGCGCGGCTGGACACGTCGCTCGTCTCCAAGGGGCTGCAGGGGCCGGCCATGTACTGGGTCGGCCGCTACCACTTCGAGGAAGGGCAGACGATGGTCAGCAAGGCCTACCTGTCGCTCGTCCCGAAGGACACCGAGTTCTACGCCCAGGCGCGCATGCTGGAAGGGCTGGCGCTGGTGGTCGAGGGCAAGCCCGTGGAGGCCATCGCCCCCCTGACGGCGGCGTACGCGGCGGCCGACAAGGACGGCGCCGACCAGCGCACCTGGGAGGTCAGCAACCTCAACCTCGGCCGGGCCTACTACGCGATCGGGAACTTCGAGCGGGCCATCGAGCACTTCGAGGCGACGCCGCGCGACTCGGCGCTGTGGTTCGAGTCGCTCTACGAGGCGTCCTGGGCCTACTTCCGGCTGGGCCGCCTGTCCGGCGCGCTGTCGCACCTCCAGACGGTGGACTCCCCCTACTTCGAGGGGACGTACCACCCCGAGGCGACGCTGCTCCGGATCCTGATCTTCTACTACCTCTGCAAGTACATCTCGGGTCAGGAGATGCTCAACGACTTCACCGAGTCGCACTACCCCATCCAGGAGGGGCTGGACAAGGCGATCCGGAAGGCCGAGTCGGACCCCGAGAAGCTGTTCGAGGCGCTGTACGCATGGAAGACGGCGCGGAAGGACACGAGCCTCAAGCTCCCCGACCCCGTCAAGCAGTGGTTCGCGACGGACGAGTCGCTCGTCCGGATCGGCGACTACGTGGCCGGGATCGACGCCGAGATGGCGGCCGTCGACCGGATCAAGACGGGGTGGCAGAAGTCGGACCTGCGGCGCGACCTCGAGCGGCAGCTGAAGGATCGCAAGGAGACGGCCGTCAACGACAAGGGGCGTGAGGCCCTGGCCCAGCTGCGGGGGATGCACCTCCAGCTCGGCGAGCACCTCGGGAACAGCGAGCTCTACAAGGTCGAGATGATCACGGCGGAGAAGAACATCTACGACGCCGCCTACCAGGGCCGCCTGATGGACAAGATCGCCACGCGGAAGGCCGACCGCGCCGTGCCCGAGGGGTACCGGTACTGGCCGTTCCAGGGCGAGTACTGGGTGGACGAGCTCGGCTGGTACGAGGTCAACACGATCAACGAGTGCCTCGTCATCCAGAAGTAGTCGCGGCGCTCCTGGCGCTCGTCGCGACGCTGCTGGTCGCGGCGCCGGGACCCGCCTTTTCGCAGGACGTCGTCGCTGTGGACCCCGCCGCGGAGGAGGCGTTCTTCCGGGGGGTGGGGCTGCTCGAGGCGGGGGACCCGGCGGCCGCGGCGTCCCAGTTCGAGCTCGCCGTCACGCTCCAGCCGGACTTCCGGCGGGCGTACTACTACCGGGCCAAGGCCGGGATCGCGCTGCAGGACTGGTCGATGGCGCGGCAGTCGGCCGAGGCCTACTCGCGGTTCGAGCTGGGGGACGCCGAAGCGGAGCAGCTGGACGCGCTGATCGACGAGATCAACGCGGGCGCGCCGGCGCTGACCGTCGAGGAGACGGACGAGGTGCTGACGCCGCCGCCGCCGGGGGGGATCCGGGGGGAGCGGGCGGACCGGCGGGAGACGGGGCGGGACGGGGCCGCCGGAGACGACGATCCGGTCGTCGCCCAGCCGCCGTCGCGGACCGACGACGCCGTCGCCGCGCTGAAGGACGGACACGCGCTCCTGGAGGCGGGGGAGTGCGGCCCGGCGCTGGAGTCGGCGCAGCGGGCGCTGTCGCTGGACCCGGGGCTGACGGACGCGCTCCTGCTGAAGGGGCTGGCGCTGGAGTGCGCCGAGGACTGGGGCGGGGCGCGGGCGATCCTGCTGACGTACGTCGAGCTGAAGGGGGCGGACGACCCCGTGGCGACGCGGGCGCTGGAGCGGATCGACCAGCGGCGGACGATGGCGGGACCCCCGGCGGTGGCGGCGCCGGCGACGCCCCCGGAGCTGAGCCGGGCGCTCGGCGACGACCGGAAGATCGAGGGCGTGCTCGCCGACGTGTGGGGCGACCCGGCGCCGTCCGGCGGCGACGTCACGCGCACCCGCAGCCTCCCCGGCGTCGGCCGCGCCGCCGTCCGCTACGGCCGGATGGAGCTGGCGGGGTCGCGGGCGGAGGTCGAGGTCGCGCGCGTCTACTCCAAGGACGGGCTGGTCTGGAGCCGCCTCCGCGTGTGGGGACGCGACGGGATCGACACCGGGGGCTGGTTCGCGCGCGGCTTCGCGGAGCTGTACCTGTCGATCGTCGGCGAGTCGGGGCAGCCCGCGACGCGCGAGGGGCTCCCCGGTCCGCGGACGCCGTCGCGGAACTCGTACCGCGCGTTGAGCGGCAAGCACCGCTGGGAGGTCACCTGGACGGACGACGACGGCGACCTCGTGGTGCTGCGCCTGGGACGGTGCAGCGCGCCCGGCAACAAGAACCCGGTCGTCGCGGAGAACCTCCCCTGCCTGGAGCTCGTCGGCAGCAGCGGGGCGTTCACGCCGGGGGCTCCCGAGGTGGGGCGGCCCGAGGCGGCGGCGGTCCGGCTGTCGGAGACGCCGGGGATGCGGTCGTGGGACATCGACGTCGGCATCGGCGGGGGGCTGGCGCCGGGGTTCGTCGTCCCCACCGGCGGCCAGGGGACGGCCTACGGGCTGGGGACGTTCACGATCGACCTGCTCGGCCGGTTCAACCTCGGCGCGCTGACGGTGGGGATCGGCTGGGCGCCGGGGGTGGGGCTGACGGGGACGGACGTGTTCGGCCCTCCGACGACGTGGTTCGACAGCCGGATCACGTTCTACGTCGGCTTCCGCGACCGCCCCCGGCAGCCGCAGTGGCGGTCGCTGATGCTGGGGCTCGGCGTGGTCCCCGACGCCAAGCGCATCTACGGGACGACCCCGGCGGCGCTGGCGGTGTCGCTGCGGCTGGTGGACCAGGTCCGGCGCGCGCCGGTGGGCGGGTTCAAGATCTCGATCGAGCCGACGGTGGTCTTCGGGACGGGCGCGGTGACCGTGTTCCCCATCCGGTTCACGATCGGCGGCGTCCTCGGGACGAAGGCGCGGCTGTGGGGGAACGTGCCCGCGGACGCGCCGCGCTGGCGGTAGCTACGGCTGCGTCTTGATCCAGAGCTCGATGTCGCGGACGAGGAGGTCCTCCCCGCCGAGCCCGTCGTCGCAGTGCTCCCACGTCAGGATGGAGCCGACGTCCGTCGCCGTCGTCTCGGGGATCGCGTACGTCGTCGGGCTGTTGTTGTAGTTCGCGCCCCACGTCGACTGGTCCTTGATCGTCTGCAGGTCCGTCGCGCTGTACTCCCAGCCGAACATGAGGCTGCCGCGCCCCCAGAAGTCGGGCGCGCCCCACGCGCCGGTGGTCGAGGTGTCGTCCGCGCCGCCCACGAGGTAGGTGTCCGCGGTGAACTCGCCGGTGACCTGGTGGACGGTCCACGGCGCCGTGAAGCGCGTCCGGATGCACTGGGTGTAGCCGTCGACGTCGCCGACCGGGCGCTGGGGCGTGATCCAGAAGCCGTCCGACGTCCAGCCCGAGTGGATCGCGGGGTTGAAGACGGCGCCGTTGCCGTTGACGAACAGCGTCGTGTTGAACCAGCTCGCGTGACTCACGAGGAAGTCGGAGTCGAGGATGGTCCAACCGTCTTCGCAGTCGGCCTCGAACGACGGGTAGCCGGGCGGGCTGATCGTGTAGGCGCCGTCCTCCAGCTCGGCGTCCGCGACGTCTTCGCAGGACTCGAAGGCGCCCGCGGTGAAGGAGACGTCGCCGGGGCCGAGTTCGAACTCGAGGCCCGGGAGGAACGGCCAGACCGCCGGTTCGACGAACGCGAAGGGCTGCGGAGGGTCGTCGACGTGGGCGGCGGTCGGCGTCCAGGGGACCTCGATGGTGGTCTCGCCGTCGGCGGCGTCGGCCGAGTCGAGCTCCTCGACGCCGTCGTCGGTGACGCCGTACACGGTGACCTCGCCGACGTTGTAGAAGCCGAGCCAGTACACCGTCGCGGGGTCGAGGTGGACCGTGAACGTGACCTCCTCGCCCTCCACGAGCAGGTCGGTGTCGGCGGTCAGGGCGCCGGCCTCGGGCGGCTTCGGGCTCTCCGCGGGGGGGTCGGCGGCGAAGTCGAACTCCAGCGCGGGGAGCGTGATGTCGAGCGTCTCCAGCGCCTCGGCCGCCGACTCGTAGGCCGGGGAGGTGACGTTGACGTAGGGCTCGAGCTGCTCGGAGCTGGTGTACGCGGGATCGGTCGCCTGGCCGGTGACGGTCTTGAGGTCCATGACGTCGCGCAGGCCGAGCTTGACCATGAGCAGCTCGACGGTGAACAGGTCGATGGTGAGGAGGTGGGCGGTGACCTGGGGCCGCAGCCATCCGTAGGCCTGCAGCGACGCCTGGATCTGCGGGTCGAAGACGACCTCGGCGGTCACGTCGAGCTCGACGCCGAGCGAGGGGTCGAGGTCGGTGACCCAGTCGCAGCCGTCGGTGCAGTCCAGGCCGAGGGCGACGTCGCTGCCGATGGTGGCGGACGCGCTGAGCTCCGCCGAGCCGAGGAAGATCGAGCCGTCGGCGGCCACGCCGGCCCCGAAGGCCAGCTCGGGGCGCGCGAAGAAGACCAGCGGGCCCGGCGCCGGGAGGGGGATGGCGCCCAGCTCGAAGGTGCACTCGATCGAGCCCTCGGCCGACGCCGAGAAGGAGACGCCGGCCTCGAGGGTGGCGCTCAGGGACGCGGTGGCGACCAGCTTGAACGGGTCCTCGGTGCCCGCGCTGAACTCGACCTCGAAGTTCCGGTCGAAGGAGAACTCGGGGTACTGGATGGACGCGCCGCCCATGGAGCCGGACGTCTCGCAGGGGCCGTCGTCGCCCCGCTCGGCGTCGCCGAGGGGGACGTAGGAGAGGACGCCGTCGTCCTCGGTGATGTCGTAGGCGGCGGCGACGTCGGCGGGGATCTCCAGCGGCAGCGTGGCGGCGTCGACGGTCACGTCGATCTGGAAGTCGTCGAAGACGTCGGCGAGGGTGGGCACCTCGAGCAGCCAGATGCTGCCGTTGGCGGAGACGAAGCGCGCAGCGAGGGGGATGTCGCCGGTGCCGACGACGATCGTGCCGGGGTCTGGGGCGGTCGCGTCGCTGACCTGGAGCTCGAACTGGAAGCCCGGGCCGAACTCGGCGTCCTCGTCGACGGCCTCGCCGACGCCGAGCTGGTCGTCGGTGAGGAGCACGTGCTCGTCGACGAGGGGGGCGATGACGACGAGGCCGGAGATCGAGCGGTCGCCGACCGTGGCGGTGATGACGCCGGAGCCGACGTCGATCTGGGCGGTGACCTCGCCCGCGTCGTCGACGCTGACCTCGACGTCGCCGCTGGCCCAGGTCGCTTCGAGGCCCTCGATGACGTCGCCGTCCGCGTCGTAGGCGAGGACCGCGAACGTGCCCGTGTCGCCGGACGCGTCGAGGAGAAGGGAGGCGGGTTCGAGCGCGAGCGACGCGATCTCGGCGGGGGCGGAGTCGTCGTCGTCGCCGGACGCGTCGTCGTCGTCGCCGGACGCGTCGTCGTCGTCGGTCGAGTCGTCGTCGTCGCCGGCCGCGTCGTCGTCGTCGGTCGCGTCGTCGTCGTCGCCCGGTTCGGGCGCGGGCTCGGGGCAGCCCGCCAACAGGATCAGCAGCAGCGGCCAGAGGCCATGAATCGAACGCATGAGTCACCCTCCAGGCGGCGGCCAGCCTACTCCCGATCCGATCGATGGGGTCGGTCGGCCGGCGCGGCGGCGCGACGTCGACCGGCTTCGCGCCGCACCACCCAGCCAGGGTTCTCAGCCGGCCTTTCGGTTTCTCAGGCAAACCGAGACCGGCGCTGAGGCGCCTCAGCGGGCCTTTCGGTTCGTCTCGGAAACCGAAATCGGCGCTGAGACGTCTGAGCCCCGAGCCCTCGTCAGGGCTCGACGTAGAAGGCGCCGGTCAGCGCGTACGGGGGGTGGCCGCCCCAGAGGCTTCCCTGGGGGGCTCCGCCGTCGACCTCGACCGCGACCCAGCCGGCGGCGTCGGTCGCGGTGACGTCGAAGGTGCCCGTCCACGGCGGGTCCACGCCCGTCAGGTCGACCTCCTCGGCGACGGCACCGTCGCGCCACACGCGGAGCACGTCGGGGGCGATCCAGGACGGGCCGCTCACCTCGACGGCGAGGGAGCCGCCGCCCGCGACCGTCGAGCCCGGGGGGTGGTCGTCCAGCGTGGCGCGGAGGGTGACCCCCGAGGCGACGACGACGCGCCCCGCCGCGATCGCGTCCCGCACGGCCGCCTCGGTGGGGTCGCCGGCGAGCAGCACGT
This sequence comes from uncultured Rickettsiales bacterium, assembly GCA_964344575.1. Classification (GTDB taxonomy): domain Bacteria; phylum Myxococcota_A; class UBA796; order UBA9615; family UBA9615; genus JAAESI01. Next base: position 18,473 of record CAYFOA010000060.1, on the reverse strand, counting down.
CGGTCCTTCCGAGACCGCACGCGCGCTTCAGGTCGTGGCTGTCGGAGGCCCCGATGGGCACGACGCGGCGGCCGGCGGTCAGGAACGAGAACCAGTCGTCGCGGTTGTCCCGCCAGTCCTCGATCGTGTCCGCCGTGACGATCTCGACGAGGTCGAAGTCCCACGACCAGAGCGAGTTGCGGTCGGGCTCGGCGAGGACGGGGTCGTAGCCGGACGCGGACATCATCCCCAGGGTGAGGCGGCCGTGGTTGACCTGGAGGAGCGAGTCCTCGCGGCCGGCGCCGCGGATGCGGGCCGTCAGCTCCTCGGTGGTGGTCGGGTCGCGGTCCCACCACACCAGCGCCCCGGCGTTCCGGACGGAGCGGTCGGCGACGTCGACGGGGAACAGGTTGAAGTGGCCGCGCACGATCGTCGTGATCTCGCTCCCGGGGACGACGGTGAGGACGTCGTCGAGGCCGAGGGCGGCGTTGAGCGGGCGGTAGTCGGCGTACCGGTCGTGGTCGGTGGTGACGGGGACGTCGAGCCCGGCGGCGGCGCAGGCGACGAGGCGGTCCTCCATGGCGAGGCGGCCGTCCATCGAGGGGGCCGCGTGGAGGTGCGCGTCGACCGACCACCAGCCGTCGCGGGGGACGACCTCGGCGAGGGCTGCGTCGACCTCGGTCGTGTCGCCGGCGGCCACCGTGACGCCCGTCACGGCCGCGCGCCCGTGGCGGGGGCCGTGTCCGACGACGAGGTCGTAGACGCCGTCGGGGACCGCCAGGTCGAAGGCGCCGTCGCCGGACCAGGCCTGGAGGAGCCGGGAGGAGGCGCCGGGGAGACCGAGCGCGTCGCGCAGGTCGGGGCCGAGGAGGTCCTCGGGCGCGTCGCCGGCGTGGAACACCTCGAGCGTCGCCCCGGGGGCCCCGGAGACGGACACGACGAGGCGCCCCGCGGCGGGCATCGCCAGGTCGAGGGCGACCTCCTCCCCGGCGGCGACGGTCACCTCCGCCGGCGCCGGCGTCCAGCGCCCGCCGGCCAGCGCGACGCGGAGGGCCTCCTCCCCCCCGGCGTGGGCCGCGAGCACCGGGGCGTTCACGGCGCCGGCGGCGAGCGCGCCGTAGCGGCCGATCCCCGCGTCCGCCGACGTCCGCCGCTCGGGCTGCCGCGCGGTCGGGTAGACGGACCACGTCCCCGGCGGGAGCTCCGCCGCCCACGCGCCGGCCGCGTCGGTCACGGCGTACCCGCCCGCCAAGAACCCATCGTCCGCGGAGGCCACGAAGTGGACGCGCGCGCCCGCCACGGGGGCGCCGCTGTCGTCCGTGACCAGCCCGGAGACCGCGCCGAGCGGCTCGCCGAGCGCGGCCCGGCGGGAGGCCTCCACCGAGGCGGTGTCCGGCCCCAGCGTGTAGCGGAGCTCGCGCGTCTCGGACGCCCCGGGGGCGAGGTTCAGCGCGCCCTGCTGGAAGAGGTTGAGCGAGGCGACCTCGACGACCGCCGCGCCGGGGAACTGCGTCAGCGGGCCGTCCGGCGACCAGAGCGACAGCACGCCCTCGTTGTGCCGCCCCAGGTGCCCCGCCGCGTGCATCGCGCCGCCGCCGGCCTCGACCACGCCGCGCTCGGAGACCCAGGGGACGAAGTCCTCCTTGGAGACCATGTACCCCTCCGACGGGCGGACGTTCACCTCGGCGTCGCCGTTGTTGGTGAAGGTGGTGACGACGCGGAGCGTGTCGGAGTCCGGCTCGAGCACGAAGTCGCGGACGATGGCGAGGTGCTGGTCGGGGAGCAGGATCTCCTCGGCCTCGATGCCCCGGGCGAAGAAGTCCCACGCCACGTCGGTCCCCGTGGCCCGCACCCGCGCCGCCTCGCCGTCGGTCCCGTCGCTGACGATCTCGACCGACGTCGCCTCGAACAGCCGCGTCAGCCCGAAGCCGACGAACGCGTCGTCCAGCCCGTCCCGCCCGAGGGTGCCGTCGCGGCGCACGAGGTCGGCGTCGACGAGCGTCCCCCCGACGTCGATCCAGCCGTGCCGCCGCCCCGCGTCCGAGACGACGAACTGGACGCAGTCGTTCCAGAGCTTGACGTCCCCGGGCTGCCCCTCGGCCCCGATCCCCCCGAACAGCCCCCCTTCGTCCGCCCGCACGACCCCCGCGAACGCCTCGCCGTTGCCCGCGTCCGTCGCCGGGTCGATCCCCATGAACCGCTCCTCCACGGGGGGCGGGGAGGGCTCGGACGGGCACCCGAGCAGCAGGAGGAGGACGACGACGGGGAGCCCACGCACGGCCGCGATCATGCCGCCATCAGGGCGACCGCGGGGACGACGAGGATCCACTCGGGCTGGGCGTAGCCGAGGACGAACCAGATCGACGCCTGCAGCCCCGTCGCGGCGACGACGAAGGCGAGGCGGCACTCGGGGATCCAGAAGCAGGGGGCAGCCAGCTCGGCGGCGAGGGCGAATGTCGCGCCGGCGACGACGAGGCCGCGGCGGCCGCTGAGCCAGCGGCGGAGGCGGCGCTGCCAGCGGGAGCCCGTCGTCGAGCGCTCGATGAGGAGGAGGCCGACGTTCGACCAGCGGACCCACCGCCACCCCGCCTCGTGGACCTTGGTCACGCCCGCGAGGAAGTAGGCGGCGCCGACGACGCCGCAGGCCGCCTCCCACGCGGCGGCGTCGCGGACCTCCGGGGAGGCCCCCTCGCCGACGAGGAGCGTGACGACGAGCCAGGCCGTCAGCGCCGCCGCCGTAGGCATGTAGCGGCCGAGGTCCACGATCACGCCGTCCGGCCACTGCGCCATCTCGACCCGCTGCGCGGCGAGGAGGAGGACGAGGATCGCGATGACCACGGGGACCGACGCGCCGCGGACGGCCAGCGCGCCCGCGGCGGCGACCAGGGGGACCCCGAGGACGACGTACGTCGCCGCGATCCGGCCCCGGAGCAGGCCCGGCTCGAGCGCGTCCCGGTAGATCGGCTGGCCCGCGCCCGCCGCCTTGACCGCGGACGTCATGAACGACAGCACCACGCACCCGGCCAGCAGCCACGGCCCGGCGGACGTCAGCGAAGGCGGCACGTCGCCTCCCCCGCGCCCCGCCGGCGGGGGCCGCCCCTCACCGACGCCGCCACGCGGACCCCTCCGCGACGACCTCGCGCGTGTGCTCGAAGGTGCCGTCCGCGCGGGCGAACCAGCGGTCGAAGCCGACGACCAGACGGACGGGGCCGGCCGGCGCGTCGCCACCGGCGGGCGGGTGCGTCGCGATCCAGCGCTCCGCCTCCTCGACCTCCCACGTCAGCGACGTCACCGCCCGCGCGGATCGGAGGGCGCCGGGGGGGACGCCGTCGATCCGGTCGAAGTCCGCGATCGAGGCCTCCGCCCCGTCCGCCTCCACGAACAGCGTCGCCCCCTCCTCCCGGGCGCCGGTCTTGGCGTACGCGCCGAAGCGCGAGAAGACGAAGACGTCGCCCACGATCCAGCACACGGCCGCGTAGACCACGCCCGCCGCGGGGGCCCACGCGCGGGGCGGGATCGCCGCGGGGTCATCGACGAGGTACGCGAACGTCGCCGTGACCGCCGCCGCCGCCACCGCGAGGATCGCCAGGGTGCGGGCGAGGGGCGGCTCGGGCGCGAACGCAGCCCCCGCCTTCGCCGGACGCGGCGCCACGAACGGCGACGGCGCGTCCCCCTCGACCGCCCGCAGGGCCGCCGCGAGCTGCTCGCCCCGCTCGACCGGGGCCTCCGCGCCGGGGGGTTGCTCCTCGAGCCGGTAGGAGACGTCCAGCGTCGCCGTCCGCGCCAGCGCCGGCCGCTCGTCGTCGCGGGGCCGCACCCGCAGCACGCCGTCCGCGAGCACCACCCGGCACTCCTCCGCCGACGCGATCTCCACGCGGTACCCCTCGCCGCCGAGGGCCGCCTCCAGCAGCTCCTCCAGCGCCGCCTTCGACCAGGTCCGGGGCGACGTCACGGCGTCACGGCGTCAGGCACGCGGGCTCGGGCTGGGGGACCCCGTCCAGGCTCCACGGCCAGCAGTAGTCGCAGGGATCGGGGTCGCCCGCGAGGTCGATCGAGGCGACGACGCCGCCGCTCTCCAGGACCGCCGCCGCCGACGCGTCGTAGACGTCGCACGGCTCGGCCTCGTGGACGGGGAGGCTCAGCTGCGCCGTCCACGCGCGGCCGTCGGGATCGGCGACGTCGGCCGCGAAGTCGTGCTCCTGCGGTCCCCCGTCGGGCCACGCGCCGGCGAACGTGAACGTCCCCGTCACCGTCCAGTCCCGCATCGCCGCGACCGCGTCCCGCGTCACCGCCTCGAAGGTCCCCGCGTAGGCGTAGGCGACCGACGCCTCCCCCTCCTCGGCCTCGGCCGTCCCGTCCAGGGCGATCCGCGCGAACGGCCCCCCGGACCCCGCGACGCTCCACCCGTCGCCCGTGTAGAGGACCCCGTCTGCGGCCGTTTCCACGGACAGCGCGCCCGCGAAGACGAACCCCGCGGCCGTCGTGCAGCCGCCCTGCCAGCCCGTGGCCGTGGCCGTGGGGCAGCCGCCGTCGCCCGCCAACAGCCCGACCTCGTTGCCGTGGAGGAGGAACCGGAGTTCCACGACCTGCGCGAACCGGAGCGCGACCTCGGCGCCGTCGGTCAGGTCGATGCCCTGCGGCGGCCCGCCGGGGTCGTCGTCGTCCGCCGCGTCGTCGTCGTCCGGACCCGCGTCGTCGTCGTCCGCGGTCGTGCCGCTGTCGTCATCGTCCGCCGCGTCGTCGTCGTCCCCGGGCGGGTCCGCGGGGGCGGGGCAGCCGAGCAGCAGGAGCAGCGCCGCGAGCTCAGTACACCGCGATGACATGGGGGTCGAACCTCGAGCCGCTGGTGGCCGGCTCCGGTCCCGCGTCGGCGTTCGTGGCGACGATCCAGTAGACGACCTTGCCCGTCTCCGGGAACGCCAGCGTGCACCGGAACAGGCCGTCCCCCATGTGCCGCATCGGCTTCGTCCGGTGGGGCCCGTCGGGGGGGCCGTAGTGGAGCTTGACCGCCGTGCCGTCCGCCTCGGTGAGGTGAGCCTCGACGAACTTGCTCGACCCCAGCGCGGCCCGCTGGATCGGCTTGTGCTTCATGTTCAGCTTCTTCGCCACGACGACCGGCTCGGGGGTCGCCTCCGGGGTCGGAGCCGGGGTCGGCGCCGAGGTCGGCTCGGGCGTCGGCTCGCGGACCGGCGCCGGGGTCGGCTTCGGCGTGGGGGCCGGGGTCGGCTCCGGCCGGATCGCCGGCGTCGCCCGGGGGGTCGGCTTCGGCGTGGGCTCGGGCGTCGTCTCCGGCCTCGTCGCGGGCTGCGGCGTCGGCGCGGGGGTCGCCGCCGGGGTCGCGTCCGCCGTCCGTACCGGAGGCCGCGTCCGCTGCTCGTCCCACGCCTGCCAGCCGAAGAACCCGAGCAGCACCGCCATCGCCCCGACCACCGCCCCGAGGACGAGGAGCAGCCGCCGCTGCGTCCGAATGGCGCTGGCCTGCTCGTGCATCCGCCGGGTCTGCTGCCACCGCCGGTCGACCTCCTCGTAGTCGACGTCCGCGTCCTCGAACTGCGCCACCGGCTCGGGTGCCGCCTCGGGGACCTGGAACGCGGGCTTGCTCCCGTGGTCCGTCGGGACCTCCTCGACCTGCTCCTCCGCGTCCGGGTCGAACGGCCAGTCCTGCGCCCGCCCCTGGTGCGTGGGGAGGCTGTCGTCGGACTTCAGCAGCGGCACGGGGCCGGACTCGTCGATCGGCGGCTCCGTCCCCGGCGCCCCCGCGGGGAAGTGGCGCGTCGGCCCGGGCGTGTCCTTGGGGAGGTCCATGATCGCCGTGGGGGGGACCTGCTTGGCCCCCTCCCCGATCGCAGGCCGGGCGGCGCCGGGGGTGCTCGACCAGTTCTTCGGGTAGGGCTGCGATCCGCCCGCCGCGATCCGCTCCCCGAAGTGCTCCTGGACGATGGACGCGAGGGACGTCGGGGTCGGCGCGAGGCCGGCCAGCACCGCCGCCAGCACCTCGGCCGCCTCCGCCGCGCTCTCGAACCGGTCCTTCCGCTTCTTCGCGAGCAGCTTCGACAGCACCTGCCCGAGCCCCGGCGCGAGCCCGTCGGCGACGTCCACCACCCCCATCCGCTCCAACGTCTCGTCGACCTGGACGATCCGCATCATCACCTCGGTCAGCGACGCGCCGCTGAAGAGCGTCCGCCCCGTGAGCGTGAACCAGAGGACCGAGCCGAGGGTGAAGAGGTCGGTCCGGTGGTCGAGCGCCTCGGCGCCGAGCTGCTCGGGGGACATGTACGCCGGCGTCCCCTTGGTCATCCCCGAGGCGGTGAGCTGGGCGTCGGCGACGGACGCCTTGGCGATGCCGAAGTCGACGACCTTCACCAGCCCGTCGGCGCGGACGAGGATGTTGGACGGCTTGATGTCCCGGTGGATGACGCGGAGGCTGCGCCCCTCGTGGGTGGCGGTGTGGGCGTGGTGGAGGCCGCGGAGCGTCTGGATGGCGATCTCGATGGCGTGGTCGGGCTTCAGCGGCCCCACCTCGTCGACGAGCTCGCCCAGGCCGACCCCCTCGACCAGCTCCATGGCGATGTAGGGGAAGCCCCCGAGCTCGCCGCAGTCGAAGGTCTGGACGACGTTGGGGTGGTTGAGCAGCCCCCCGACGCGCGCCTCCTGGATGAGCTGCTGCCTCAGCTCGTCGGCCTTCTCGCCCCGCGCGGGGAGGACGACCTTGACGGCGGCGGGCTTCCGGAACCCGAGGTCGCCGGTCATCTCCGCCCGGAACACGCGCGCCATCCCGCCCTCGCCGAGCAGGGCGACGAGCTGGTAGCGGCCGACGGTGACGGGCAGGTCCCCGGGCTCGACGAGGTCGAGGCGCATCGGACGGAGTCTACCCGCCGGGGACCTCCACCCACCGGCGCAGGGCTTCGGGGAGCTCCGGAGGCTCGCGGCCGGCCTGGTCGAAGAGGTCGGCGATCTGGGCGAGCTGCGTCCGGATCGCGAGGATCGAGCTGCTGTCCCCCAGATCGACCGAGATCTGGAGCGCGTTGACGAGGTCCGTCCAGGCCTCCTCCAGCTCCAGCATCGCCAGGTGGGGCAGCGCCATCGAGTAGTGCGTCTGCCCCTCCTCCAGCTTCTTGCCGAGCTCTTGCCACAGCCGCAGCGAGCGGAAGAACGCGGCCAGGCTGCCCTCGTAGTCGTCGAACTCCGTGCGGCCCTGCCCCAGCGCGAACCAGGCGTCCCCCTGGAGGGTGGCCCGCTCCTCCGACTCGGGGCGGTCCTCCAGCTCCGCCAGGATCGCCACGCCGCGCCGCTCGAAGCCGTCCCGGTCGCCCTCCTGGACGTGCAGGTCCAGCGTCTCCGTCAGCGTCTCGATCGCGTCGGCGTACGCGCCCGCGGAGCGGTAGTCCTCCGCCGCCCGCTCCAGGCTCAACCGCGCCGGCCCCGGCCTCCCTGCCTCGTCCAGCGCGCGGCCCAGGTTGTAGCGGGAGTTCGCCAGCGGCAGCGACGCCCCCAGCTCCTCGCGGACGTCCACCGCCTTGCGGAGGGTGCGCGACCCGATCAGCGGACGGTCCGCCTGCACCATCGCCACCCCGGCGTTGTTCAGCGCCTCCCCCAGCTCCTCGAACCGGTCCGTCGCCTCGTAGATCGTGATCGCGTCCTCGTACGCCAGCGCCGCCAGCTCCCACTCCCGGTCCTCGAACAGGAAGTACCCCTCGCAGAACGCCAGGTCCGCGTAGGGGAGCGCGTCCGGACGGGCGTCCGGCGGCGTCCCCTTGGGGATGGCCAGGATCGCATCACGTGGAGCCTGCGCCCGCCCCCCGCGGCAGGCCGCCAGCGCCTCCTCCGGGAGCTCCAGCAGGTCGAGGACGTCCGCCAGGCCGCGGTGGTAGTCGAGCCGCTCCGGGTAGACGTCCACCAGCACCCGCCAGACCTTGCTCGCGAACCCCGGGCTCCCCGCCGCCTGCGCCGCCAGCGCGATCGCCAGGTACTCCGACTCGGCGTGGGGGACGAGGCTCCGGCCGATGTCCAGCGCGGGGTCGAGGTCCTCGTCCCAGGACCGGAACAGCGACGCGTAGAGGTGCGCGTGGGTGAGGACGGCGGGGTCGCCCCGGTACGTCCGCCACAGGGCGTCGGTGGCCTCGCCCCAGGCCTCGAACTCGCCCCGCGCGGCCAGCCGCCGGAGGCGCCCGAGCTCCTCCGCCGACGCCAGCCGGGCCGGCCCGAAGGGGGCCCCGTCGCGGTCCCGCATCCACCGCCGGAGCGCCGCCGCCGCCCCCGCGTCCCCCCGGCGCCGGCCCCGCGCGCGCCACACGACGTCGCCGTGCCGCGTCGTCTCGAGCCACACTCCGTCTTCGTCCAGCACGAGCAGCCAGGGGAGCCGGCGCTCTTCCGCGGCGGCGCGGGCCCGCTCGACCCGCTCGGCGCCGTCACCGGACAGCTCCGCCCACAGGGCCGGCTCCGCGTCCCCCGGCCACGCCCGGACCGGCGCCTGCGTCAGCGCCCGGAGCGCGTCGGCTTCCCGCGCCTCGGCGTCCCCGTCGTCGTCCGCGTCCGCGGCCACCACGAGCACCGGCGCGGCGACGGGCAGGGGGACCCCGCGCGTCGTCGCGCACCCCGTCAGCAGCACCGCCAGGACAACCAGGGCTCGCATCGGGACTCCCGCGGGCGCAGGATGGGCGCCGTGCCCACGGGAATCTACCTGCACATCCCCTTCTGCCGGATCAAGTGTCCGTACTGCGACTTCAACACCTACGCGGGGATCGACGACCAGCGGCCCCGCTACGTCGCCGCGCTGAAGGAGGAGCTGCGCCACCGCATCGGTACGTCCGACGTCGTCCGGTTCGACACGCTCTACTTCGGCGGGGGGACGCCGTCCCTGCTCGATCCGGGGGACGTCGCCGCGCTCGTCGACCTCGCGGGGGCGCCCGCCGAGATCACCCTGGAGGCGAACCCAGGCACCGTCGACGTCGACCGCCTCGCCGCCTTCCGCGACGCCGGCGTGACCCGCCTCACCGTCGGCTGCCAGACGTTCCAGCCCGAGCTGCTCGCGGGCCTCGGCCGCCTCCACGACGTCGGCGAGACCCGCGCCGCGCTGGCCGCCGCCCCCGCGGCCGGCTTCACCGAGCTGAACGTCGACCTCATCTACGGCCTGTCCGGGCAGACCCTCGCCCTCTGGGACGCCGACCTCGACGAGGCGCTCGGCTCCGGCGCGACGCACGTCTCGCTCTACAACCTCACCATCGAGGACGGCACCCCCTTCGCCCGGTGGCGCGCCGCCGGGAGCCTGCCGCTCCCCGACGAGGAGACCCAGGCGGCGATGTACGAGCGCGCCGTGGAGCGGACCGCGGCCGCCGGGCTGATCCGCTACGAGGTCAGCAACTTCGCCCGCCCGGGGTCCGAGTGCCGCCACAACCGGGTCTACTGGGAGGGCGGCGCCTACCTCGGCTGCGGGGCCGGCGCCCACGGCTTCGAGCCGGGCGACGGGACCCCGTCGTTCGGCCGCCGGTACTGGAACCTCCGGGTCCCGAAGGCCTACGCGGCGGCCGTCGAACGAGGCGATCGCCCCGAGGCCGGAGCGGAGCAGCTGGGGCGCGCCGAAGCGATGACCGAGTCGATCATGCTGGGCCTCCGGACGTCGGCCGGTGTCGACCTCGACCGCTTCGAGGCCCGCTTCGGGCAGTCCCTGGAGGAGGCCTGCGGGCCCGCCTTGCAAGCTGCTCGCGCGCGCGGGATCCTGCTAAGTGAAGGCCCCCGGTTGCGGGTCGAGGAAGGCTCCGTAATCCTTTTGGATTCACTGGTAGAGGGGCTGTCGCTGCGGTTGACAGGGCAGCCGTAACCGATAATCTGAATTTCCCAAATCAGGCGCCCCTGCGGACGCCTGGATCGCAGTCACGCTAGGCTGTGGGTTCGGAGGGACTGGTTGGCGAAGCAGCAACAGAACGCCGCCAAGGCCAAGGCCAAGGACGTCCTGACCCTGGATGACGACCTCGACAGCCTGTTCGCGGAGGCGCTCGCGGCCACGGAGGAGCGCGCCAAGAAGAAGAAGGGCGGCGCCAAGGCGGCCGCGCCGGCGCCCCCCATGGACGAGGACGGCTACTTCGACCTGGACGACGAGGCGGACGCCGACCAGTCGATCCACTTCATGATCGACGACGAGACCTTCGCGGGCGCGGACACCGGCGAGGAGCCCGCGCCGGCCGACGCGGCCGACGCGGCCGACGGCGAGCCGGACCACGGCCCCGAGTTCTCGATCGACGACCTCGACTTCCTGAAGTCGCTCGACGCCGAGGAGAAGCCGAAGAAGAAACGGGCGAAGTCCAGCCGGAAGACCAAGAAGAAGAAGACGAAGAAGGCGACGTCGACGGTGGACGACCTCGACGCCGAGCTCAAGGCGGCGCTCGCCGACGACGCCGTCGACGGCGTCGACGACGACGCCGAGCTGCAGAAGGAGATGGAGCAGCTCCTCGCCGCCAGCTTCGGCGGCTTCAGCGACGCGGACTCCGACCTCGCCTTCCCCGAGATCGCGGACGAGGACGACGACGAGGAGATCCTCGCCATGGGCGACGACTCCGGCGCCGTCGACCCCGCCGCCGAGGAGCTCTCCCGCAACCGCGCCCAGATCGCGGAGCTGTCCCGCCTCCTGTCCACCCGCGACCTCGAGCTCCGGACCTCGGAGGAGCGGGTCGAGACGCTGGAGCAGCAGCTCGTCGCGGCGGCCCGCCAGTCGGCCAACATCGGCCGGGAGTTCGAGTCGTTTCGGAAGCGCTCCGAGCGCGAGCGCGGCGAGCAGCAGAAGTTCGCCGGCGAGAAGGTCATCAAGGAGTTCCTCGGCGTCTTCGACAACCTCGAGCGGGCCCTCGACCACGCCGGCGAGCAGAAGGACTCGCCCCTGGGCCAGGGCGTCGAGATGATCCTGGGCCAGTTCCGCGGCGCCCTGAAGCGGTGCGGCGTCGAGCCGGTGGACAGCTCCCCGGGGACGGAGTTCGACCCGACGTTCCACGAGGCCGTCGGCCAGGAGCACCACGCCAAGATCGCCGCGGGCGGGATCATCGGCGAGATGCAGGCCGGCTTCACCCTCAACGGGCGCCTCGTGCGGGCCGCCATGGTGACGGTGAGCCAGGGCCCCAAGCAGCCCCCGAAGAAGAAGGCGCCGGCCAAGAAGAAGGCGGCTACGAAGAAGAAGACCACCGCCAAGGCCGGGGCCAAGAAGAAGGCGCCGGCGGCCAAGAAGAAGGCTCCCGCGGCCAAGAAGAAGACGACCGCGAAGAAGGCCAAGTAAGCGACCGACGAGGAATCAGGAGCATCCATGCCCGGCAAGATCATCGGCATCGACCTCGGCACGACCAACTCGTGCGTGGCCATCGTCGAAGGCGGCGAGGCCGTCGTCATCCCCAACAGCGAGGGGAGCCGCACCACGCCCTCGGTCGTCGCGTTCACGGAGGAGGGGGATCGGCTGGTCGGCCAGATCGCGAAGCGCCAGGCCGTCACCAACCCGGACCACACCCTCTTCGCCATCAAGCGCCTCATCGGCCGCCGGTTCGTCGAGCCGGAGGTCAAGAAGGCCAGCGAGACGTCCCCCTTCCGGATCGTCGAGGCCGAGAACGGGGACGCCTGGGTCCAGGTCGGCGAGAAGCCGCTCAGCCCTCCCCAGGTCAGCGCGATCGTGCTCGAGCAGATCAAGAAGACGGCCGAGGACTACCTCGGCGAGTCGGTCGATCGGGCCATCATCACGGTCCCCGCGTACTTCAACGACAGCCAGCGGCAGGCGACCAAGGACGCCGGGAAGATCGCGGGGCTGGAGGTCCTCCGGATCATCAACGAGCCGACGGCGGCGGCGCTGGCGTACGGCGTCGACACCGACGCCGAGGGGCGCATCGCCGTGTTCGACCTCGGCGGCGGCACCTTCGACATCTCGATCCTCGAGCTGCACGACGGCGTGTTCGAGGTGAAGTCGACGTCCGGGGACACCTTCCTCGGCGGCGAGGACTTCGACCAGCACCTCATGGACCACTGCCTCGGGGTGTTCAAGGAGGAGACGGGCATCGACCTCCGCGAGGACACGATCGCCCTGCAGCGCCTCAAGGAGGCGGCGGAGAAGGCGAAGCACGAGCTGTCGTCGGCGCTGGAGACGACGCTGAACCTGCCGTTCATCACGGTCGACGAGCAGGGGCCGCGGCACCTCAAGGTGGAGCTCGGGCGGGCCCAGTTCGAGGGCATGGTGGCGCCGCTCCTGGAGCGCGTGAAGGCGCCCTGCCAGAAGGCGCTGGACGACGGCGGGGTGAGCGCGGCGGACGTGGACGACGTGCTCCTCGTGGGGGGCATGACGCGGATGCCCAAGGTCCGCGAGCTGGTGGCGGAGTTCTTCGGCAAGCCGCCGAACACGTCGGTCAACCCGGACGAGGTCGTCGCCAGCGGCGCGGCCGTGCAGGGGTCGGTGCTGGCGGGCGACACGAAGGACGTCCTCCTGCTCGACGTCACCCCCCTGAGCCTCGGCATCGAGACGGCCGGCGGCGTCTTCCAGGTGATGATCCCGCGCAACACCACCATCCCGACGAAGCGGTCGGAGATCTTCACCACCGCGCAGGACAACCAGCCGATGGTCAACGTCCACGTCGCCCAGGGCGAGCGCGAGATGGTGGACGACAACAAGTCGCTGAGCCGCTTCGAGCTGACGGGGATCCCGCCGGCGCCCCGCGGCATGCCGCAGATCGAGGTCAGCTTCGAGCTGGACGCCAACGGCATCCTCAACGTCGCGGCGAAGGACCTCGGCACGGGCCGCAAGCAGGCCGTCCGCGTCGTCTCCAACTCGGGTCTGTCCGAGGACGACATCAAGGCGATGATCCGCGAGGCCGAGCAGCACCGCGAGGACGACGCCGTCCGCAAGGAGGTGGCCGAGGCGCGCAACGAGCTCGACGGCCTGCTCTACACCACCGAGCGGTCGCTCGACGAGTACGGCGACGCGATCCCGTTCGAGGACCTGATGTCGATCCGGGAGGCGATCACGAAGGCCCAGGGGGCGATCAAGGCGGGCCACATCGAGGGCATCCGGCGCGCCCACGAGGAGCTCGCCACCGCCGCCCAGGCCATCGCCGAGGCGCTGTACGCGGGCGCCCTGGACGAGGCCGACGGGATGGCCGACCAGATCCTCGACGAGGGGTTCGGCGGCGACGACGAAGGCGGCGGCGAAGACGACGCCCCGCCGCCCCCGATGGAGTAGCCGCCCCCCGGCGCCCCTGCCCCCGCGTCAGGGCGTCGACGTCGAGCTGTCGACCTCGTCCGCCGACCACGGACCGAGCAGGATCGACGGCCCCCCCTGCAGCTCGAACGCCTTCGCCTCCCCCTCGACGAGCTCGAGGATGTTCCCCTTCTCGTGGAAGTCCTTCGTCAGCGCGTTCTCGCCGATGTTCTCGCTGATCTTGTCCCAGGGGATCTTCCAGCCGCTGTCGAAGTCGATGATCGACTTGCCCCCGAAGAAGGCACCGCCGCCGTCCGCGGAGATCACGATCCCCTGCCAGATCAGCGTGTGGCTGATCAGCGTGAAGCTCCCCCCGACGAGCCCGAAGAGGGCGCTGACGCCGACCTTGCCGACCGTCGACGACATGTACTGCCCGTTGAACGCCCACGGCGACGGCGGCCCCGAGATCGGCCAGTCGTACAGCCACGAGATGCCCATGTTGTAGGTCTCCCAGCCCTCGGGCTTCCACGGCGTCGTCCCGCTGATCCCTTCGAACTTCACCGCCTTGCCGGCCGCGTCCTCGACCTTCCCGAACAGCTTGTCGAAGCTCCCCGAGATGCCGTAGCCGAGCTTGCCCGTGAGGCGGAGCGAGAGCGCGTGTCCGAACGGGTCTCCGGGTTGGGGTTGGTCGACCCAGTGGTAGGCCAGCGCCCCCTCCGCGCCGCCGCTCCAGCCGTTGCCCGCGCCGAACTTCTGGAGGTCCACCGACACCCCGGCCTTGAAGACCATCGCCTTCCACTTGTGGACCTTCCCCCCGAGCGTCTCGTAGATGAACCGCTGGACGTAGATCCAGGCCTTCGCGATCGCCGTGCCGACCATCGCGTACAGCGTGATCCGGATGGCCAGGTTGACCGTCAGGCCGGCGAGGCTGAACTCCAGGCCGGTGGGGTCGAGGTAGTGGACGGGGTCGCCGAGCCCGAAGACGAACGGGTTGAAGGACAGCGGCGCCTCGGGGTTGCCGTGGAGCGCGTCCATGCTCAGGAACCGCCCCGCCTCGGCGTCGTACCAGCGCTGCTGCGCGTAGTAGAGGCCGGTGGACTCGTCCCAGAGAATGCCGCCGAAGCCGTACGGCTGCTCGCTGGACCCGGTGTGGGACAGCGGCTGCCCCCAGGCGTCGTAGTTCCAGGTGTCGGTCAGCGCGCCGGTCCCGTCGGCGAGGCCGCGGACGGACTGGCGGCGGTCGCGCAGGACCGTCCTCACGCCGCCGCCGCCGTCGTGGATCTGGAGCAGCCCCGTGGTGTCCCACACGAAGTGGTCGAGGAGGGCGCCGGAGTCGTCGTAGGTGGCCGCCAGCCGGGGCACCGTGCCGGTCTTGTCCCACAGGTAGTGCGTCGCGATGCCGTCCTCGATGCGCGTGACGAGGAAGCCGTCGGCGTCGTACGCGAGGTCGATCGCGGGGCCGTCGCCGCCGAACCCGACCAGCCGCTGCGCCTCCCAGTCCGCCTCCAGCAGCGCGCCGTCGTCGCGTGACTGCGCGCGCCCCGAGGCGTCCCAGGTGTACGTGGCGGCCCCCCTTCCGAGCAGCCGGCCGTCGCCGTCGTAGGTCCACGTCTCGGGGCTGCCGTCGCGCTCCGCGGCGACGATGTTGCCGGCCCCGTCCCAGGTGAAGTCGTCCGTGAACGCGTCGGTCCCGGTGCGCGCCACCGACGCGAGGCGGCCGGTCCCGTCGTGGACGTAGGAGACCGTCGCCCCGTCCGCCTCGACGACCGTGCTCACCTCGCTCCCGTCGTAGGTGATGTCGAACGACAGCGAGGCCTCGCCGTCGCTGGGCTGGAGGTGCTCGAGCGACGCGAGGCGGCCCGCGAAGTCGTACGTGTACTCCGTCGCGTAGCCGTTGGCGTGGTCGATCGCGAGGGGGCGGCCGTCCGTGTCGAACTCGTAGAGCGTGACCCCGCCGGCGGGGTCGGTGACCGACGTCACCCGGCCCCAGGGGTCGTACGCGAAGGCCGTGGTGTGGGGCGTGCCGCCGACGGTGACCGTGCGCGAGGCGAGCTGGCCGACCTCGTTCCAGGCGTAGGCGATGCTGCTGCCGTCGGGGTGGACGACCGAGGCGACGTTGCCGCGCGGGTCGTAGGTCGTCGTCTCGGTGCCGCGCGCGTCGGCGACCTCGTCGCGGCGGCCGCCGGGCGTGTAGCCGAAGTCGTACGTCGTGCCGTCCGGGAGCACCTCCTGGGTGACCCGGTTCATCGCGTCGTAGGTGCGGGTGGTCGTGCCGCCGTCGAAGTCGACGTGCTGCGCCGGGTTGCCGACGGGGTCACGGATCCACGCCTCCGACGCGCCGCTGGGGAGGACCCGGCCGACGACGCGGTCGGTGAGGTCGTAGTCCCAGGCGGTGGTCAGGCCGGCGGCGTCGGTGACCCCGATGAGGTTGCCGCGGCCGTCCCAGTCGAGCGCGACGACGTCCCCGTCCGGCGAGGTCAGCGCCTGCGCCTGGCCCGCGTCGTCGTAGTCCAGCGACCACTCCCGTCCGAGGGCGTCGGCCATGGTGAGGGTCCGGCCGGACGGGGTGAAGGACTGCGAGACCGTGTACTCGTCCGCCGTGCCGACGCCGTACGTCGCCCCGGTGAGGCGGCCGGCGGAGTCGTAGTGGTAGTCGATCTGCTGCCCCTCGGCGTCGACGAGGGACGCGAGCCGCCCCGCGGCGTCGTACTCGTACGTCGTCGTGTTGCCGTCGAGCGACGCCGACACCACGTCCCCCCGCTCGTCCAGCACGTAGTCGACGGTCCGCCCGAGGGGGCCGTTGATCTGGGTCGTGTTGCCGTTGGGGTCGAGGACCCAGTCGATGACCTCGCCGTCCGGCAGCGCGACCGACGTCATCCGCCCGGCCGCGTCGCGCGTGTAGCTGGTGGTGTTCCCGTCGGGGTCGGTGAACTCCTCGAGGCGGCCGTCGGCGTCGTAGACGGCGGAGCTGCTGCTGCCGTCGGCGTGGACGACGGACGCGACCTGGCCCGAGGTGTCGTAGGTGTACTCGGTGGTGTTGCCGTTGGGGTCGGTGACCGCGGTGGGGCGGCCGATCGCGTCGTGCTCGAACGTCGTGACGTTGCCCAGCGGGTCGATCAGCTCGGCGAGGTTGCCGTTGGGGCTGATGACGCGCGTGATGGTCGCCTCGTCCGGCGTCCCCAGCGCGACCGTCGTGTCGGTGAGGCGCCCCAGGGAGTCGTACGCGAAGCCGATCGCCCGCCCCTCGCCGTCGGTCATCGTCGCGACGCGCCCGGCGGAGTCGTAGGCGTAGGTGGTGGTCCGGCCGTCGGCGTCGGTCAGGCCCGTGATGCGGCCCGCCGAGTCGTAGCTGTAGCTCTCGCTGTCCCCGGCGCCGTTCGTGCCCGAGGTCGGCTTGCGGGCGGAGTTGAACGAGAACGACGTCGTGTCCCCGGCGGGGTTGGTGAACGACGTCATGTTCCCCGAGCCGTCGAACCCCCAGGAGCGCGTCCGGGGGACGCCGCCGACGGTGATCGTCTCCGACGTCTGCGCCCCGTAGCTGTTGTAGGTGTAGTCGGCGACGTTGCCCGCGGCGTCGGTGTACGAGGTCGGGTGGCCGTCGCCGTCCCACGTCCAGGAGCGGACGTTGCCGAGGTCGTCGGTGTCGCTGAGGACGTTGCCGGCGGTGTCGTACTGCAGGACGGTGGAGCGGCCCGAGCGGTCGATGATCGTCTCGGTCAGCCCGGCGAGGTCGTGGACGTACTCGACGCACTCGCCGTCGATGTTGCACTGCTGGACGAGGCGGCCGTCGGCGTCGAAGACGTTGCTGTCCTGGGTGAGCCCGTCGGGGCCGAGGATCTCCTCGACGAGGTGGGGGAAGAACGCGTCGTACTCGATCGTGGTGACGTTCCCCTCCCGGTCGGTGACCTCGACGAGGCGGCCGTCGCCGTCGTAGCCGTAGGTGACGGCGTTGCCGAGGGGGTCGGTGACGGACGTGATGAGGCCGCCGCTGCGGGCGATGGAGATGACCGCGCCGTCGCTGTTGGTGATGGAGGAGCCGTCGAAGGAGATGGTGTTCCCCGCGGGGTCGGTCAGCTCCTCGACGCCGCCGGGGCCGACGATCATCGAGCTGCCGTCGGGGAACGCGAACTCGAACTCCTGGGGGTCGTAGGGGACGGCCGCGTAGAGCTCCCACAGCTGGTCGCTGACGAGGTCGAGGGTGACGTCGGCGTCCAGCGGGGTGACCGTCGCCCCGGGGGTCGTGATCGACGTGTAGCTCGCCTCCATGTACCCGCAGAAGGGGTCGGTGCAGAACGGCGTGAACGCGAAGTGCTCCTGGCGGCCGCCGCCGAGGTCGAGGGTCAGCAGGGACGACTCGTCGGCGACGATCTCGTTGCACAGGAAGCCGCAGGGGTTGATCGACCAGCCCGCGTCCCACTCGGGGACGGTCTTGTCCCAGTCGCCGCGGAACAGCTCCAGGGTCCAGCCCCAGCCGAAGTCGCCGCTGACGTTGCGCTCGCGGGAGTCGTAGGTGCGGACGACCTGGAGGTCGATGCCGCCGGTGAGGACGCGCATGTCCTCGAAGCTGATCGTGTAGAGGCCGGGGGACGGCGGCCCTTCGACGACGACCCCGACGGCGATGGTGGTGGTGTTGCCGCCGCAGTCGACCGCCGACAGGCTCAGCGTGTACGGCCCCTCGAGGACCAGCGTGGGGTCGAGCTGGCCGATGACGCCGCCGGTGACCTCGTTCGTGCCGGAGCCGACCTCGAAGGGGGCGCCGCCGTCCGCGGGGGTGAGGGTCGCGGTCCACTCGGCGAGGTTGCCGCCGTCGCTGACGGTGCCGACGATGTCGGTGAGCCACGTCAGGGTGGAGCCGTCGGCGGGGGCGCTCAGCGAGACGGTGGGGCCGACGCCGTCGGCGGGGTCGACGACCTGGACCTCCTCGTAGGCGTAGCTGACGTTGCCGGCGGCGTCGGTGGCGGACGCGATCGCGTCGTGGAGGCCGCAGGTGGTGGCCGTCCAGGTGGCCGAGCCGCCGCTCAGGGCGAGCGGGGTCCCGTCGAGCTCGAGGTCCGTGGCGACCACGCCGACGTCGTCCGACGCGGTGACCGTGAAGGTGACGAGGTCGCCGACGTTCGCGGGATCGGGGGTGGCGGCCAGGGTGACGTCGGGGTCGTCGATGTCGGCGGGGGTGGCGTCGTCGTCGTCGGACGCGTCGTCGTCATCGGACGCGTCGTCGTCGTCGGCCGCGTCGTCGTCGTCGGCCGCGTCGTCGTCGTCCGTCGCGTCGTCGTCGTCGGCCGCGTCGTCGTCGTCGGCCGCGTCGTCGTCGTCGGTCGCGTCGTCGTCGTCGGTCGCG
>CAYFOA010000059.1:0-36942 GCA_964344575.1 uncultured Rickettsiales bacterium | reverse complement strand
CCCGACCCCTGCGCGGTGGACGCCGACGGCGACGGCACGACCGTCTGCGGCGAGGACGGGATCGAGGGGACCGCCGACGACGACTGCGACGACGAGGACATCACCCTCAACCAGCGCGACCTCGACGGCGACGGCGTTACCACCTGCGACGCGGACTGCGACGACCTCGACGAAGACGTCTTCCCCGGCCAGACCGAGCTCTGCAAGGGGAGGACGACGACTGCGACGGGGCCCCCCACGAGGAGGAGGTCGACCTCGATGGAGACGGCTTCCTGGTCTGCGGCGGCGACTGCGACGACCTCGACCCCTCCCGCCGGCCCGGCGCGACCGAGCTGTGCAACACCATCGACGACAACTGCGACGGCACCGTCCCCAGCAACGAGGACGACGCCGACGGGGACGGCTGGATGGACTGCGAGGGCGACTGCGTCCCCGGCGACGCGACCGTCTACCCGGGGGCCCCGGAGCTGTGCAACGGCGAGGACGACGACTGCGACTCGGTCATCCCCGGCGACGAGCTCGACGCCGACGGCGACGGCCTCGCGGTGTGCGACGGCGACTGCGCCGACGGGGACGCCGAGGTCCTCCCCGGCGCGGTCGAGGCGTGCGACGGCATCGACACCGACTGCGACGGGAGCGTCCCCCCCGACGAGGTCGACTTCGACGGCGACGGCTACCGCGGCTGCGAAGACGACTGCGACGACCTCGACGCGGCGATCAACCCCGGCGTGGGCGCGGAGGCGTGCAACGGGGAGGACGACGACTGCGACGGGGTGATCCCCGACGACGAGATCGACTCGGACGGCGACGGGGTGACCGAGTGCGACGGCGACTGCGAGCCCGACGACGCCGGCGCCTACCCGGGCGCGGCCGAGGCGTGCGACGGCCTCGACACCGACTGCGACGGCTCCCTCCCGGCCGACGAGGCCAACGCCGACGGGGACCCCGCGCCGGTCTGCGCGGGCGACTGCGACGACAGCGACGAGCTCGTCTACCCGGGCGCGGGGGAAGCGTGCGACGGCATCGACAACGACTGCGACGGGTCCGCGGCTCCCGACGAGGTCGACCTCGACGGGGATGGCGTCCTCGCCTGCGCCGGCGACTGCGACGACGACGACGCGAACATCGGCCCGTTCGCGAGCGACGAACCCGGCGAGGTGGGCGTGGACGACGACTGCGACGGGGCCGTCGACAACCCGCCGCCCAGCGCCCTCGCGGTCGCGTCGTCGCCGGCCTGGACGTGCAACGCCGTCGAGGTGGACGCGTCCGGCTCGACCCACCCCCAGGGCGTCCCGCTGGACTACGCGTGGTCCGTGGTGGCGACCCCGCCGACGTCGTCCGTGGCCGCCGACGCGGTCGCGCCGCCCGACGCCGCGATCGCCTGGTTCGTCCCCGACGTGGCCGGCGTCTACGTCGTCGAGCTGGAGGCGTGGGCGGGCCTCGGGCCGTCCGACTTCGACGTGGTCGCCGTCCCCGTCGCCGACCGGCCCACGAACTCGGCCCCCGTCGCCGACGCGGGCCCCGAGCAGGACGTCACCACCGACGCGTCCTGCTACCTCGACGCGTACGGCAACCTCGTCTGCGACCTCTGCGAGTACGGCTTCGCGCTGGACGGCGGGGAGACGGTGGACGGCGACCTCGATCCGCTGACGTACGCGTGGACGGTGACGAGCGGCTCGATCGCGTTCGACGACGCGAGCGCGGTCGCCCCCGTGGCGACGGTCTCCACGTACCCCCCGTCGCTCCCCTACACGGAGTCCGCCGAGGCGACGCTGACGGTGACCGACTGCCTCGGGGCGACGTCGACGGACACCGTCTCGCTGACGATCACCTGCGAGTAGTCAGCTGCGGCCGGCGATCCGCCGCAGCCCCAGCACGACGCCCTCGACCTCCGCGCCGCCGTCGTAGCCCCCGACCTGCTCGGCGATCGCGGCCGGGTCCGCGTCCCCGACGAGGGTGAGCCAGCGCGCCAGCTCGGGCGCGTTGGGGTGGTCGAGGCCCTCGCAGGCGGCCCGCGCTTCGTCTGCGGCCGCGACCGCGTCCTCTCCGCCCCCGCCGAGGCGCCGTGCCACGGCGAGGTAGCTGAGCGTGAGCGCCCGGTACCAGCCGACGACGCCCTCGATCGCGAGCGCCTCCTCCAGGTCCGTCACCGCGTCGCTTGCCCGGTCGTGGAGCGCGCGGGCGAGGCCGCGGTTCGACAGGGCGACGTACATCGCGCGGGGGCTGCCGTGGCCGCGGGCCATCTCGATGGTGCGGTCGAGGTGGCGGATCGCGGCGTCGAGCTGTCCCTGGCCGATGAGGAGGTAGCCGAGCGTCCCCGCCGCCTGCTCCTCCTGGCTGGGCAGGCCCGCGCGGACGGCGGCGTCCAGGGACCTCTCCAGCAGCTCGGCCGCCTCGGCGCGGAGGCCCAGCCGGAGGAGGTGCTGGGACAGCCGGTGGGTGGCCGAGATCTGCTGCTCGGGGAGGCCGTGGCGGACGCACAGGGCGACGGCGCGGCGGAGGTGGTGCTCGGCCTCGGCGGACCCCGACGCGACGCTGATCGTGTGCCCGAGCCACATCCGGCAGCGCGCCTCGAGCAGCGGGAGGCCGACCTGTTCGGCGATCTCGACGGCCTCCTGGAGCCGCGGAATCCCCGCCTCGGGCTTCCCCTCCCAAAGCGTCAGGCGTCCGACGTGGCGGAGGCGGCGGACGTGCTCGTCGGGGGGCGCGTCGGCGGGGATCGGGTGCGCCCGGAGGAGCTGCCGCGCCTGCGCGACGTCCACCGTGAAGCCGACGATCGAGGCCAGCTCGGCGGCGACGGCGGCGGCCCGGACGGCGTCGTCCCCCGCGACCGCGAAGGCGAGCGCCTGCCGAAGCATCGTCCCCCGCTCCGCCTGCGTCATGTCGGCCCAGTCCAGGGTGTGGACGGCACGCAGGCAGGCGGCGCGGTCTGCGGCGGGGACGTCGTCGCGGGCGGCGGCCTCGAGCAGGCACTCGCTCCAGTGCTCGCGCCGCAGCTTGGGGACCCGCTCGGTGCAGCGGCGGGCCAGCTCGGCGAGGCGGACGGGGTCGCCGGGGGGGCCCGTCTCGCCGACGTCCAGCGAGGCGTCGAGGTCCGGCCACCGGAGCTCCAGTTCGTCCAGCGCCGGCCCGCCGCGCGTCTCGATCGCGCCGACGATCCGCGCCAGGACCACGCCGCTGCGGGCGCGGTAGGCCTCCCGCAGCGTCCGCCGGTCGGGGTGGCGGCGGAGGTCGGCGCGGAGGAGCTCGCGCGCGGCGAGGGGGAGCTGGAGGCCGTCCCCGTCGGTCCGTTGGAGGACGGAGCGGCCGACGAGGCGGTCGACCGCGCCCGTCGCCGCGTCTCGGTCGAGGCCCGCCACGGGGCCGACGTCGTCGCCCGCGAACGGCCGCCGGAACGCGCTGAGGGCGAGGACGCAGCGGCGGTCGGCGTCGGACAGGTCGTCCAGGGCGGCCTTCCACGCGCGGCGGAGCGGGGTGAGGGGGACCTCCAGGCGGCGGTAGACGTCGGCGGCGCTCGCCGTCCGGAGCCCCTTGCCGAGGAGCTCCAGGGCGAGGGGGTTCCCGTCGACGCGGCGGCAGATCCGGTCCACCGAGTCGTCCAGCGGGTGGCCCGCGGTCCGCTCCAGCAGCGTCCGCGCGTCGGCGTCCGACAGGCCCCCGAGCTCGACGACCGGCCACCCCTTGGCGGGGTCGCGGGCGGCGACCAGCGCGTGGAGGGTGGGGACGGCGTCGATCCACGCCCCGAGCCGAGCCGCGAGCTCTTCGGGGAGGGCGCCGTCGACGACGAGGAGGAGCTCGCCGCGGGCCCCCAGGGCGCGCTGCACGACGTCGTCGTCGGACAGATCTTCCATCCCCAGCGCGGCGACGAGCCGCCCCTCGGCCTCGCGGGCGTCGCGGACGCCGTGCAGGTCGACGAACGCGTGCTCCTGGGGGTGGAGGCCTGCGGTCCACGCCGCCACCGCGGACCGGGCGAGGGCGGACTTGCCGATCCCCGGCGGCCCGTGGACGAGGACGCGGCGGGCGTCGTCGTCGAGGAGCGCGGCGACCCGGCTCAGCTCGGCGTCCCGGCCCACGAGGTCGCCGGCACGGACCGGCGCGGCCGCCTTCGTCCCGGCGGGGCGGGCGTCTAGGAGGACGAGGCCGCGGCCGCGCAGGGAGATGACGAAGCGGGGGTGGGCGGGGTCGTCCTCGAGGCGGACGCGGAGGCGGTGGACGAGCAGGTCGAGGCGCTCGGGGCGGGTGGCCGACCCCCACAGCCCGCGGCTCACGTCGGCCCGGGCGAGAGGCGTCCCGGGGGCCTTCGCGAGGATCTCGAGGAGGCGCGTCTGCTGCTCGGTCAGTCGGACGACGCGGTCGCGGAGGCGGACGCGGCGGATCTCCGTCTCGAGCCGCCCCCACCCCAGGTCCAGCGCCGGCGCGCTCCGCTCGTCGTCGATCTCCAGCCGGTAGCCGCGCCCCCGCACCGTGGCGATGCGCCGCCCCGCCGCCCCCAGGCTCTTGCGGAGCCGGCTGACGGCCATGTCCGCCGCCCGCGAGGGACCCCCGCCGCCGAGCGCCTCGCGGGGAAGAATTTCGCCCGGTTCGCGCGCCAGGAGCACCAGGATCTCGCGCTCCCGATCGGGCAGGACGTAGGCTCCGTCCGGCGTTTCCACTCGCCCCGAGGCCAGCTCCACGACGGTCTCCCCGAGGCGCACGCGCTCCACTTGTTACAGATTAGCAAGGTTGCGGTCTGTAAGAATGGAGGGCGTGACGAACGTCCTCCGATGGCTGGTGCTCCTGGCGCTGTTCACGCTCCTCGCGTGCGAGGGGCTGCTGGGCAACCCGGACATCGTGGGCCAGGAGGACAACGACCCCTTCGACGACGACGACGACGACGCGGGTGACGACGACGACGCGGCCGGCGACGACGACGACTTCGCCGACGACGACGATGACGACGACGACGCGGCGGACGCCGCCCCCACCAACAGCACCCCCAACCCCAGCCGCGCCCCGCCCGCGCTCGCTCGCCGTGCGCTCGTGCAGCCACAGTCCAGCCCCGGCGCGGAGGCGGCGGCGTCCTCCTCGGCGGACGTCGCGTCTTCGCCGTCGCAGTCCTCGTCGACGCCGTTGTCGGGGATCTCGTTCGCCTCGGGGTGGACGCTCGCCTCCCCGTCGTTGCAGTCGCCGCTCCGGTCGACGTACCCGTCCGGGGGGGCGCACTGGGGGTTCGGGTCGTGGGGCTGGCTCTCGTTCCCCCACGTGTCGCCGTCGAGGTCGAGCCAGTAGTCGTCCCAGTCCAGCGCGGGCTGCGCCTCGGGGGTCTCGATCGCGCCGTCGCAGTCGTTGTCGGCGCCGTCGCAGACCTCGTCGGCCCCCGGGTGGACGTCGGCGCGCGTGTCGTCGCAGTCCGGCTCGCGCTCTCCGCCGCAGGTGAAGTACTGGTCGTCGTCGACGTCCAGCTCGTCGGGGCCGGGGTCGCCGTCGCAGTCGGTGTCGCGGCCGTCGCAGAGCTCGTCGGCGTCGGGGTGGATGGTGGCGTCGAGGTCGTCGCAGTCCGCCCCCCCAACGGACTCGGCGTCGTGTCCGTCCCCGTCGGCGTCGGGGTCGGCGCAGTCGGGGAGGGCGTCGCCGTCGAGGTCGTCGAAGTCGCCGACGAGGTCGCCGTCGCAGTCGTCGTCGACGCCGTCGCAGACCTCGTCCGCGTCCGGGTGGACGGCGTCGTCCTCGTCGTCGCAGTCGGCGCCCCCGTCGGCCACCGCGTCGTGCCCGTCGCCGTCGTCGTCGGGGTCCGCGCAGTCGGGGAGGCCGTCGCCGTCGAGGTCCTCGAAGTCGTCGTCCGTCAGCGACCCGTCGCAGTCGCTGTCGACGTCGTCGCAGGACTCGAACGCGCCGGGGTGGACGTCGGGGTCGGCGTCGTCGCAGTCGAGCAGCGACGGGTCGAGGAGGGCCGCGCAGTCGGGGTCGTCGCCGTCGAACGAGCCGTCCTCGTCGTCGTCGAAGTCCTCGTCGACGTCGTCGCCGCAGTCGTTGTCGAGGCCGTCGCAGATCTCGGCCGCGCCGGGGTTCACGGTGGGGTCCGCGGGCGCGCAGTCCTCGCTGTCGCTCCAGCCGTCGCCGTCGGTGTCGGGGAAGGTCCGGACGTGGACCCCCTCGGGGTGGCCGGGATCGCCCGCCATCCACCGGGTCCACCGGGACGGCCCCGCCTGCGCCGGGTCGAACGCGATCCGCGCCCGCCAGTGGTGGGGCTCGCCGCCCACCAGCCCGGTGACGGGGACGACCAGCTCCGCGCCGCCGGGGCCGGTGTCGGTCCACGTCGCCGTCTCGACCAGCCCCGTCCCGTCGAAGGGGACGCCCGTCTCCTTCACCTCGACCTGGAGCTTGACCCGCGCCCGGCCCGCCGGCGAGGCCGCGAACATGCTGACGTCGAAGCCGTTGGTGCTCGCCAGGCCGCCGCGTCCGATCGGCGTCGACGTGCCCGCCTGGAGCGCGCGGGGGCGCCACGGGAAGGCGCCGCCTTCGCCCGTGAAGCCGCTCCCCCCGGCGTACTGGTGGATGCGGCCGGCCTCCCAGTGCGAGACCGTCCCGTGCGACGGGTCCTGCACGCTCAGGTCCCCGAACCCGTCGCCGTCGACGTCCCCGAGGTGGCTGATGGCCGTGGCCCAGTGGTAGTTCGTCGGGGTCGAGTACGTGCGCCACAGGGAGCCGAAGTCGACGCCGTCGGGGGTGCCCGGGTAGGCGTACGCGGCGCCGCCGGTCTGGCCCGGCTCGTCCCGGTCGCCGGCGAGGACGTCGGCGTGCCCGTCGCCGTCGAGGTCTCCGCCCGCGTCCATCGCGAGGCCGAGCTGCGAGTAGTACCCGTTGCCCGTGTCCGGGGGCCCCACGAGCAGGTCCTCGGTGAACGGGTCGGGGCCGAAGGGACCGCCGTAGAGGACGTGGACGCGGCCCGGGATCTCGAACCCGTAGGCCCCGACGACGAGGTCGCCGTACCCGTCCCCGTCGATGTCGCCGCCGCCGCTGACGCGGTGGCCGTAGTAGGACTGCGCGACGTCCCCGAGGCCGGTCCACAGCGGCGTCGTGTCGGGGCCGGAGGGGCCGCCGGCGTAGACGAACGCCGCTCCCTGGTTGGTGAGGGGGTCGATCCACCGGTCCGCGCCAATGACGAGGTCGTCGTACCCGTCGCCGTCGACGTCGCCGGCGTTGTCGAGGTGGTAGCCGTAGCGGGCCGCCGCCATCCCCCCCTCCTGGAACCAGGCCGGCGTGCCGCTGGCCGGGAGGCCCGTCTCCGAGCCTTCCCAGACCATCGCCGCCCCCTCCTCGAGGCCGGTCGCGAGCCCCGTCCAGTTCCACGCGCCGCCGGCCAGATCGGCGTACCCGTCGCCGTTCCAGTCGCCGGTGTTGAGCGCCCCCAGCTGCCCCAGCCGGGCGTTCGTCTGGCCCCCCTCCACGGTCCACGTCGCGGTCGGCGCGAGCCCCGCGGGGCTCCCCGCGAAGACGCGGATGCGGCCCTCGTTGCTGCCCGTCGCGCCGTCCCACAGCCCCTCCCCGGCGGCGAGGTCCGCGTAGCCGTCGTTGTCGAGGTCGCCGAACGCGGCGGCCGACCCGAGGAACCCGCCCGCCTGGGTCCCCTCGACGAACCAGCCGGGGGACGCGGCGAGGCCGTCGGGGCCGCCGTAGAAGACGCGGACGCGGCCCCCGTCGGTGAGCCCGGTCGGGTTCCACCAGGGGTCGGTGACGGCCACGTCGTCGAAGCCGTCGCCGTCGGCGTCGCCGCCGGCGAGGTCCTCCGAGCCGAGGAAGTTCTGGTTCTGGACGCCCTCGATGGACCACGCCGACGAGGTCGGCGGCGGCCCCGATGCGCCGGCGAAGAGCGCGGCGAGTCCCTGGTCCAGGCCGCCCGCGGCGTACTCGGGATCGGTGACGAGGACGTCGTCCCGCCCGTCGCCGTCGACGTCTCCGACGCCCGCCACCACCGCCGACCAGGAGACCTCGTCGTCGCCGTCGAGGAACAGGTCGGAGCCGCCCAGGCCGACGGTGCGGCCGAGGAAGATCGACGCCCCTCCGGAACCCGCCGGGGCCCCCGCGATCAGGTCCGCGCGGCCGTCGCCGTTGAGGTCGCCGGCGGCGGCGACGGAGGCCCCGAAGTCGCTCCCCGCGCCCGAGGTCAGGGTCCAGGCGGCGAGCCCGGATGTGCCGGTGGGGCCGCCGGCGTGGATCCGGACCTGGCCGGCCCCGCCGCAGCCCGAGCAGCCGACCGCCAGGTCCGCGTAGCCGTCGCCCTCCAGATCCCCGATCCAGGCGACCGACCGCCCGAAGCGGGCGCCGCTCTCGTCGCCCGACAGCGTCACCGTGGGGCTCGCCGCGGGCCCCCCCGGGCCCCCCTCGAAGACGTACACGGCGCCGGTGCCGTCGTGCCACTGCGCCCCGATGGCGACGTCGGCGGAGCCGTCCCCGTCGGCGTCCCCGGACGCGTCGCCGGAGGTCCCGAAGGCGCTCCCCTCGAGCGTCCCTTCGACTGTCCACGCGGGCGCGGCGGCGGGTCCCCCGGAGCCGCCGAGGAACACGTGCGCGACCCCCGCGTCGGACCCCGCGGACCCGTCCCAGGAGGAGCCGCCGACGAGGAGGTCGGCGTAGCCGTCACCGTTGACGTCGCCGCCGCCGAGGCCGTGCAGCTTGGCCCCCTCCTGGTCGCCCTGCCAGGTCCACACCGCCGCCGCGCCGAGACCGCCGGGGCCGCCCGTGAAGAGCCACATCGCGCCCTCGTCGTCCTCGCCGTCGTCGTAGTCCGGCGCCGACACGAGGACGTCGTCGTAGCCGTCGCCGTCGACGTCCCCCACGCGGGCGACGGCCGGGACGAGGACGGACGCCGACGCGCCCTCCTGGTCGGGCTCCCAGGTCCACGACGGCGCGCCGGCGGGGCCGCCCGGTCCGCCCGTGAAGAGCGCCGCCTGGCCCTCGTCCTGCTCCCCGCCGTCGTAGCCCGGCGCGGAGACGAGGAGGTCCGCGAACCCGTCGCCGTCGACGTCCCCCGCGCCGGCCGCGGATGCGCCGAACGACGTCCCCGCGACGGCGGGGGAGAAGGTCCAGATCGGCTCCTCGGAGGCCGGGAACGCGGACATCGCGGCTGCGTCGGCGCCGGCGACCGGGACGGGGGCGTCCGGGTTCGCGGGCAGCGAGACGCATCCCGCCGCCAGGACGAGCAGCCCCGGACCCGCCCAGCGCCGCGGCCGGAGCGCCACGAAGCCCTACCGCGGCCCGCCCACGCCGAAGCCGACGGTCACCGCCACGCCCGCCTGGAGCGCCCCCGCCCAGCCGAAGGTCGCGGCCGCGGCGAGGCGGAGCGAGGAGTCGCGGATGGGCCGGACGCGGACGCCGAGCCGGCCGACGCCTCCCACACCGACGGACGCGGCGTCGGAGCCGGCGACCGCGAGCGCGAAGTGGCCCCCCACGAACGGCCGCACCCGGCTCCCCGCGAAGGCCCACTGCGGCCCCGCGGTGACGACCGGGAGGAGGCTTGTCGTGTCCTCCGCGAAAGACGCGAGGCCGACGGTCACGGTGAGCCCGATCTCCAGACCCCGCAGCAGGGCGACCTCCAGCTCCAGGCTCGGCGCGCCGTACGCGAACGGCGCCGGGCGGAAGGGCGCTCCCCGGACGAGGACAGCGCCGCCACCGCGGATCCCGAGCCGGTCGCCGGTGGGGGCCAGCGGGAGGGCTGCCCGGGCCAGGGGCGCGGCCCCGTACAGGAGCACGCCGGCGGGGGTGTCGACGTAGATCGCGGACGCCGACCAGTGCTTCATCACGGCGTTCAGGAGCGCGTTCGCCGCCGCGCCGCCGGGGCCGTCGGTCTGGCCCTGGGTGAGCGCGACGCCGGCCGCGCGCGGGTCGGCCCACAGCGCCGCTCCGCCTTCGCCGACCTCGAGCAGCGCCGCCCGCTGCGTCCCCTGCGACGTCTCGACGTGGACGAGGTGCGTCCCCGGCTTGACCCAGACCGACGTCGGCCCCGTCCGGTCCAGCGGCCGCCCGTCCACCCACACCCCGCGGGCGTCGGTCGGCGGCACGAGGCTCAGCTCCACCTCCGGCGCGCTGGACGTCTTGTCCTTGCCCTGGAGCGACAGCTGCTGCACCGCCGGCGGGTAGTCGGTGTCCAGGGGGACGTCGTCCTTGATGGCGCTGGCCCGGGCGAACATGTCGATCGCCTCGTCGCGGCGCCCGTCGTACGCCGC
Organism: uncultured Rickettsiales bacterium; assembly: GCA_964344575.1. Taxonomy (GTDB): domain Bacteria; phylum Myxococcota_A; class UBA796; order UBA9615; family UBA9615; genus JAAESI01. The sequence goes on along the minus strand of CAYFOA010000059.1, from coordinate 26,740 downwards.
CATGAGCCCGGCGCTGAAGAAGATCGCGTGCAGCTCCCGGTCGCCGATGAGCGACACGGAGCACGGCAGGTCCGCGCGGAGGCTCGCCAGCTCGGTGGCCGCCATCGCCAGCTCGAGCTCGTCCACCAGCGACATCGCCCGCCCGATGCGGTTCCGGAACGCCGCCTGGTCCAGCGCCGGACCCTTGCACGTCGACGCTTCGGCGGTCCCGGCCACGAGCAGCGAGTAGCCGGTCACCGCGAACGCGTCCTCGAGCACGAACGTCCGGTCCGGGGCCACCGCGACGCCGGTCTGGAGCTCCACCCGGTCGCGCGCCTTGGCGGCCGCCTCGGGATCGTTCGCCGCGTCGGTGAGCAGGAGGGCGGGAGTCGCCAGCGCGACCGACGACGCCGCGAGCAGCAGCCCGCCCGCGAGCGCGGCGATTAGGCGGGGTAGACTCAGGCCCTGCTGCGAATGCGGAATCGGACAGCCCTCCTCGTCGCCCTGCTCCTGCTCCCCGCCGCGGCGGAGGCGCTGACGCCGGGCACCCGCCCGCTCGACTCGGCCCCCCGCGTGCTGGTCAGCGAGCTCGCCGACGAGCGCGTGGGGACGAGCATCGCGGTGCCCGGGGACCTCGCCGGAGACGGCGTCCCCGACGTCGTGATCGGCGCCCCGGGAGCCAACGACGGCGCGGGCAGAGTCTACGTCATCTCCGGCGCCGTCATCGCCGCGCAGCGCTTCGTCCAGCTCCGCGACGAGGCCCTCGTCCTGGAGGGGGCGCCGGGGTCCGCGTTCGGCGCGATGGTCGAGTCGGCGGGGGACGTCGACGGCGACGGGTGGCCCGACTTCCTCGTCGCTGCGCCGGGCTTCTTCGAGTCCCAGGCCGATACCCCCGAGGGGCGCCTCTACCTGTTCCCCGGGGGCCCCGAGGCGATGGCCGCCGTCGACCACCGGGACGACGCGGTGATGCGCCTGACGGGGCCCCACCCGGGGGCCGCGCTGGGGACCGCGACGGCCGCCGCGGGGGACGCCAACGGCGACGGCCTCGACGACTTCGCGGTCCTGATCCGCGACCCCAACACCCTCGCGGGGACGGGCCAGGTGGCCGTCATCGCGGGGCGCGCGCAGACCGCGTGGGGGTTGGCGCCCCGGCTGCCGGACGTGGCCGCGTGGAGCTGGCGGGTCGACGGGCTGGGGGCGCCGTCGGCCGGGGTCCCGCTGGCGAGGACGATCGCGAACGCGGGGGACGTCGACGGCGACGGGTACGACGACCTCCTCATCGGGATGCCGCTCAAGGACACCGGCTTCCTCGACGCCGGCGGGGTGTTCCTCGTGCCGGGGATGGCGGAGAGCACCGACGACCTGCTGGAGCCGGACCCGGAGTTCGACGGGCTGGCGGAGCTGGAGGGGGACGAGCTCGATCTGCAGCTCGGCGTGACGCTGAGCCGCGGGCGGCAGTCCGACCTCGCGTGGGTCGGGGCCGCGGGGCTGGGGTCGGCGGGCGCGGGCCGCGCGTACCAGCTCGGGGGCGCGCCGCCGTACCTCGTCGCGGCGCCCGTCACGGAGATCCGGGCGCCCGGTCCGGGGGCGGTCGACGTCCTCGCCGCCGACCTCGAGGGGGACGGCAGCGCGGGGCCGCTCCTGGTCCAGCCGTCCGCCTCGGGCGAGGGCATCGGCGCGGACGACGCGGGGCTGCTGGCGGCCTACGCGGTCGCGGTGGGGGGCGAGCTGACGCTCAACGCGGCGGACGCGATCTTCCTCGGGGAGGGCGGCTGGGAGGCGGGCCGGGACGTCGAGGTCGCGAACCTGGACGGGGACGGCTACGACGACGTCCTCGTGGGCGCCCCGGGCGCGCTCCAGACCGGCGCCGTGTTCGCCCTGCTGGGCGCCGATCTGACTGACGGCGACGGCTTCTCGCCGCTCGACGGCGACTGCGACGACACGGTGGCGTCGGTCCACCCGGCGGCCGAGGAGATCTGCGACGACGGGCGGGACAACGACTGCAACGGGTTCGTCGACGGCCTCGACGCCCCGTGCGGGTTGGAGGGATCCGGGGTGCTGGTGTCGTGCTCCGCGGCGGGCTCCCCGGCGGGCGCGGGGTGGCTCGCGCTCGCGCTGATCGGCCTGGGCGTCGGCCTCCGTCGCCGCGGCGCGCTCGTGGTAGGGGTCGGGCTCGCGCTCGCGCTGGGCGGCTGCCCCTCGCCCAGCCCCGACGGGGAGCCCGGGATCCGCATCGTCGCCCCCGCCGACGGCGACCGCATCATCGGCCTCCTCCTCCCCGTGGAGGTCGAGGTCACGGGCGGGCGTCTCGCGGCCGAGCGGGAGGGCCTGCCCCCGCTGGACGAGACCACGCGCGAGTTCCTCTGGGAGCTGAGCATCGACGGCGTCCCCCGTCCGCTGTCAGGCGGTCCGCTGCAGGTCGTGGACGAGCTCTCCCCGGGCGTCCATTCGGTGGACGTCGCCCTGTTCGAGGCCGAGGCGCCGGACCTCGAGAACCCGCTCGCGGAGGTCACCGGGGAGGTCCGGGTGGACCTCGTCGCGACCGCGCCGACCGTGGAGATCACGGCGCCCGACACCGGCAGCTTCGTCTCCCCCGACGGGTTCGAGCTCCGCCTCGACGTCCGCGGGTTCACGTTCGACGGCGGCGCGGTGGGGCTCGCCAACCAGCCGGGGGTGGGGCACGCCCACGTGCTCCTGGACGACGACCCCGAGGACGCCGACCCGCCCTTCGTGGTCGACGAGATCGCGGCCCGCGAGGTGCTGACCGGGGGCTTCGGCTTGGAGGGCGACTACGAGCTGTCGGTCATGCTCGTCAACAACGACCACTCGCCGCTCGAGCCCGAGGCCACGGACGCGATCGACGTGTCCATCCGGGCGCCGCAGTTGATCGTCCTCGCCCCCACGCCCGGCTCGACGGTGACCACCGCCCCCGAGGTGCAGGTCGAGTACAGCGTCCTCGGCTTCGTCCTCGACCCCGACGACGTCAACTCCCCCAGCGGCGACGTCCCCCCCGGCGTGGGCCACGTCCACATCTACCTCGGCGGCGCCTACCAGGGCCTGGACGCCTCCGGCGCGTTCACGCTCCCCGCGGCCAACGGGTGCGACCAGACGCTGACGATGGTGCTCGCGCTGGCCAACCACGAGGAGCAGGTCGGCACGATCACGGAGGTGCCGTTCTCGCTGGAGCCGTGCGTGGCGGTCGAGCCCGCGGTGCAGGACGGGTCGGACGTCTCGATCAACTTCACCACCCCCGGGTTCACCTTCGACGGGCTCGGGACGGACGGCCAGCCGGACGGGCGGCACGCCCACTTCAGCCTCGACGGCGTGTTCGAGAACGTGACCGTGGCGAACACGATCGAGCTCGACGGGGTGTCGCTGGGCGAGCACGAGGTACTGATCGAGCTGTTCGACGGGGACCACGGCGTCGACGAGGCCGAGCTCCTGGTGTCGGGGACGGTGACGTTCGAGGTGCTCCCCTAGAACGACGAAAGCCGAGGCGCGGGGCCTCGGCTTCCGTGTGGATGGCGGGATGGACGGGACTCGAACCCGCGGCCTCCGGCGTGACAGGCCGGCGTTATAACCAAACTTAACTACCACCCCGACGTCGCCCGTCGAGCGGGTCGGAGACGGGTATTTAGGCAACCCGTCGGGGGCTGTCAACCCCTCGCGCGCGCTACTCCTGCACGTCGAACAGGTCGAGCAGCTGGAGCGAGAAGGCGAGGACGGGATCGAGGTCCCGCGGAGCGCCCGCGCAGTCGTTGTGAGCGGGCTCGTCTCCGGCGAATTCAACGGGCGGCGCGCCGTCGCAGGCCTGCATCCAGACCTCGTACGGATCGTCGACGGAGAAGCTGTTGCCGTCGAGGGTGCCGCCGGACGCGTCGAAGAAGACGCCCGAGACGGGCAGGTCGACGAACGACGAGTCGACGACGAGGAAGCCCGTCCCTGCGTCGTCGTCCCACGGCTCGACGCCCTCCAGCGCCACGACGGCGCCCGGGACGAAGGGGAGGGTCCCCGAGTCCCGGACCTCGACGCCGTCCAGCACGTAGCTGCCGACGAGCCCGCGGAGGTAGACGGCGGGGCCGGGGTGGTTGGCGAGGGTGACGTCGGTGAGCGTCACGTCGGCGCCGAAGAAGGGCCACGCGAAGAGCCCCACGCCGCCCCCCTCGTCGGACGTGGGGACGGACGTGTCCAGCGCCCCGCCGGTCATCGTGAACCCGCCGTCGAAGACGACGGCCGAGGCGAACCCCGACCGGAGGACCTCGCAGTCGGTGCAGTCGAAGTCGCCCTCGGCGTTGACGACCCCCACGCCGTCGGAGTCGGCGACGGTCACCCGGGTCCCCGTGAACGAGGCGGCGGGCTGGACGAGCAGGCCGATGCCGCCGCCCTCGGTGGACGCGCCGATCATGTCGAGGACCTCGACGTCGGTGAACTCCGCCGTCGACCCCTGGCCCACGTACAGACCGGCGCCGAGGTTGGCGTCCAGCGTGCCGTTCGTCACCTCCAGGTGAGAGCCGAGGCCGGCGTACAGGGCGTACCCGCCGATGCCGTCGGGGAGCGGCTGCGTGCCCCGGATCTCCACGCCGTCGAGGCTCAGCGTGGTCCCGTCCGTGCCGACGACGATCCCCTGGCCGATGCAGTCCTCGATGACGACGTCGCTCGCCTCGACCGACGAGCCGACCTGCACGTGGAGGCCGCTGCCGATGCCGACCTCGGCGTCGGGCTGCGTCCCGCGCACGGTGAGCCCGTCGATGGTGACGACCGCGTCGCTGACGAAGACCCCGGTGCGGACGCTGTCCTCGACGAGCATGTTCGTGACCGAGACGACCGAGTCGAGCTGGAGGGAGACGGCGTGGCCCGTCCCCGGCGACAAGTCGGGGCGCGTGCCGCGGATGGTGACGTCGTTCAGCTCGGCGGTGCAGTCCTGCGACACGATCAGGCCGACGTCGACGTTGTCCTCCAGGAGCGCGCCGTTCACCGTCAGCGACGAGCCGTTCTGGATGGAGATGCCGCGGCCGTAGTAGCCGTTGAAGCTGGGGCGGCCGTTCCGGATCTCGACGTTCGCCACGTCCGCCGACGCCTCGTTCAGCTGGAGGCCGCTCTGGGTGGCGCCGTCGACGATCAGCCCGTCGGCGACGAGGTGGGCCCCGCTGTCGATGCCGACCCCCGCCTCCCCCGCCTCGGTCGCGATCCCGCCGACGTCGCGGATGGTCGCGTCGGTCAGCGACAGCGTCGTCCCGAACCCGAACGCCTGCACCGCGACGCCCGTCATCCCCTCCGCGACGAGCCCGTCGATGGTCATCGACCCGCCGAACGCGACGGTGGCGGCGCGCCCATAGCCGGTGACGTCGCTGGGGTGGGTGTCGCGGGCCACGAAGTCGGCGATGTCCACGGTCCCGCCGCCCGCGCCCAGCGCGCTGTCGTGGTTCCGCTCGAGCACGAACCCCGTCCCCGTCAGGGTGCCTCCCTCGGCCACCTGGATGCCGTACCCGCCGTCCCCCTCGTCGACGTAGGCGGTGTCCGTGACGACGACGTCGTTCAGGTTCAGCGTCCCGCCGTTCTGGGCGGCGAGGAGGCCGAAGCCGCGGTTGCGGAGGGAGACGAACCCCGTCGCGTTGAGCACGCCGCCCTCGGAGGTGACGGCGCCGTAGCCGCCGTAGGACGATCCGTAGGAGTCCTCCACGACGAGGTTGGTCGCGTTCACGACGGCGTCGTTCTGGATCATCACCCCGAGGCCGTTGTCGGTGAGGGTGACGTCGGTGAGCGTGACCGAGGCCTCGAAGAGGGCGGCCACGGCGGCGCCGAAGCTGTTGTCCTCGATCCCGTCGCCCGTGCCGGAGATCGTGACGCCGGTCAGGTCGACGAACGCGGCGGAGCCCTGGGCCCCGACGCCGAGCCCTTCGACGTCCTCGATGAGGCTGTCCTCGACGGTGACGACGCCCTCGATGACGACGATGGCGCCGGAGGTGCTGACGGCGTCGTCGGTGATGTTCCGGATGGTGAGGCGGCGGGCGTCGAGCATGGCGCCGGACCCGTCGACGTAGATGCCGCCGTGCAGCGCGCCGTCGATGATCACGTCGCGGAGGTCGACGGCGGTCGAGCCCAGCCCGGGGCTGAAGACGGTGATCGGCGGGGACGACGGGTCCGAGAAGGTCACCCCGCGGACGTCGACGGAGCCGTTGAAGGCGTCCAGCGCGCCCCAGTCGGGGTCTTCCAGGCCGACGACCTCGACGAGCTCGGCGCAGCGGCCGCGGATCTCGAGGCCGTGGATCTCGGGGTTGAAGTTGACCTCCTCGTAGCGCCCCGCGGCGAGCACCAGGCGGCCGCCGCCGTCCTCGGCCAGCTCCTCGAAGGCCTCGGTCGGGTCGTCCATCGGGTCGACCGACGTCCCCGCCCCCCCGCCGCGCCCCCAGGGGGCCACGTACCGGACCTCGTCGTCGCCGCTGCCGACGTCGCCCCAGGGGCCGAGCCCACAGGCGGCGGGGACGCAGGTCCCGTCCTCCTCCATCAGCTCGTCGCCGGCGCAGGTCGGCTCGGGTTCGGTCGTGGGGCACCCGGCGAGGGCGGCGGCGAAGATGCACGTCGCCATCGCTGCGGCCGCGGGTCGCGTCATGGAGAGGGTTCTACGGGACCGCGTCGCTCAGGTCGAGTGCGCCCCGGTTCACGTCCAGCGCGGCGTAGCCGGAGTCGCCGCCGAGCTCCTGCCCTTCGATGCCCTCGACCGCGACGTCGCCCTGGAAGAAGAGCGTGTCGACGTCCTCGGGGGCGAGGGGCCAGGACTTCGGGTCGGCGCCCAGGCCGTTGCCCGTGAACGTCACGCCGTCGCCGATCTCGACCGTGACGCCCTCCACCAGGGCCCCGGCGCGGGCGTTGTCCTCGAAGGACGTCGTCTCGATGGAGACCACCCGATCCTCCACCGGGACGGGGGGGTCGTCGGGCTCGCTGCCCGCGGTGGCGACGAGGCCGTCGCCCGTGATCGCGTCGTCGACGCCGGGCACGGTGCCCCGCCCGGTGGCGGCGAACGAGGAGTCCCGGATGACGACCTCGCGCGGCTTGTGGATGAAGAGCGCGGTGTCGACGTTGCCCGTGGCGACGACGCCGTCCAGCTCGACGGACGCGTTGCTCTGGACGTGGATCCCGCGTCCCAGCACGCCGCCGATGTCGGACGTCCCCGAGACCTCGGTGTTCCGGAACGTCGCGTTGGCGTGGTCGACCACGATGGCCGCGCCCGTCGCCCCCGTGACGGTCAGCCCGTCGAACTCGTACAGGCCGACGGGCTCGTTGAAGACGCTCCCCCCGCCGAGCACGGCCACTCCCCAGGCGTGGATGCCGGTCTCCTCGGGGACGACCCCGTCGACGTCGACGTCGATCACGCGGACCGAGGTGTCGAGGCCGACGACGAGCAGGCCCGCCCCGACCGAGTCCTCGACGACGACGTTCCGGAGCTCGATGGGGGTCTCGGAGCCGGCGCCGTCGTGCACGAGGATCGAGCTGCGGCCGCCGCGGGCGGTGAGGTTCCGGATCGACACGGCCTGGGCGCCGGCGTCGACCTCGATGACGCTCTGGAGCACGGGCGGGGTGCCGGAGGGGGCGTTGACCGGGGCCGCCTCGATCGCGCTGAGGACGGTGTTCTCCGGGCCGCAGCCGACGAGCGTGACCCCGGACGACTCGGCGCCGAAGAGGAGCCGGCGCTGCTCGGCGCTGGCGGAGTAGTCGCCGGCGGCCAGCGCGACGGTGTCCTGGCCGGCGTCGAGGGCGGCCTGGAGCGCGGCGGCGAGGTCGACGTGGGGGGTCGCCAGGGCGCCGGTGGCCTCGGTGGGCTCGGCCACGGCGTCGACGTACACGGCCTCGGTGTCGCCGAGATCCCAGGCCGCGGCGCAGGGGTGCTCGCCGGGCTCGGCGGGTCCTTCGGGGGCGGGGCAGCCCGCCAGGAGGGCGGCGGTCAGGAGTCCGAGCAGCGGGCCACGCGCAGGGGCGGCAAGGGCTGGTTGGGTCATCGGATCCTCGGCGGGGTTCGGGGCGCGAACGCACCCACCATGGTACCGCGGAGGCCTCAACCCAAGGTGCTTCGGCGCGCGCGGAGGCGCTCCGCCGCGGCGTCGTCCCCCGCCTCCTCGGCCAGCTCCAATGCGAGCTGGCAGGCGTCGCTCGCGAGGAGCGGATCGTCGCCCGTGGCGGCGAACCCGACGGCGCGCTCGAGGAGCTCGACGATGTCCGAATCGGGGGGGAGCTTGCCCCAGGTGCCGTCGAGCAGGTCGTCCAGCGCGGCCGCGGCGTCGTCCTCCTGCTGCGTCGCCGTCAGGAGGGCGAACCGGAGGACCTCGAAGTAGACCCGGAACCGGTGGGGGGTGCCGGGGGGGAGGACCTCGTCGATCTCGCTCATCCGGCGCTGCGCCCGGCTCGCGCGACCCAGCGCGATCTCGGTGAGGCCGAGGTTGAAGAGCGCGACCAGGCGCGTCCCCGCCGCCCCGTAGGCGCGGGCCACGGCGAGGACCGAGCCGTACTCGCGGCGAGCGTCGGCGAGGCGACCCTGGGAGCGGGCGATCTCGCCGAGGTCGCTCCGCGTGATCGCCGACTCGATCCGGTAGCCGCCGCGGTCCAGGACCTCGACGGACTGCCGGATCAGCGCCTCGGCCTTGGCGTGGTCCCCCTCGGCGGCGCGCAGCCGGGCCACGCTCCGGAGCCCGATGCCCTCCATCCGGAGGTCGCCCAGCTGCTGCGCGATCTCCAGCGCGAGCTGGAAGCCGCCCAGCGCGCCGTCCACGTCCCCGGAGTCCCGGAGGACGCGCGCGAGGCGCTCCAGGCAGTCGACCTCGACGCGGATCGAGCCGGCCTCCCGCGCCTCCTCGAGGGCCGTCTGGAGCGTCGCCTTGGCCTGCTCGAGATCGCGCCGGCGGATGAACGCCTCGCCGAGGTTGATGTTGACGCGCGCCCGGGTCAGCACGTCGCCGTCGGGGCCGAGGCGGGCCAGCGCCGTCCGCCCGGTCGCCACCGCGTCGTCGATCTGCCCCCCGGCGATGTGCAGCGTGGCCTGCACCTCCAGCACGCGCCCGGCGAGGTCGTCCCGCAGCGCGGCGGCGTCCAACGGATCCAGCAGGGCGCGGGCCTGCTCGAAGTCGCCCCCGTTCCGGGCCGCCCGGGCCGCCCCCAGCGTCGCCTCCACCCGCCTCGGGTCGTCCGCCGGCAATCCCATCGCCGCCGCCGCTTCGCCCGCCGCCAGGAACGCGGCCTGCGCGGCGTCGATGTCGTAGGCGACGAGCTTGTCGGCGGCCGCGGCGAGGAGGTCGAGGGCGCGCGCCGGGTCGCCCCCGGCGAGCAGGAGCCGTCCGGCGGCGACGCCCGCCTTCGCGCCCTCGCCGTCCCCCTCGAGGAGGGCCTCGGCGGCGGCGCGGCGGAGGTTGCTCCCGGCCACCGGGTCCCGGTCCACGAGGTCCCGCGCGCCGTCCGCGAGGGGGGCCGACGCGAAGTCGAGGTTCCCGTCGGGGAGCGACACCACCAGGCCGGCCGCGCGGGCGTTGTCGACGAGGGCGCCGAACGACGGGCCGGTCTTGCGATCCGCGGTGGCCTCCAGCAGCGCGCGCCGGAGCAGGCTCGGGTCGCAGGGGCGGGGGAGCAGCGCGAGGAGCTGGAGGAGCGTCTCGGAGCGGCCCGCGGCGCCCGCGCCGCCGACGAACGCCTCCATCCGGACGCGGCCGATGTGCTGGAGCGAGCGCTGGGCCCAGCTTACGGTGGGGCTCTCGACCTCGACGGTGATGGGGTCCGCGGACTCGTCGACGTCCAGCGCCCGCATGGTCAGGCTGGACGTCCGGACCGCCTCGGGATCGGGCCACACCGCGGGGTTGCTTGCCTCCAGGCGGGCCGTCTCGACGGCGAGGCGGGCGTTGCCGCCGGCCTGCTTGACGACGTCCCGGAGCGCCGGCCCGTCGGGGAGCAGCTCGCCCACGATCGCCTCGACGTCGTCGTCCGCGAGCTCGCTCACGACCACCTGCCGGAAGTGCTCCGACGTCGTCACCGCGCCCTCGCCGCCGGGGGGCTCCCAGAGGACGAGCAGGGGGAAGCGGGAGGCTCGCGCGCCGCGGACCAGGTCTTCGCTGAGGCGGGCCCCCGCGCCGTCGGTGCGGAGGTCCTCGACCCAGACGCCCACCAGCCCGCGCGCCGCCTCGGTGCAAAGGACGCGGTCCAGCAGCGCGAGCCGGTTCTGGAGCGACACCCGCGCGCCCGCCTCGCGGGTCGCCTGGGGGTCGAGCCACGCCGCGAGGGCGTCGCCGTCCCCCGCGTCGGGGTGGTTGCGCGCCGACAGCCAGGCGCCGATCCGCTTGCTCAGCCCGGGCCCCTGGAGGTTGCCGAGGTAGAGGAAGTTCCGGAGCGCCCGGCCCAGCGCGTCGGCGATCCCCGTCTCCGGGTCGAGGCGGACGTGCAGCGTGCGGGCGTGGCCCCCCTCCTCCAGCGTCTGCGCGAGCCACTGGCAGAGCCGGCTCCGGCCCGCGCCGATGGGGCCGTCGACGCGCATCGCCGTCGCCTGCTGGGTCGCCGCGCGGGCGGTGGCCCACAGCTCGGCCCGCTCGCCGTCCCGGTCCACGAAGCGGGGCAGGCGGAACCCGGTCATCGCCGCCGACGCCGGGATCGACCGCGCCTCGGCGAAGTGGGAGGGCCGCTCGGGGAGGGCCGGCTCGGACGTCAGCAGCGGCTTGTCGATGACGAGGCTGCGCGCCTCCGAGGGGAGCGACGGCACCCCCTCGGTCCGTCCGAGGAGGAACTGGAGGTCCGACCGGACGTCCGCGGCGAGGTGGTACCGGTCCGCCGGGTTCGGCTCCAGCAGCCGACGCATCCACCGATCCAGCCCCGCCGGAGCGCTGTACCCGGTCCGCGGGGTGAACGGCGACGGCGGGTTGTTCACCTTGCTGAACACCATCGCGAACTCGCCCGCCCCCTCGTACGGCGGACGTCCCGCGAGGAGCAGGTAGGCGAGCACCCCGAACGCGTACAGGTCGGCGCCGGGGTGGATGGACGAGGTGTCGTCCTCGAACTGCTCGGGCGGCATGTAGAGCAGCGTCCCGGCCCCCATCCGGGTCGACCGGTAGCCGCGCCGCTCCATCACCTTGGCGAGCCCGAAGTCCGCGATTTTCGGACGCAATTCACCGCTATCAGAACGTGATAGCAGTATGTTCTCGGCCTTGATGTCGCGGTGGACGAGGCGGGCGGCGTGGGCGTGGGACAGGCCCGCGAGGACCTCGTCGAGGACGGGCGCGAGGACGTCCCAGGGCGGGGGCTCGTCCTGGATCCACTGCTGCATGGAGCCGGCGCCGGCGTACTCCATGACGAGGAAGCTGTCCCCCTCCGCGGTGATCCCGCCGTCGAGCATCTGGATGATGGCGGGGTGCCGCAGGATGGACGCTGCCTGCAGCTCGGTGGCGACCTCCCGGTGCAGCTCGTCGTCGGTCTCCTCGCCCCGGTTCTTGTACGGGACCTTGACCGCCACCTCCGTCGACAGCACCTGGTCGACGGTCTTGTAGACGACGCCGAACCCGCCCTGCCCGATCTGTTCGAGCGACGGGTGGTAGCGCGGGGGGAGGGTCAGCAAGGCGCGGGATTATGGCTTGGTGAGCGGGACAGGGATCGAACCTGCGACCACCGGCTTGTAAGGCCGACGCTCTACCAGCTGAGCTACCCGCTCGGGAGCGAGGGGGCCTGGAGCTGCCGGTCGGGGCGCTGGTGGCGCGCGACGCCGGCGAAGAGGCCCTCGGGGTCGTCGAGGACGAGCGCCTCGCGCAGGACCTGGTCCATGTGCTCGACGACCTGGATGGTCACCTCGTCCCGGATCGCCTGCGGCACCTCGGGGACGTCCTTGGCGTTCTCGGCGGGGATGAGGACGTGCCGGATGCCGCCGCGGTGGGCCGCCAGCACCTTCTCCTTGAGGCCGCCGATGGGCCGGACCCGGCCGCGCAGCGTGACCTCGCCGGTCATCGCGACGTCCTTGCGGACGGGGATGCCGAGGAGCGCCGAGCAGATCGACGTGCACATCGTGATGCCCGCGCTGGGACCGTCGACCGGGCCGATCTCCGGCACGTGCACGTGGATGTCGACCTCGGCGTAGAAGTCGCGCGCGAGCCCGAACACCTGCGACCGCGACCGGAGGTACGTCATCGCCGCCTGGGCCGACTCCTGCATCACGTCGCCGAGCTGGCCGGTGAGGATCAGCTTCCCCTTGCCGGGGACCACGGTCGCCTCGACGGGGACCAGCTCGCCGCCGACCTGCGTCCACGCGAGCCCGTTGACGAACCCGACGACGTCGTCGCTCTCGGCCGTCCCGAAGCGGTACTTCGGCACGCCGAGGAGCTTGTGGACGCGCTGCGGGGTGATGACCTCGTGGGTCTCCTCGCCGTGGGCGCGGTCGCTGAGGACCTTCCGCGCGACCTTGCGGCAGACCGAGCCGATCTCCCGCTCCAGGTTCCGCACCCCGCTCTCGCGGGTGTACCGCCGGATGACCTCCTGGACCGCCGTGTTGCGGATCTCGACGTGCTCGCCGGTCAGCCCGTGGTCGGTCATCTGCCGCGGCACGAGGTACTGCCGCGCGATGGCCAGCTTCTCCATCTCCGTGTAGCCGGACAGCCGGATGATCTCCATCCGGTCCTGCAGCGGGATCGGGATCCCCTGCAGCGTGTTCGCCGTGGTGATGAAGAAGACCCGGCTGAGGTCGTAGTCGAGGTCCAGGTAGTGGTCGTTGAACGTGTTGTTCTGCTCGGGGTCGAGGACCTCCAGGAGCGCCGACGCGGGGTCGCCGCGGAAGTCCGCCGACATCTTGTCGACCTCGTCGAGCAGGAACACCGGGTTGTTCGACCCGCACTTCTTGAGCCGCTGGATGAGCTTGCCGGGGAGCGCCCCGATGTAGGTCCGGCGGTGGCCCCGGATCTCGGCCTCGTCCCGCACGCCGCCGAGCGACAGCCGGACGAAGTCCCGCCCCGTGGCCCGCGCGATCGACCGCGCGAGCGACGTCTTGCCCACGCCGGGAGGCCCGACGAAGCAGAGGATCGGCCCCTTCATCTTCTCGACCATCGCCTGCACGGCGAGGTACTCGAGGATTCGCTCCTTGACCTTCCGCAGCCCGTAGTGGTCCTCCTCGAGGACCGTCTCGGCGAAGTCCAGCTCCAGCTTCTCGTCGCTGTACTCCATCCACGGCAGGTCGAGGACCCAGTCGATGTAGGTCCGGACGACCGTCGCCTCGGCCGACATCGGCGACATGAGCTTCAGCTTCCGGAGCTCCTTCTCGCACTTCGCGCGGGCCTCGTCGGGGAGCGCCTTCTCCGCGATGCGGGCCTCCAGCTCGCCGAGCTCGTTCTTGAACTCGTCCTTCTCCCCCAGCTCCCGCTGGATCGCCTGCATCTGTTCGTTGAGGTAGTACTCCCGCTGCGTCTTCTCCATCTGCTTCTTGACGCGCGAGCGGATGCGCTTCTGGACCTGGAGGATCTCGATCTCGCTCTGGATGTTCCGGAGCAGGTCCTCCAGTCGCTCCTGCGGCTCCGACGTCTCCAGCAGCTTCTGCTTGTCGGGGAGCTTCAGGTTGAGCTGGGCGGCGAGGATGTCGGCGAGCTTGGCCGGGTTGTCGATGTTGCTGATCGTCAGCAGCATCTCCGGCGGGATGCGCTTCTCGAGCTTGACGTAGTTCTCGAACGCCGACTTGATGGAGCGCATCAGCGCCTCCAGGCCGACGGTCGTCGTCCCCTCCTCGTCCTTGGGGACGACCTCGACGCTGAAGTAGTCGTCGTCGCTGACGTAGCGGCGGATCGTGGCGCGGCGCTTCCCCTCGACGAGCACCTTCACGGTGCCGTCGGGGAGGCGGAGCATCTGCATGATCACGCTCAGCGTGCCCGTCTGGAAGATGTCCTCGGGGCCGGGCTCGTTCGTCTTCGCCGACTTCTGCGCGGCGAGGAAGATCTCCTTGTCCGTCGCCATCGCCTGCTGCAGCGCCGCGATCGACTTCTCCCGCCCCACGAAGAGCGGGATCACCATGTAGGGGAAGACGACGATGTCGCGCAGGGGGAGGAGCGGGATGGTGCGCCCGCCGGCGACGGGCTCACCGCGTTCGTTCTTCTTCCAGATCACGCCAGCTCAGCCTCGTTCTCGTAGACGAGGATCGGCTGCTTGTTGTTCTGCACGACCTCCTCGCTGACGATGCACTCCTTGACGCCGGTGATGGACGGGACCTCGTACATCACGTCGAGCATCAGGGACTCGAGGATCGCGCGCAGGCCGCGGGCGCCGCTCTTGCGCTCCATCGCCTCGCGGGCGACGGCGGCCAGGGCGCCGTCGGTGAACTTGAGCTTGACGGACTCGAACTCGAAGAGCTTCTGGTACTGCTTCACCAGCGCGTTCTTCGGCTTCTGGAGGATCTGGACGAGCGCCTCCTCGTCGAGGTTCTCCAGCGTCGCGACGACGGGGACGCGGCCCACGAACTCCGGGATCAGCCCGAACTTCAGCAGGTCCTGGGCCTGGACCTTGGACAGCATCGAGCGGCCCTCGTCCGGCTTCTCTTCCGTCTTGGTGCCGCCGCCGAAGCCGAGGTGCTTCCGGCCGATGCGGCGCTCGATGATCTTGTCGAGCCCGACGAAGGCGCCGCCGCAGATGAAGAGGATGTTCGTCGTGTCGATCTGCAGGAAGTCCTGCTGCGGGTGCTTCCGGCCGCCCTTCGGCGGGACGTTCGCGATCGTCCCCTCGATGAGCTTGAGCAGCGCCTGCTGCACGCCCTCGCCGCTCACGTCGCGCGTGATCGACGGGTTCTCGGACTTCCGCGAGATCTTGTCGATCTCGTCGATGTAGATGATGCCCTTCTGGCACCGCTCCACGTTGTAGTCCGACGCCTGGAACAGGCTCAGGATGATGTTCTCGACGTCCTCGCCGACGTAGCCGGCCTCCGTCAGCGAAGTCGCATCGGCGATGGTGAACGGCACGTTGAGGAACTTCGCCAGCGTCTGCGCCAGCAGCGTCTTGCCCGTGCCGGTGGGGCCGAGGAGGAGGATGTTCGACTTCTGCAGATCGACGTCGTCGTGGGGGCCGGTCCGCCCCTCGATCCGCTTGTAGTGGTTGTAGACCGCGACGGACAGGACGCGCTTCGCCTCCTCCTGCCCGATGACGTACTCGTCGAGGTGCTTCTTGATCTCCTTGGGCTTCGGCATCGAGCCCTTGGAGGTGTAGTAGTCCTCGCGGTCGTACTCCTCCGCGATGATGTCGTTGCACAGCTCGATGCACTCGTCGCAGATGTAGACCGTCGGGCCCGCGATCAGCTTGCGGACCTCCTTCTGGGACTTCCCGCAGAAGGAACAGCAGAGGTTGCTGTTGTCGCTTCCTCGCTTCGGCACGCCGCCCTACTCCTCGTCTTCGTGACGCTGGACCACCCGATCAATGATGCCATACGAGACCGCTTCCTCTGCCGTCATGAAGAAGTCGCGGTCGCTGTCGGACTTGACCCGCTCCTCGTCCTGACCGGTGTGCTTGACGAGGATGTCGTTGAGCAGCTTGCGCAAGCGGAGGATCTCCTTGGCGTGGATCTCGATATCGGCCGCCTGGCCGCGAACTCCACCCAGGGGCTGGTGAATCAGGATCGACGAATGCGGCAGCGCCGTCCGCATCCCGGGCTCGCCGGCGGCCAGCAGGACCGCGCCCATGCTCATCGCGCGACCGCTGCACAGCGTCCCCACCGGGGCCTTGATGTACTGCATGGTGTCGTAGATCGCGAGGCCCGCGGTCACGTCCCCGCCGGGGCTGTTGATGTACAGGCTGATCGGCTTTTCGGGGTCCTCGGACTCGAGGAACAGGAGCTGCGCGATGATCGCGTTGGCCACCTCGGCCGTCACCTCGGTGCCGAGGAAGACGATCCGGTCGAGCAGCAGGCGCGACCAGACGTCCATCGGCCGCTCGCCGCGGTGCGTCGTCTCGATGACGTGGGGGAGGGGCAGAAGGGCGCTGAACAGGTGCTTCATCAGGGGGTCGCTCCGGGTGAGCAATCTTAGGTCTCGGGGCTCAGAGCGCCACCCTAGTGGTCGTGATCGCAGTCGGGGCCGTGCACGTGGCCGTCCTCGCCGTGGGACGGGTTGGCCGCCGCCGCCTCCGCCGCCGCCTCGGCCTCCTCGTCGCTCAGCTCGGCCGCGGCCGCCTCGGCGGCGTGGGCCTCGTACCAGCCCGGCTCGACGTCGATCACCTCGGCCGCCTCGAGCAGCGCGTCCAGCGCCTTCTCCTCGAGCAGCCGCTCCTTCAGCCCGTCGAGGCCGTTGTTCTTCAGCAGCAGGCCCTTGATCGCGGCCGGGTGCTGGCCGATCTCCTCGGCCATCTTGTTGATCCGGTCGTCGACGTCGTCCTCCGTCACCTCCAGCCCCTCGGCCTTGGCGATGGCCTCCAGGACGAGGCTCTGGCGGACGGCGAACTCGGCCTCGCCGAGGAAGCGCTTCTGCGCCGGCTCGGGGAGGTCCTCCAGCGCCGGCATCTGCATCTGCAGCCCCTGGCGGGCGAACTGCTGGAACTGCTCCCGGAGCTGGCTCGTCGCCTGCGCGCGGATGAGCCCCTGCGGGACCTCGAACTCGTTCTTCTCGAGGACCTTCCGGATCGCGCCGTTGGCCGCGTGCCCCCGCGCGTGGTTGCCGTGGTGCTCCTCCAGCTTGAAGCGGAGGTCGGCCTTGAGCGCGTCGAGGTCGTCGAAGCCCATGTCCTCGGCGAAGTCGTCGTCGAGCTCGGGGAGCTTCGTCACCTTGATCTCGGTGACCGTGAGGCTCAGCTCCCCCTCGTTCCCCTCGTACTCGTCGCCCAGCGACTGCTCCGGCGGCGTCACCGTCTCGGTCTTGTTGTCCCCGACCTTCAGGCCGACGACGTGGTCCGCGAGCCAGTCCGCCGACGGCATCCCCGTCAGCTGCCCGGCGAGGACCATCAGCCCCTTGAGCTCGCGCGGCGCGTCCTTGCCGGCGACCGCGAACGTGCCGTCGACGATGACCATGTCGCCCTCGGCGACGACGTGCCCCTCCTCGGCCGCCTCGACGGTGGCGCCGCGGCCGCGCATGCCGTCGAGCTCCTGCTCGACCTGCTCGTCGCCGACCTCGACGCGCTCCCACTCGACGGCGACGCCCTTCCAGTCGGACAGCTCGACGTCGGGCTTGATCTCGACCGTCACGCTGAACGCGTAGTCCTGCCCGCGCTCGATCTTCCCCTGCTCGATGATCGGCTGGGAGACGGGCACCAGATCGTGCTCCTCCATCGCCTCGTCGAACGCCTCGGTGATGACGCCGCCGGCGACCTCGCCCTCGATGTGGCGGCCGAACCGCTTCTCCAGGACCTTGCGCGGCACCTTGCCGGGCCGGAAGCCCTTCATGTTCACCTGCTTGCCGAGGGTGCGGTACGCCTCGTCGAGCTTGCCCTCGACGTCGGCGGCGTCGACGACGAAGGTGAGGCGGCGGGTGACGGGGTTGAGTTCTTCGACCTGGACGCTCATGAGGATGTCTCGGGAGTCAGTGGTGCGAGAGGGGGGATTCGAACCCCCACGGGGGTTGCCCGCCGGCTCCTAAGGCCGGTGCGTCTGCCAGTTCCGCCACTCTCGCGAAGAAAAAGCCGCCGACAGGGTTGGCGGGTCCTGTCGACGGCTTCCTCGGAGTTGGTGAGCCCACCAGGAATCGAACCTGGAACCTGCGGATTAAGAGTCCGATGCTCTGCCAGTTGAGCTATGGGCCCGTTTTCAAAAGTCTTTCTATGGCACGCCCGGCAGGATTCGAACCTGCGACCAACGGGTTCGAAGCCCGGTACTCTATCCAGCTGAGCTACGGGCGCGCATTCAGGGGACGCGGAAGCTAGTCCTCACCCCCTGGGGTGTCAAGAAGTTGGGGTGGCTGAGGGGATTTGAACCCCCGACCCCCGGTGCCACAAACCGGTGCTCTAACCAACTGAGCTACAGCCACCACGAATCACTTCGGTTCCAAAGACCATGGCGCGCCAGGCAGGACTCGAACCTGCGGCCAGCGGCTTAGAAGGCCGCTGCTCTATCCACCTGAGCTACTGGCGCCCTGCGGCGGCGGGTGAATTAACACCCCTGCTGCGAGGTGACAAGGGGCAGTCGCATTCGGTACGAAGCCGCATGCGCGCGGTGTTGCTGGACTTCGACGGGACGTTCCTCGACAGCGCCGAGCTGATCCTCGCCGCCGCGCGGCACACGTTCACCGTTCACCACGGCGCGCCGTACCCCGACGCGGTGTGGCTCGCGGGCATGGGGACGCCGCTGAAGCGCCAATTGCAGGAACTCGCGCGCGTGAGCGACGACCTCGACGCGCTGCTGGAGACGTACCGGACGTTCAACGTGGAACACCACGACCGGCTCGCCCGACCGTTCGACGGGATGGTGGAGGTGGTCCACGAGCTGAAGGCGCGGGGGACGCTGCTGGGGATCGTGACGAGCAAGCGGCGGGTCGGGATCGAGCGGGGGCTGCGGCCGCAGGGGATGCTGGAGACGTTCGACGTCATCGTCTGCCCGGAGGACGTCGAGCACGCCAAGCCGCACCCCGAGCCGGTGTGGCGCGCCCTCGCGGCGCTCGGGGTGGCCCCGGCGGACGCGATCTTCGTCGGGGACTCGCCCCACGACGTCGAGGCGGGGAACGCCGCGGGGGTGGAGACGGCGGCGGTCCGGTGGGGTCCGTTCGACGACGACGTCGTCGCTGCGGCGGGTCCTTCGCGGTGGCTGGAGAATCCATCGGACCTGTTGGCCCTCTGAGCGCGCATGCCCGTCTCCCGCCCCTACGAAGCCGAACGCGACCGCGACCATGCCCTCCGCATCTGGCGGGAGGTCGGCTGGATCGAGAACAAGACCCACGAAGAGGCGATGGACCACCACTTCGCCGGCGCGAACGTGCGGGTCGTCGACCAGGACGGC
Source organism: uncultured Rickettsiales bacterium (assembly GCA_964344575.1). GTDB lineage: Bacteria > Myxococcota_A > UBA796 > UBA9615 > UBA9615 > JAAESI01. The sequence continues at coordinate 7,869 of CAYFOA010000059.1, read as the reverse complement.
GAGGCCGAGGCGCTGGTCGCGTCGACGCCCGCCGTGACGCGGATCGGGGGTGTGGACCTGCCCGCGTCGTGCGTCGTCGCCGTCACCGTCAGCCGGATCGCCCGCCGCCGCGGGTACGCCACGCGCGCGACGGCCGAGTTGATCGCCGAGGACGCCGCGAACGGGGCCGCGATCAGCTCCCTCGGGATCTTCGACCAGGGCTTCTACGACAAGCTCGGGTACGGCACGGGGTCCCCGCAGTGCTTCCTCACGTTCGACCCGGCGACGCTGAAGGTGCCGGTGCCCTCCCGCACCCCGTCCCGGCTGGGGCTGGACGACTACCACGACATCCACAACTCCCGCTTCAACCGGCTCCGATACCACGGCGGCACTTCGCTCTCGATGCTCTCGAACACCCGCTCCGAGATGATGTGGACCGATGGCCCCTACGGCCTCGGGTTCTACTGCGACGACGGCGAGGACCTCCGCTCCCACCTGTGGATCAGCGCCGACAGCGAGAACGGGCCGTGGAAAGTCGACTGGTACGCGTACCGCGACCTCGACGAGCTGATGGAGCTGCTCGGCGTGCTCAAGAGCCTCTCGGACCAGGTGCGCAGTGTGTGCATCCCCGAGCCGCCGGCAGTGCACTTCGAGGACCTCCTGGAGCGCCCGTTCCGCAGCGCAGGCCTGCGCCGGGGCGGCGCCCACAAGGCCGACGTGCGCTACATGGCCTGGTGGCAGATGCGGGTCTGCGACCTGCCGCAGTGCGTCGCTGCGCTGGCGCTGCCGGGCGCGGACGTGGCGTTCAACGTCTCGATCGAGGACCCGATCGAGGGGCTGTGCGGCGGGGACTGGACCGTCCGCCTGGGCGAGGCGTCGGAGGCGTCGAAGGGCTCGACGTCGGGCCTGCCGACCCTGCGCGCGTCGGTCGGCGCGTTCACCCGGCTGCTGCTCGGGGTGCTCCCGGCGACATCGCTCGCCGCCGTCGACCGCCTCGACGGCGACGCGTCGCTGCTGGGCGCGCTGGACGGAGCGCTGCGTCTCCCGACGCCCCGCCCGGACTGGCCCTTCTAGTCGGCCTCGAACCCGCAGCCCTTGTGGTTGCCGTCGCAGAACGGCTTGTTGGCCGACGCTCCGCACCGGCACAGCGCCGCCTTCTTGCCCCGCCAGGCCACCTCGCCGTCGGCGCCGACGATCTCGAAGTTGCCCTGCAGCAGCAGCGGGCCGTTCCGGGCGGGCTTGACGGAGAGCGCCCCCCCGGGGCCGTCGCACTTGCCCTTCATCTCACCGACGCCGCCGGGGTCGGTGAAGGCACCGTTGTGGGAGCCGTCGCAGAACGGCTTGTTCGCGCTCCGTCCGCAGCGGCAAAGCCACACCTCGGACTCGGCGGCGTCGCCGATCCGGAGGTCGCCGATGACATGGAGGGGGCCGTCGCGGCCCACGGTGACGGTGTTGCTCTCGGCCATGAGGAGATCGTGGCACGGGGAGGTCGGGTGTGCGAGTCCACACAGCTCAGAGACCGGGGATGAGCTCCTTCCACTCGGCCTCGGTGCGGTCGCCGGGCCAGGGGTCGGCGGGGATGGGGGCGGGCTCCTCCCAGACGATCTCGAACTCGCCGTCGTCCCCGATCCGGGCCACGCGGAAGGTGCGCCACGCGTGGAGCGTCTCCTTGTCGACGTACTCGACGCCGCCGGGGGCGGAGATCGCGAGCTGCCCGGTGGCGTCGCGGACCCGCTCCCAGTCGAACGTCCCGGCGTGCTCGGCGGCCGCCGCCCACAGCTGGACCGCCGTGTTCCCGCCGACCATCGGCTCGCTCACCGGCTCGCCGGGGTGGTCCTCGCGCCACCGCCCGAGGAAGTCGCGGTTCTCGGGCATCGGGAGCGACTCGAGGTAGGACCAGGCGACGTGGTGGCCGACCGCGCTGAGGCCGATCGCCTCCGCCTCGACCTCGCCCACCGCGAACGACAGCACCGGGGTCGTCGAGCCGGCGTTCCGGAGCTCGTCGAACAGGGGCTTGTTCGCCTGCCCGTTGACCGTGTTGAGGATGACGTCCGCGTCGCTCGCGGCGATCGCCGCCACCGCCTCGGTGACGTCCATGCTGTCCAGCGGGATCAACGCCTCGCCGACGACCTCGCCCCGCCACGTCTGCAGCTCGTCGCGGATCAGCTGGTGGGCCGCGTGGGGGAAGACGTAGTCGCTGCCCACGAGGAAGAAGCGGGGGCCGAACGTCAGCCGCGCCCACCGCGTCGCGGGGAGGATGCGCTGGTTCGCGGACGCGCCGAGGTAGACGACGTTCTCCGAGCTCTCCAGCCCCTCGTAGAACACCGGGTAGTACAGGAGCCCCCCGCGCTCCTCGAGGTAGCGGACGACCTTCCGTCGGGACTGGCTCGTCCAGCACCCGAACAGCGCGACGGCGCCCTTGTCGAGCAGCTCGCGGGCGCCGCGCACGAAGGACTCGGGATCGTCGGCGTCGATCCCCTCGGCGACCTCCCACCGGACGCGGTGGCCGAGCACCCGGTCGAGCTCCTCCAGCCCGAAGATCGTCGCCTCCCGCACCGGGATCTCGCTGTTCGCGAGCGAGCCGGCGTCGGAGTGGAGGATCCCGACCGTCACCGTCCGGGTCTCCCACCAGTACGCCGCCCCGCCGACCACGAGCACGCCCAGCAGGCCCGCGGCGATCGCGACGAGGTGGCGGCGGTCGGCGAGTGGGCTCACCAGAAGATCACCGCGGTGATGATCGCGATCCCGACCAGGTACGCCGGCCAGAACGCGATCTTGGGGATCAGGTTGTCGCGGAACGTGATGATCCCGCCCCGCCCCATCGCGAACATGATCGCGTTGGCGCAGACCGTCACCAGCGCGACGTACATCGCGAAGTAGAAGTACTCCAGGTAGAAGGGCTTGGTCGTGGCGAGGTCGTCCCGCAGGGCGCTGTGGTCGAAGATGACGACGAAGAAGAGCGCTGCGGCGCCGAGCACGACCTCCAGCGCGGTGAACCCGAACGCCCCCTCGAAGCGCTCGTGCCGGGTCCCCAGCAGGAGCATGCAGAAGAGCATCGCGGCGGCGACCCCGAGCGGGATGATCTTGCCGACGAAGGGGCCCAGGAAGCTGCGCTGCAGGGACACCGTGTAGACGAGCTCGGGGAACTCCGTCTGGCCGACGTAGTCGTCGATGCCGAAGTCGGTGTTGTACGCGCGGTGGCGGTACGCGAAGCCGGCCCCGGCGAGCTCCCAGCCGGGCAGGATCAGCTCCCGGTCGAGCCCCGGCAGGGCGCTCCGGGCGATCCGGTCGTAGGCGAGCAGATCGGGGACCAGCACCACGTTCCGGTCGAACTCGCGGGGGAGGAGGCGGACCCAGATGTCCTGCGGGTCGAAGGGGTACAGGAGGTAGTCGAAGTCCTGCCGCAGCAGGGCCCGGAAGCGCCACCCGAGGACGTGCTCGGTCCCGTCCGTGGAGCAGCGGCTGTACGACGGCGCGATCATCAACTCCTCGCCGGGGTCGGCCTCGGGGAGGAAGAAGTCCGGCTCCTCGGGGTGCGGCGGCGGCGCGTCCGGATCGCAGCCGGCGGTCGCGAACCGCTGCCAGACGTGGCCCGCGATGGTGACGTTGTTGGCCGACTGGAACTCGATGGACTGGAGGAAGATCCCCGTCGGGACGAACACCGGGTCGCCGGTGGCTTCCGCCCAGTCGTCCTGGAAGCCCGCCAGGTCCGCCTCGGACAGGATCAGCTCGTCGTCCGGGGCCGGCGGGCTGGGGTGCCGGGCGGCGGCCCACCACAGCGCTCCGATCGTGAAGAGCGCCCCGACGGAGGCCGCGGTCGCCGCGCCCCAGGCCAGCCGTTCGGGGGAGCGGACCCGGACGAGGAGGAGCAGCAGCACCACGAGGACCGCGACGGGCGCGCCGCCGACGATGCGGAACACCAGCCAGTGCCGCATCTCCGCCGGGGAGACCGACTTCTCGATGGGGAGGTGGACGACGAGTCCGTGGGTGGCCTCCCCCGCCCCGTTGACGATGGGGCGCCAGAGGAGGAACTCGTCGCGTCCGCTGCCGGGGTCGACGCGGGGGCCGGCGCGGCCCTTCTCGCCGCGCGACAGGTCGACGATCGCCTCGCCGAGGACGTCGTCACCGGCCCGCCACGCGAGCTCGTGGGCGTTCATGCGGCGGCGGACGAGGTCCATCTGGCCGTGCACGACGAGCGCCCCGTCGGCGTCGACCACCAGCGGATCGGCGCCGGGGCCGAGGTCCTGCGTCCGGACGACCTGCGCCAGCGCGCGGAGGCTGACGAGCGCGGAGAGGACGGCGTCGGGTTCCTTCTCCTTCATCCGGCAGCCGCCGAAGCAGATCGGGGTCGAGTAGATGACGATCTCCTCGGTCGAGCCGAAGAGCGTCTGCGGCGGGTACCAGGCGCCGCCGGTGAACCGGGCGTGGTGGAACCAGGCGGTCTCGCGCTTGTAGGTCGACAGGACCTCGTCCAGCGACGCGCGCGCCGCGGCGGTCTCGCGCACCAGAGGGTCGGGGACCTCGTACTGCCGGCCGTCGCGCCGCCGGAAGCGGCCGGTGAAGAACGGCTCGCCGTCGCGCTCGCCGACGATGCCGACGCCGAACAGCGACGGGTGGTCGGAGAGCTCGGCGCTCCAGCGCTGCTGCCAGTCCGGCGGCATCAGGGCGAAGCGGTTGATCTGCTCGGCCATCGCCTCGAGCTCGTCGGCGACGGCGGCGAGCTCATCGCTCAGCAGGTCCGCCGCGGCGTCGACCCGCTCGAGGTCGGTGGACGACAGCTCGGAGGTGCCGAGGACCCGCTCCAGCGACTCGTCGGGGGCGACGGCCCGCTGCAGGAGGATCGCGCCGACGAAGAAGGCGAGCAGGAGGAGGACGACCCCGATCGCCTCCTTGCGCCGCCCCCAGTCGCCCGGTTGCCCCTCAGTCCCCATGCGACGGAGATCGTCGCACAGGGGACGTCAATTCAGCGAGACGGTGAGGTCGTAGGGACCGTCGAAGACGACGCCGCTGCTGTTCACCCAGGAGTCCACGGCGACGTACCAGGTGCCCGCGCCGACCCACTGGGAGGCGGTCGTGTGGCCGCGCGCGAGGCAGGCGTCGTTGTCGGCGCTGCTGAGGATGTGGACGTCGACGTCGACGCCGTAGGGGTCGCTGACGGTGACGTTGAGCACGCCCGACGACGGCACCGACAGCTCGTAGACGATCTCCGGGCCGGACTCGTTGGTGCCGGGCGCGCACGAGTACGTGTCCCACACCGAGACGGTGCTCGCCGACGTGTTGCCCGAGTGGGTGAACGGGAACGCGTCCGCGCAGTAGTCGGCGCCGCAGGGGCCGGGGCCGGCGTCGGGGACCCAGATGTCGGCGGTGTGGGTGTCGGTGAGGGCGCCGGACGCGTCGAACGCCTTCGCCTCCAGCCCGCGCGTGCCGGTGTAGTTGAACGTGTAGGTGAGGCGGTAGTCGGTGGGCGTGCCCGCGGTCGCGCCGCTGTCGTCGTCGGGGAGGCGCCAGCCGTCGATCCAGTACTCGACGCGGGCCACGTCGGCGCCGGCCGAGGCGGTGAAGCGGATCGTGCTGCCGCTGACGGGGAGGACGGCGACGTTGTCGATGTCGCCGTCGGGCTCGGGGTCGGGCTCCGGATCGGGCTCGTCGGGCTCGTCGGGCTCGTCGGGCTCGTCGGCCGTGTCGCTGACGGTGAACCAGACGGAGCGCGTGGCGAGGTAGGACCCGCTCGCCCGGTAGGCGCGGGCGGTCAGGTTGCGGCTGCCGTTCGCGAAGTCGACGGCGTAGTGGGCGGGGTGATCGAACAGGTAGGGGACCAGCAGCGAGGGTCCGGACCAGAGCTCGATGTGGCTGTCGGGGTGCTGGACGAGGGCGTTGACCGGGCTGCTCGTGGTGGCGCCGTCGGTCGGGTGGAGGAACGTCAGGGAGCCGGGGCGCCGCTCGGGTCGGGGTCGGGGTCGGGGTCGGGATCGGGGGACGGCGAGCCGCCGCCGGCGTAGGACGCGACCATGGCGATGTAGTCGTCCCAGGGGAAGTACGTCCCCGGATCGCTGCGGCCGCTGCAGTGGGACGGCTGGATCTCGCCGTGGCCGACGATGTGATCCCGGTCGACGGGGATGCCGTACTGCTGGACGAGCCACGCGGACAGGCGGGCCGAGCTGTCGAGCAGCGCGGGCGTCCACTGGGTCGAGCTGAAGGACGTCCCCTCGTGCTCGATGCCGATGGTGTCGTTGTTGTTCCCGCACGCGTGCCACGCCTTGCGGTCGTCGCCGACCATCTGGGTGACCTCGCCGTCGCTGCGGCGGATGACGTAGTGGGCGCTGACGTTGCTGGAGGAGTTCTGGAACCAGGAGATGGCGCCGTTGTAGGAGCCCTCGGTGGTGTGGATGACGATCCGGTTGATCGCGCCGGCGCCCCCACTGCGGTAGCTCTGGTTGCTGCTGGACGCCGCCGTGAAGCGGGCCCGACCCGGGTACCCCAGCGTCGATCGCGCCTCGTCGTCGCCGAGAGGGGGGGCGACGAACTCGACGTCCTCGAGGCCGGGGACCCGGCGGGGGGCGAGGGAGACCGGCTGCCCGTCAACCGCGGTCTCCTCCAGGCCCAGCTGCAGCGAGCGGAACACCTCGCGGGCGAAGTCGTGGTCCAGCCACTCGGCGCCGAACTCCGACCACGCGACCACCACCGGCCACCAGCGGACGTCGACGTGGTCGGCGGGGGCGTCGGGGGCGATCTCGTTCCGGAGGTGGTCGAGGATCGCCGCGCCCGCCATCACGTTCGGCGCGCGCTCGGTCTTCAGCGGCTCGACCGGGGCGCCCGTCAGCTCCGCGGCGAGCGCGACCCGCTCGTCGGTCAGCCCCATCCAGCCGTGCGACGGCCGGTGGTGCTCCTCGTGATCGTGGTCCCACACGGGCGCGAGGCTCGACTGGTGCCACGCGATCGCGACGAGGAGGTCCTGCGGCACGCCGTAGTACGTCGCCCCGGTGGCGAAGAGCTGGTCGTTGTCGAGCTGGACGAGCTGGGGATCGAGGGGGTCGCCTTCGAACAGGTTCCCGTAGCAACCGGTCACCATGGTGACCACTGTCAGGACGATCGCAGCTCTCATCCGGGCTCCCTCCGGTCGTTGCGGGAACGCTACGAGACGGTTGCGGACCCGTGCAACGGGTTTGAGATGTTGTGACGTCACAACTCCACAACATCTGGCCGAGGTGGTGTCCGGCAGGTGTCCGCGGACGTCCGGATCCGTTGGACTGCACCTGATTTCAACCACTTGGAGCGTTGGCACGGCGGTTGCTACATCCCGGGGCGAAGGAGGTACGCCCCATGCCTGCTGCCAGCCGCTCGTTCACCGACATGTCCCCCCCGCCGGCCCCCGCCCGCCTCGAGAAGGTCACCTGCCCTGCCTGCCAGGCGCGCTATCGGTTCCCGGTGCGCGCCCTGGGTGCGGGACGCGGACTCCGCGTCACCTGCCCGAGGTGCAAGGCGGTGTTCGTCGCCGTGGCGCCGTCGGCGCGTCGCGCGCGGCCGGCAGTGACGGCGCCGATGGCGATGCTTCCCCCCGAGCCTGACGTCGACATCGTCGGCGTGTGGGTTCAGCGTCGTCTCACGCGCCGTCGGGCCGTCGTGGTCGGGATGTTGCTCGGCGCGGTCCTCGTCGCCGCGGTCGCGTGGTCCGCCCGGAGCGGGCAGCGGCAAGCCGAGGAGCCCCCGGTCGCGGCGGCCGCTGCCGTCGTGGAGGAGTCGCCCGCCCCGGCGGCAGCGCCCGCGCCGGCGCCCCCGCCCGCGATGGACATGGCCGCGATGGTGACGGCGTTCGCGTCCGCGACGGCAGCCGAGGCCGCGCCGGAGCCGGACCCGGAGCCCGTCGCCGCGCCCGCGCCGAAGCCGGAACCC
>CAYFOA010000058.1:0-37073 GCA_964344575.1 uncultured Rickettsiales bacterium | reverse complement strand
GCGAGGACTACGGGCGGGACGTCGACCTCGCCCCCGGCGGCGTGGAGCGGTGGCGGATCGTGAACACCGCCAACGCCCGCACCATGGTCCTCGATTTTCCCGGGCTGGACGTCCAGGAGATCGGCGCCGACGCCGGCCTCTGGTCCCAGGACTGGACCCGCCCGCTGACCTCCCCGCTGATCCTGCCCGCCGGCGCGCGCGCCGAGCTGGAGGTCCGGCTGGAGGGCGAGGAGGACGCGGCGTTCGACATGCTGCTCCCCGACACCGACGTCTTCGGGAACCTGATCTGGGTCCCTTACGAGCTGCTCGACGTCCGCCTCGACCCGAGCCGCGAGCCCTCGACCGCCGCGGGGCACACGAGCTCCCCGGCGTACGACCTCCCCGACGCTGAGCCCGGCGACGCGACCGACCACGAGCTGACCTTCGACGCGGTCAACGGCCCCGACGGCGTCGAGTGGCGGATCAACGGCGAGTCCTGGCCGGACTTCGAGGAGTGGACGGTCGACCGGGGCGAGATGCAGGTGGTGACGATCCGGAACCTCCTCGGCCCGTCGCACCCCTTCCACCTCCACGGCCAGCTCTTCACCATCCTGAGCCGCGACGGCGAGCCGGCCGACGAGCCGGGCCTGCGCGACACGGTGCTCGTCGGCGGCCTGGAGGACGTGACCATCGCCGTCGACTTCGACAACCCCGGCACGTGGATGTACCACTGCCACATCCTCGAGCACGCCGAGCTCGGGATGATGGCGACGGTGACCGTGCAGTGACCCACCCTGGAGACCCGACCATGACCCCCGCCCGGCTGCTGCCCCTCCTGCTCGCCGTCCCCCTGCTCGGCTGCCCCGCGCCCGACGGCGGCGCCGACGACGACGACGACGCGGGGACCGACGACGACGACGACGCGGCGTTCACCTGCGACGGCGTCACCCCCGAGATCATCGAGATCTCCCCGGACGAGCTCGACGCGATGATGGACGACGACGACTTCGAGCTGATCAACGTCCACATCCCTTACGAGGGAGAGATCCCGGGCACGGACGTCCACATCGCCTTCACCGACACCGCCGGGCTGGAGGACCACCTCGGGGGCGACGTCGCCGCCAAGGCCGTTCTGTACTGCAAGACGGGCCCGATGAGCGTCGCTGCCGCGACCGATCTCGTCGAACTCGGCTACTGCCGCATCCACGACCTCCCCGCGGGCATGAACGGCTGGGAGGACGAGGGCTACCCGATCGACGAGTGATCAGCCGCGCAGGAACTCCGCGATCGGGGCGAACACCTCGGCCGGGGCGCGCCTCCCCACGACGACGTCGTAGTGGCCGTAGCCGCGGCCCTCGCCGGGCTCGCCGACCTCGATCAGGCGCGCCCCGGGGACGACCTCAGCGGCGTGGCGGACGGCCTCGATGGGGCACTGGCGGTCCTGCCGTCCGCCGATCACGAGCACCGGCAGATCGAGGGACGCGGCCGCCTCGGTGAGCGACCGCCGGGGCTCGCCCCAGGTCAGCCCGTCGTCCAGGACCAGCCCCGCGACCGACGCCAGCAGAGGGAGGGGGATGTCCCGCATCGAGCCCGCCACCACCGATCGGATGACCTCGCCGTCCGTCGCCCCGGGGGCGAAGTTGTTCGCCTCCATGGGCATCCGCACGGCGCGCCCGAAGAGCGGCCACGTCAGCCCCGAGAGCAGCTCCACGGGGATGCACCCGCCCGACGCGCGGCGCCGGGGCTCCAGCCGGCCGAGCTTCGCCAGCGGGGCCAGCGCCTTCCACCCCGAGCCGCCCCGCCGGTAGTCCAGCGCCGTCGCCACCGTCGCGATCCGGCGGAGCGGGGCGCTCGTCGCGGCCAGCGCGAGGAGGACGTGGCCGCCGAGGCTGTGGCCGACGCCGTCCACGGGGCCGTCCCGCTTCTCCAGGGCGTCGATCCCGCGTCGCACCGAGTCGACCACCGCGGTGAAGTCCTGCCGCGCCCCCCGGCCGGTCACCGAGTAGGCGAGGTCCACCGTCCAGACCGCCCGCCCGGCGGCGACCAACGCGCCCACCAGCGACGATCTTCCGCGTCGAGGGGAACCGGGGCGAGGAGGCGCGCTGCCTGGACGATCTCGCCGGCGTGCTCCTGGCGCGCGGGGAGCTGGAGGCGGCCGCCCAGTACAACCACTGGGCCCGGGAGATCCACGCCGAGCTGCGCAGCGAGGTCAGCCTCGTGATGGACGCGCTGCACGCCGGCCTGATCGCCGCGCACCGGGGCCTCCTCGAGGACGCCGAGGAGCACCTCGTCGAGGCGCTGCGGCGGGGCCGCGAGGTGGACCACCCGTACGCTCGGGCTGCGTCGCTGGCCTGGCTGGGCAACGTGGCCGCCTCGCGGGAGGACTGGGCCGGCGCTGCCGGCCGATACGGCTCGGCTTCAGCGGCCTTCGGCGCCATGGGCCGTCCCGTGGGGCGAGCCATCTTCGCCGCGATGGCCGCCTTCGCCGCGATCGTGCAGGGGGACCGACCGGCGACGGCGGGCGGTCTGACGGAGGCCGGCCGCGCGCTCGCCGGGCGGGGCGCCGCCGCGGAGGTCGTCGGCGCCGTCTGCGTCGGCTTCGAGGCGCTGCTCGAGGGACGCGTCGCGGACGCCCGGGCGGCGCTCGACGCCCTGGACCTCGGCGGCGACTACCGCGGAGTCAAGCTCACCCGCCTCGAGATCGAGCTGGCCGCGCGGATGCTCCAGACGGCGGTCGAGGCGTAGACTCGGCACCCCGAACGAGCGTCCGTGCGGTTGCTCTCCACCCCGGTGGCGGCGGTGACGCCCACCCGGTAGATCCCGTTACATTCGCCCGGTTCCGCGCGCGGCAGGGTGCCTTCGAACCTGGAGGTCCCCATGCCGCGCATCCCCGCCACGCTGCTCCTCGCCCTCATCCTGCCGGCCCTCGGCTGCCCGGCGCCCGGCGCCTTCGCGCCCGCGACGGCCGACCCCGCCGAGGCGCGGGAGGCCGTGCTGCCCGCGGCCGAGGGGCTCAACCCGGACGTCGTGCTCGTGGAGGACCACCCCTGCTTCGAGGGCGTCGACGTCCCCGCGGACCGCGAGGTGCTGACGTTCGAGTTCGCCTGCGGGCCGGTGGAGTCCGGGATCGAGCCGGGCCGCGTCGTCGTCGGGCTGACCGGGGGCGGCTACCTCCGCCGCGTGGTCTCCGTCGCCGTCGATGGGGACCTCCTGACGGCCTGGACCGAGCCGGCGACCCTGGCCGAGGCGCTGGACGAGGGCTCCTTCACGATCTCGATCGCCGACCCCGGCGAGCGGGCGGTCATCGACCTCGGCGGCACCACGTTCCACGCCGAGGAGGGCCCGGCGGAGGTCGTCGCGCGCATCCCCTCGGGCTACCTGGACCTCGATCCGAAGATCGACCTGGACGGGCACTGGAGCGGCGGCCGCGTGCAGCGGTTCGACATCGAGCTGAGCCTCGGCTTCGAGGGCGACCTCGAGCTGTACCTCGCCAGCAACAACGGGATCCGTCTCCGCGACAGCGTCGGCGTCTACGAGACGTCCTGGCCGTTCGCCTTCATGGTCGGCCCCCTGCCGGTCGCCGGCTCCGTGGGGCTCCGCGTCAAGGCCGGCTTCCACGCGCGGGCGGAGGGGTCGGTCGAGCTGACCCTCGGCGCCGGCGGCAGCGCCGAGCTGTCCACCGCCAAGCACTACACCGCCGAGGGCGGCTGGACCGAGGACGAGGACGCCCGGTTCGACTGGGAGGCGCGCGAGCCCGTGCTCGAGACCGGTGCGAAGGCCTCGATCCAAGGCTACCTGAGGGCCTCCCCCACGGTCACCCTCTACGGCGTCGCGGGGCCCGAGTTCAACGTCGACCTGTGGACCCGGGCGAAGGCGTCGCCGGAGTGCGAGGGGCTCGACTGGGAGATCGACGGGGGCCTGCGCGCGGCGGCGAAGGTCCACTTCACCGTGTTCGACCGGTGGTCGGTGAGCAAGACGTTCGCGCGCTTCGACTTCACCGCCGACCTGGGCGACGGCACGCTGCCGTGGCCGGTGGACTTCGACAACCCCTGCACCCTGGAGGAGATCGAGTGCGGCCGCTTCGTCACGGGCGACACCTCCACCGCCGAGTACGCCCCGATGCTGGACGGCTACAGCTGCAACGTCGGCTCCTACGCGGCCCCCGAGGCGGCGTTCCTGTGGACCGCGCCGGCGACGGGGCCGGTGACCTGGCGGCTCGTGGACCCGGAGCCGACCTCGGTCAACCACGACGTGATGGTCCTGAACGCCGCCGGCGACTTCGTCGAGGCCGACTGCCTGCACTGGGGGAGCAACGCGGTGGAGTTCCAGGCGGTCGCGGGAGCCTCCTACTACCTCGTGGTCGACGGCTACGACACCGACGCCGGCCCGTTCGAAGCGGCTCTGGAGTGCAGCAGCGCCTTCGACGACGACGGCGCCGACGATCTCCTCGGGCCGATCGGCCTCTGACCGGGGTTGTGGCACGATGGCCGCGGGTGAGGGGTTCATGCACGCGATAAACATCGTCCTCGTGGCCGCCGGCATCGCGCTGTTCCTGGTCGCGCTCCGCTCGTTGCACCGGGCGCGGCGCGAGGTGGGCGGGTTCCGCGCGTCGTGGGCCGCGCTGACCGTCCTCGTCGTCGGCTTCCTCGTCGGCTACGGGCTGTGGCTCGAGCTGCTGGTCGAGGGCCGCGAGCTGGTCGAGCCGGAGTCGCTCGTCTCCCAGGTCTTCTTCTGGGGGGCGGTCTTCGTCCTGCTCACGGCCCGGCTGTTCGAGCGCGGTGTGGGGGTGCTGCGAGGCGCCCTGGTGGCGGAGCGCGAGGCCGACGCCGAGCGGCTCGATCTGGAGCGGCGGGTGCTGCACGCCCAGAAGCTCGAGAGCCTCGGCGTGCTCGCCGGCGGCATCGCTCACGACTTCAACAACCTGCTGGTCGGGATGCTGGGCTACGCCTCCCTGGCCCAGGACGAGCTCCCGTCGGGGTCCCCGGCGCGCGACCACCTCGCCCGGATCGAGGCGTCGGCGCGCCGGGCGGCGGACCTGACCCGCCAGCTGCTCGCCTACTCGGGCAAGGGCCGGTTCGTCGTCGAGCCGCTGGACCTCTCTGCGGTGGTCGAGGAGATGACGCACCTCGTCGAGGTGACGCTCTGCCGGAAGGCCGCGCTCAAGCTCGACCTCGAGGGCGATCTGCCGCCGGTCCAGGCCGACGCAGCGCAGGTCCGCCAGGTGGTGCTCAACCTCGTCACCAACGCCTCGGACGCGATTGGCGAGGACTGCGGCATCATCACGGTGTCGACCGGCTGGATGCGGGCGGACGAGCGCTACCTCGACGGACCGTGGCTGCCCGAGGCGGTGGCGCCGGGGGAGTACGTGTACCTCGAGGTCTCCGACACCGGCCGGGGGATGGACGCCGAGGCGAAGGAGCGGATGTTCGAGCCCTTCTTCTCGACGAAGGGGACCGGGCGCGGCCTGGGCCTGTCGGCGGTGCTCGGCATCGTGTCGGGCCACCGGGGCGCGATGCGGGTCTACAGCGAGCCCGGCCGGGGGACGACGATCAAGGTGCTGCTGCCGGCCGCCGGGGGCCCGGAGGCGCCGTCCGGCGCCGCGGGCACGCGGGTCCGCGGCATCGCGCCGCCCCCGCACGGCGGGGTGATCCTGATCGCCGACGACGAGCAGACCGTCCGCGAGCTGGCCGGCGCCGTGCTCGCGCGAGAAGGCTACGAGGTGCTGACGGCGGCCGACGGCGCCGCGGCCCTGGAGGTCTTCGAGCGCCGGGGGGGGAAGGTGGACCTGGTCCTGCTCGACATGACGATGCCGCAGCTGAACGGGGCGGAGACCTACTCCCGGCTCCGCCGGCTGCGGTCGGAGGTCCCCGTGATCCTGTCCAGCGGCTACAACGAGCAGGACGCCACGAGCCGGTTCGCGGGCAAGGGCCTCGCCGGGTTCCTGCGGAAGCCGTGGACCGCCGAGGGGCTGCGCGACGCGGTTCGAGGCGTGCTCGGAGGGACGGACGACGACGGATGACGCCTTCGCGGCTCCTCTTGCCTGCCGCCGTCCTGGGGGCATCTCTGGCAGCTGCCGGGTGCGCCCCCGAACCCGCGGGCTGCGACCCCGACGGAGGCGAACCGCGCGTCGTGATCGGCAAGGGGCTGGACTCGTACCGCGACCTCGACGAGGACGACCGGACCCTGGAGCTCGTCCACGGCCCGCAGGGCGGCTACCACGTCGACCTCGCCGTGCGCGCGTGGCACCTCGACTCGACCCAGGAGCTCGAGGGCTCCCTCGTCGGGAGCCTGGGCGGCGACGTGCGCGCCGAGAGCTACCCCTACGTGTACCTGCGCTGCAACGGCGCCGAAGGCGCGCTGGACGCCTGGGGCCTGCGGCTGATCTGGGACGCCGAACCCCTCGACCTCGACGGCCAGCTGGTGACCGTCGAGGTCGAACTCACCGACGCCGGCGGCCGAACCGCCTCGGCCAACGGGCCCGACGTGCTCATCGAGGACCCCCTGCTGTGATGACCCGAGCCCTCCCGATCGCCTCCGCTCTGCCGCTCCTCGCCGGCGTGCTCCTCCTGTCGGCCTGCAAGACCGGGGAGGAAGGGCCGCCGGGGACCTGCCTCGCCGAGCCTCGGGTCTGCGACGACCTCGACCTCGCCGTGCCGCCGCCCACCGGGGAGGCCGTGGGCGTCTGGGACGGGGAGCGCAGGCGGTTCGTCCTCTTCGGCGGGGACGTCGGGACCCCGATCGACTGCATCCCGCAGGCCGACTTCGTGGGGTCGACCTGGGCCTTCCTGACCGAGTGCGACGCGTGGGTGGGCGTGGCCACGTCCGACGCGCCGCCCGCGCGGGGGCGGCACGTCGCGGCGCTCGACGCCGGCGGCGGCCGCATGATCGTCCACGGCGGGCGCTTCCGGGAGACCGGGGCCAGCGGCGACTACGAGTACCTCGAGGACACCTGGGCGCTGGACCTCGCGTCCGACACCTGGACCCGGATCGCCGACGGGGGCGGCCCCCTGGCGCGGGCCAACCACGTCGGCGTCGTGGCCGGAGACCGGCTCGTGGTCCACGGAGGCGACACCGACCCCGCGCCGCTGGGGTACACCGCGCGGGCGGACGTCTGGGCGCTGGACCTGGCGACCGGCGAGTGGGAGGAGCTGGAGGCCGCCGGAGGTCCGTCCGCGCGCCTGTTCCACGCCGGGGCCGCCTCGGCGGACGGACGCACGCTGTACGTCTACGGAGGGACGGGCGCCGACCCCTTCTTCAGCCCGGCGTTCGGCGATCTCTGGGCCTTGGACCTGGAGACCGGGCAGTGGGAGGAGCTGCACGACGGGACGGGCGAGGCGCCCGACAACCCGTTCTGGGCCAACCTCCTGGCCGACCCCGTGGAGGACCGGCTCCTGCTCTGGGCGGGGCACGACGACACCTCGCTGGGCAACACGAACCATCTCTGGGCCTTCGACCTGGCGTCGGGGGAGTGGGACCGCCTGAGGCGGGGGGACGAGTACGCCAACCCCGCCAATGCCTTCTGCGACCTCCCGGCCGACTTCGCCGACATCGACCCGGACTCGCCGGAGCGCCGCAACGCGGGGGCCGCCGCGACCACGTCGTGCGGGGAGGTGGTGGTCTTCGGGGGCAAGACCGACTGCGGGATCATCAACGACCTGTGGGCCTGGAGCCCGGACTCCGGCTGGCAGGAGCGGTCGGGCGCGACGTCGGGCGAGGTCTGTCAGCGCGCGTTCGCCGAGTGCGAGTCGCTCTGCTTCTGACGAAGATCCCATCTTGTCGCGACAAGTTGCGACAGCACCCAACGTTCCTTGATGCCATCGAGCCGGGCGGCCGTCCAGGGGGCGCTTGTGCGAGTTGGCACGGACCGTGCTCGCGAAGGCCCCAACCTCATTAGTCGGACGCACCCCCCTCGGGAGCCCCGATGATCTTCCGCCAGCTCTTCGACCGATCTCGTGTGTCCTCGGTGTGTCCGTGCTTCTTGGGTCCGCTTCGGTCAGAGCGCGTGGACCCGTAGCCCTCGGCGACTTCAGCGATCAGCTCGCGCCGACCGCCGCAGCGGGCGCACTTCAGGACGTCGATGAGGAAGACCCGGCGCAGCAGCTCGGCCCAAGGGACGCGATCGACCGGCACGAGGCGTCCGACGGGGCGTGGGCAGGAGTCGGCATCGTCGGTTTCGCCAGGGACGATCTCCTCCCGCCAGGTCGCTGCCGGGGCGAGCACGCCGTGGTAGCGGACGAGGTTGGCCCGAGGGATCGGGATCAACGCTGCGAGCTTCTCCATCAGCTCCAGCGGCTCCAGCACGATCCCCGAGGTGCCGTCGGCCCAGGGACGGCGGAAGGCGTACTGGTAGAGCCCGTCGCCTCGGAGCCGAAGCCGCTCCAGGCAGATCGCCGGCCGCAGCACGTAACGCCCCAGCTTCTCCAGCTGCCCGCGCTGGCCCCGGGACACCCTCACATGGGCGTGCAGGTCGAAGCCCCCGGCCTCCGCTTGCATCGGACGCCGACGCCTCGCCGATCGCGTCCGACGGACCAAGCTCGGACTGCCCACCCGACGGACCAGCTTCCCCGTCCTGCCTCCCGTCGCGATCCGCAGGGCAGCCGAGGCATGCAGTAGCTCCAGCTCGAGCTGCTGCTCCGGCTCGGCCTCGGGCAGCATCGGCACGAACTCGTCGTTCGCCGCGCCGAACAGGCCGCGCCTGAGCATCAGCGCCACGACTTGCTTGTCGATCCTCCGTACGACTGCGGCAACATCGGCGTCCCGGACACACACCGGCACGAACGTCGGCCGCCCGTCCTCGCCGCCGAGCCAGACGCCGTCCGCCACCAGCGAGTGGACGTGCACGTTGTGGGGGCCGTCCTGGCCCCCACCCTTCGGGCGGTCGCGCTACGCGCACCGGCGACCTTCGGCATCCTGCCTCCGGTCGAGGTTCAGAGCGGAGCCGAACCGCTGGATGACCGAGACGCTCGCGTGGCGGCCGCCCGCAGACCGGTGGCCCTTCCGGCGAGCGAGGAGCCGGAGACGGCAAGCGATGGCCCGCTGGAAGATCGACAGCACGTCGGTCAGCAGCGTCGGATCCCATGCCAGCGACAGGCGCAACACGGGCGGGACCGTGAGCACCCACTGCCGCCACGCCACCTTCGGGAGCACGCGGTCCACCCACCGAGCCGCCGTGTCCGCCATCCTGCGTCCGCCGCAGGACGGGCAGATCCCCCGCCCCTTGCAGGAGAAGGCGACCTGGA
Organism: uncultured Rickettsiales bacterium; assembly: GCA_964344575.1. GTDB lineage: Bacteria > Myxococcota_A > UBA796 > UBA9615 > UBA9615 > JAAESI01. The sequence continues at coordinate 27,855 of CAYFOA010000058.1, read as the reverse complement.
CGGGGCGCGCAACCCGTGGGCGAGGATGCCGCACCTCAGGAAGCGTTCCAGCTCCCCGCGGACATGCGCGGGAAGGTCCCCGCGAGACGGGTCGGCGTCGACCTGCTGGAGGAACGTCGCCATGTGTTCGCGCACGGAACTGTGCAGCTCCCCAAGCTCGGGGCGACGGCGGCGATAGCCATCGGGCTCCGGAGCAGGCAATCGGCGGGCGAGAGCGGCCACGGCGCCCGCGCGAGCAATCGGCGTGCCGATCGTCCCTCCCTGCCTCTGATCTGGGCCGCAGCGTCGGTTCCGGAGGTCCCCCGTGGGCAGTGGAGCGCGCGGCAAGACTGTCCAGGAGTGTCCGAAGCGTCGGACAGTTTCGGACGGATTCGGACACCGTCCCCGGACACCTCGCGGATCGCGCCCCGCCGGGAGAACCCCTGACGCGCGGAGGCCTCCGGACTAGAATCGAAGCATGACGACCACCGATCTTCGCGATGCTGCGCTCTCGCTCTCGCTCGAAGAGCGCGCCCGCCTCGCCCGCGAACTCCTCGAGAGTCTCGACGGCACTGCCGACGCCGACGTGGGCGAAGCCTGGGCCAGAGTGATCGAGCGCCGGGTCCGCGAGGTTCGTGACGGCTCGGTGGATCTGATCGACGGGGACGAGGTCCACGAGGCGATCCTCGCCCGACTGGCCGACCGTCGGCGCAATTGCAAGGTCGTCGCGGAGGCACGATGACCGCCAAGCTCCTCGACCGAATCACCGTCGACCCCGCGATCTTCGGCGGCAAGCCGATCATCCGCGGGCGGAGGCTGGCCGTCGAACACGTCCTCGGCATGCTCGCCGCGGGTGACGACATCGAGACCGTCGTCGAGGGCTATCCCTGGCTGGAGCGCGAGGACGTGCTCGCCTGTCTGGAGTACGCGCGCCGGCTCGTCGGCCACGAGCGCGTCGAGCCCGCCATCACGCCGCGCTCCGCTTGAAGGTCCTCCTCGACACGTGCGTCTGGGGCGACGCGAAGGCCGCGCTGTCGGACGCAGGTCACGATATCGTGTGGACCGGCGACTGGGAGGAGGACCCCGGCGACGAGGCGATCTTGGCGTTCGCAGCCGAACACGAGCGGATCCTCGTCACGCTGGACAAGGACTTCGGCGAGCTGGCAGTCGTCTACGGCAAGCCGCACCACGGCATCCTGCGACTCGTCGGGTTCCGCGCCCGGGAGCAGGGGCCTGCGTGCGTCCGCATCCTCGCCAGTCACGGCGCGGAGCTGACCTCGGGCGCCCTCGTCACCGCGTACCCGGACCGGCTCCGCATTCGCCCCCCGGCGTCCTCGGAGGATTGAGCCCGGACACCACGCGGACACATCCACGTCCCCGGAGATGCCCGTCTGTCCCCCTCCGGGACCCGTCCAACGAACCGAGATCTCCGCCACGCACAGCGATCACGCATCCCCGTCATCGTCTCCGTCCCCCTGGGCTCCAATCCCTCCCTCTCCGCCACTTTCATTCCGCGCAAAGCGCGGCATTCAAGTGGCTTCGGACCGTTCGCGATGCGACCGGTCACGGTCGGGAATCGTGTCCCTCGCGGCCAAGCCGCGCCTCCGCGCGTCTTGTCCTTCGGGTGAGAATCCCTCCCTCTCCGCCATCTTCCTTCCAACTACGGAAGAAGTCGACGTTTCCACGACGCACCCGGTCCGGGCGGACACGCCTGGGACGCGGCCTTTCGCGGGCTCGGGGTGGATCCAGCGGCTGCCGTCGAGGGGGGAAGGGGCAAGCGTCGAGCGTCCCGAACGGTTCGTGCGGGCAGTGTCTCAGCGTGAGGTGGACTTTCCGACCGCCGCCCCCTCCGCGTTCCAGGGGGCAAGGGCAACCGCGACCGGGAGGCGCTTCTCCCGACGATCCTCTTGAGGGAGCTGCGGGAGTATCAGCGCCAGTGTCGATTTGCGACCCCGTTCCTGTTCCCGAGCAGGACCAGGGCCGGGAGCCCGATGAGGAGCGACTCGATCAGCGCGGCGTTCCGCAAGGCCGTCGCCAGGGCCGGAGTCGAGCGGCGCGGCGTCAGCTACCATTCGCTACGGCAGAGCTTCGCCACCCATCCTCTGGAGGACGGCGCCTCCCTCCCAGTGATCCAGGTACTGCTCGGTCACGCGAGCCTGCGGACGACCGCCAAGACTGTCCAGGAGTGTCCGAAGCGTCGGACAGTTTCGGACACCCTCGCCGGACACTTGTCCTCTCCGTGCGCCGACATGGTCCGGCCGTTCAAGTTCGCTTCGCCCAGAATCCGGGGCGCTGTCGGTCGTGCGGAACGGCGATGACGAACGGTCCGTCGCGCAGCAGATACACCACCGAGTACGGGAACCGGTTCACCGCCAGTCGTCGGAACTCGCGGCTGTCTCCGGGGACGACAACCCGATGGCCCAGCTGCGGGAACTCCGTGAGCAGCTCGAGCGTCTCATCGAGCGCTACGAGGAATCGATCGCCGAGCCCGTCCTCCTTGTCGTCGTACCAGTCGGCCGCCGCTGCTGCGTCCGCGAGGGCGTCGGCGTGGCCCGGGAGCCTCACTTCGAAGATCGACGCGTCTGCCGCAGCTTCGCGATGGCCGCACGAATGTCGATCACCTCGCTGTTGCCGGACTCCAACTCGTCAGCGCGTCGGGACAGGACCGGCCCCCATGCCTCGAGCCAGTCCTCCTCCGACAGGGCGCCGCGATCATCCTCGATGCTCTCCGACAGGACGCGAACCAGACGCGCGCGCTCCGACACCGGTAGGGCGAGGGCATCGGCGAGGATCGAGTCGGAAGCCATGGCAGGATCGTAGCCACGGGCCTCGCCCTTCGCCAGCGTGACCTCCGCGGACACGCAGCGGACACGCAGCGGACACAGGCCTGGTCCCCGAACATCCCCAAAGCCGCCCGTCCGTCACTGCCTCGCCGCCCAGACGATCGACCGACACCGCTACATCAGCGCTCGTCGTCGTCGTCTCCGCCTCCCTGGGCTCCAATCCCTCCCTCTCCGCCACCTTCATCCCGCCGTGTCGGAGAGCACGGGTCCGCAACATCCTGACCGCGGACTGTGCACAACCCCCGAACAGCTCCGCACGACCGGTCTGGACAATCCCGCCTCGTACCGAGGCCATGATGCGTTCCCCGACCCGCCACCTCCTGTCGCTCGTTCCGCTGGCGGTCCTGCTGCTCGGCAACTCCGACTGCGCGGACGCCACGGACGACGGGTACGGCTCCGTGTGGGACGGGGCCGCGCTGGACTCGCCCGACGCGGACCCGCCGCCGCCGGCGACCGGCGACGAGCCGGCCCGCTCGTGCGTCCCCGCCGAGCGGCTGACCTGCGGCGAGGTCACGACCGCCGACACGGGGGACTGGAACGACGGCGCGACGGACGTCATCGACTGGTGGGCCATCTCCGGCGGAGACACCAGCGGCCCGGAGATCGCCCACATCTTCACGGCGCAGGCCGACGAGCTGGTCGAGTTCCGCCTCCTCGAGGTCGACCCCACGCTGGTCGACCACGACGTCTACGTGCTCGACGGGAACATGGACTGCTCGCCGAACGAGGCCCTCGCCTGGGGCACCGAGTCGGTGGTGTTCGAGGCCGAGGCGCACAAGAGCTACTACCTCGTGGTCGACGGACGGGACGGCGGCGCCGGCCCCTACCGCGCCGAGCTCGACTGCGAGGGGCCGCCCGAGCCCGAGCCCGACCCGGAGCCGCCGCCGGGCGAGGCCTGCGACGGCCTGATCGGCCTGAGCGCCGAGGACGACCTCGCCGGCATCGCCGTGTGCACGCTGGTCGCCGATCCCGCCGCGCCGGCCGCCGGCGTCTGGGCCGACGGACTCCCGACCTACGACGTCCTCAGCGTGGACCTCTGCATCGCCCACGCCGTCCACGACTTCAACGACGAGCCCTACCTCGTGCTCGGCGGGACGATGGCGACCTCAGCGACCGACGGTGACGAGATGGTGTGGCACACGGCGTTCGTCGACGCGGTCGGGGAGACGTCAGCGGCCATGACGGACACCGGCCTGACGCTGACGAGCTGGAGCGCCGGCGTCGACGTCGACGACACGTTCCAGACGATGGTCAGCGTCGTCTACGACTACGACTCGGAGACGATGTCGTACGTGCTCGAGACGCGACCCTGGGGCCTCGGCGACCCCGAGGTGCTGTACTCCGCCCGGCTCGACTGCGGCGGACCGTAGCCATCGCGCGGGACCGGCCCCCGGAGGTCGTCGCCCGGTCCCCGATCAGGATCGCCTTCTGAGCACCAGGTAGGAGTGCCCCGTCACGGTCCCCTTGTCGCGGACGCCGTGCGACTCGCAGTGCTCGACGCCCTCGTAGTACGTGTCGAGGAGATCGAGCTCCTCCGGGACCCGCTCGGCCAGTTCCGCGGCCATGTCGCACTTCCTGCTGAAGCCGAGGTGCATCACGAGGTGGGCGCCGGGCTTCATCGCCGCGGCCGCCTGCGCGAAGAAGGGGCGGTAGACCTCGAGGTCTTGCCGCTGCCTCGTCTCCACGAAGTCCGCCGTCTCCTCGTCGAAGTCCGCCCGCTCCCAGCCCGTGAACCAGTAGCGCATCCAGTTCGTCATGTAGAACCGCGTCGAGTCGAAGAACGGCGGCGACGTGATCACCGCGTCCGCCGGCGCGAGCAGCCCCCAGGGCTGCGTGCAGTCGCCCATCGACGCGCGCCCGGGGACGAACGAATCGCCGTACGCCTCCTCCATCGAGCGCTCGATCTTCGCCCTCAGCCGCGGCAGGAGCGGGCGGGGCTCCGCCGGGCCGGTCGGCTTGTACGGCGTGATCGGGTGGCTGCGGCGGCTCAGCGCGTAGGGCCGGTTCCCGTGGAGGATGTGGAGGCAGCACGCGAACGCGAACGCCCACGCCGGCGACGCGTCCCACCGCTCCGCGAAGAACCGGCGTGCCAGCAGGACCTCCCGCAGCGTGTCGGGGTGGAAGTAGTCGGGGATGGGGCTGTTGAACCGGACCGCCACGGCGCTGTCGTGCTCCTCGGGGCGGACCGTCCCCCCCCGCAGCGCCTCGTCCAGCTCGGCGAGGAGCGCCTCCAGCCCGTCCTCGGTCGGCCGGTCGATCTTGGCGCGCGTCAGCACGTACCCCAGCCGCGAGATGTCGATCCCCACCCCCGTCCGGCCCAGCAGGCACGCCTCCAGCGGCACCGTCCCCGCGCCCGAGAACGGGTCCACGACGACGTCCCCGGGGCGGCTGAAGGTGCGGACGAGGTGGTGGGCGAGGCTCGGCTTCAGCTTCCCCTGGTACGAGCAGAGCGAGTGCAAGCGGCTGCCCCAGTTCCGCTTCGAGAACGGCGGCTGCTGGTGCGGCAGCTTCGCCTTGAAGTCCGGCCACGCGGCCCCCCGGGGGGAGCGCTTCGGGGCCTCGAACACCAGCAGCGTCTGCCGCAGCTCGGCGCCCCGCATGGAGCGGCGCTTGCGGAGGTAGACGTGGTCGGTCAGCTCCAGCCCGAGGTCGGCGGCCACCTCCACGAGCAGGTCGTCGGTCTTGACGTGGACGCCGGCGTAGAGGCTGTCGCCGATGTCGACGCAGACGGCGCCGCCGGGGCGGACCACCTCGAGGATGCGCTGGAACGTCGCGCGCATGTCGACGAAGTACCCGCCGACCATCTTCGCGATGCGGACGTCGTAGGCCTTCGCCTCCAGCTCCTCGACGACCGCCTCGACCCCCGCGCAGACCGGGTCGAAGGACGTGTCGCGGTTGACGTCGTTGATGCCGGAGGTCACCACGGTGTCGCGCAGGCGGCGGAGGTCGGCCTTCTCCCGGACCAGCCCGAGGTACCAGAGCTCCAGCCGTGCGTTGCGGATGTAGTTCGTCCCGTTGAGGTAGGGCGGCGACGTGATCACGCCGTCCACGCGGACCTCTCCGAAGTCGACGGTCTTGGCGTCGGCGCCGAGGAACGTCGCCTCGGCGCGCACGGGCTCGATGCCCGCCACGTCCTCGGCCATGCGGCGGAGCGTCGCGGGGACCTCCTCGAGGAGGTCCGGCAGCCCCTGCGCGAGCTCCTTGTCCGTCTTGAACCGGACGTCGCCGGCGCGCTTGAGCAGCGAGGCCGGGAGCAGACACGACATCACCGCCACGGAGAAGCAGTCTCCCAGCGTGGCGCCGTCCTCCCGCGCGATCCGGTCGTTCAGCGCGCGCAGCCGCAGGACGACGTCCATCGCCACGGGGCGGAAGTAGACGCTCGACCCGAAGGCGCTGGGGTACGCGGCGGCGAGCTCGGACGACGGCTCGATGTCCCGCAGGAGGCGGCCGAGCCGGTCCGCGTAGCCGGCCAGCGCGCCCGCGATCGCCGCCCGGTCGACGTCCGGCGCCATCACTGCGAGCTTCGTCCCCGTCACCAACGACATCACCGGGTTGGCCTCGGTGTAGACGCACCGGACCCCGCCCTGCCCGAGGACGACGGGGGTCGTCCCCGACCCCGCGAACGGCTCGAAGATCGCCGTCGCGTCGGGCAGGTAGGCGGACCGCACGGCGTTCACGAACCGCGGCGAGTAGCCCTCCAGGTACGGGAACCAGCCGTGCAGGGGCGCGCGCTGGGCGTCGCGGAAGGTGGCGTCCAGCGGCACGACCTCGATGTCCACGGCCGAACGATCCAGCGTCGCGGGGCGCGTCGGCTCACGACCTCCGAGAGCAGGCGTCTCCTGCATCGACCGCTCCACGTCGCCTACCCGTACAGACCGTGCTCCCGCAGCTTGCGCCACAGGGTGGTACGGGACATGCCGAGCAGCTCGGCCGCGTCCCCCTTCTTGCCTCGACTGACGCGGAGGGCGTCGGCGATGCGCTGCTTCTCGATCTCGTCCACCGTCAGCTCCCGGGGGCCCGCCGACGGGGGCGCCTCGCCGCGCAGCTCGGGGGGGAGCTCGCCGACGGCCAGCTCGGGCCCCTCGCCGACCGCGAACGCGTACTCGATCACGTTTCGCAGCTCGCGGACGTTCCCAGGCCACCGGTGGCTGAGGAGCGCGGCCCGGGCGTCGTCGGAGATCCGCTCGACGCGGCGGAAGCCCTGCTCGTTGAACGCGTCGATGAAGTGGGCCGCGAGCGTCTCGATGTCCCCCGTCCGGTCGCGCAGGGGCGGCAGGAAGAGGGGGACGACGCGGATGCGGTACATCAGGTCCTCGCGGAACCGCCCTGCCTCGACCTCGCGCCGGAGCGCACGGTGGGTCGCCGAGACCACGCGGACGTTGACGCTGACGGGCTCGCTGCCGCCGAGCGGGACGAACCGCTGCTCCTGGACGACGCGCAGCAGGCGGGCCTGGATCTCGAGCGGGATCTCCGCGATCTCGTCGAGGAACAGCGTCCCCCCGTCCGCCAGCCGGAACAGCCCTCGCCGGTCCTTCACGGCCCCGGTGAACGCTCCCTTGACGTGGCCGAACAGCTCCGACGCCAGCAGCTCGGGCGTGAACGTCGCGCAGTTGACGGCCCGGAACGGCTTCTTCGACCGCGGGCTGAGGTCGTGGATCGCGCGCGCCACCAGCTCCTTGCCGGTGCCCGTCTCGCCCCGCACGAGGACCGACGCGTCCGTCCGCGCGATGCGCCGGATCAGCTCGTACAGCCGCGCCATCTGGGCCGACGACGAGAGCATCCCGTGGAAGGAGCGGGTGACGGTTGTCATGCCGCCCGCCCCGCGCTGGCACGGCCGGTGCTACGCCTGCGGGCATGGAACCGATCGGCACCGTCCTCGTCCCCGTCGACTTCTCCGACTGCGCCCCCGGCGTCGTCCAGCGCGCCGCGTGGCTCGCGCGCCGGCTGGAGGCGTCCCTCGTCCTCTTCCACGCCTACGAGGTGCCCGCCGGGCTCGCCTCCGCCGCCCGCGTCGAGCCCGTCCCCGGGGCGCCGTCGCTCCCCGTCGGGGGGCACCTCCGCGCCGCCGCCGAAGGCCGCCTGAAGGGCTACCTCGACATCGCCGCCGAGGAGGGCGTCGAGGCCGAGACGCGGGTCGTCGAAGGGGCCCCCGTCGAGGCGATCCTGGAGACCGTCGAGGAGGCCGGCGCGGGCCTCGTCGTCATGGGCACCCACGGCCGCCGCGGCCTCCACCGGCTGCTCCTCGGGAGCGTCGCCGAGGCGGTCGTCCGTCGGGCCGACGTCCCCGTCCTCACCGTCCGCTCCCGCTGGCACGAGGGCTGCGAGGCGCGCAACTGCGCCGTCTGCACCGCCCACGTCACCCCGGAGGTGGTCCAGGCGCGCGCGGAGCGGGACGGGTGAGGTCGTGTGTTTCACAGAGTTGAAACATGACCCAACGAAACGATACGAGCCAGCCCCAAGAACACCCGAAGGCGGCGAAGGCGCCCCGGTCGGGGGGTGGCACGCTTCCTGCTGAACCGCGGGCCATGATCTTCCGACAGCTGTTCGACCGCGAGTCCTGCACCTACACCTACCTGCTCGGCGACGAGGAGAGCGGCGAGTGCGTCCTCATCGACCCCGTGCGCGAGCTCGTCGACCGGGACGTCCAGCTGATCGCAGAGCTCGGGCTGAGCCTCAAGTACACGCTGGAGACGCACGTCCACGCCGACCACATCACGGGCTCGGGGACGCTGCGGCAGCGGCTGGGGTCGCAGAGCGTGCTCAGCGCGCGGGGGGGCGCCGACTGCGCCGACCACCAGGTCTCCCACGGGGACCTGATCACGGTGGGCGGTCTGACCATCGAGGTCCGCGAGACGCCCGGCCACACCAACACCTGCGTCAGCTACTACGTGCCCGTGGCGTCGATGATCTTCACCGGCGACACGCTGTTCGTGCGCGGCTGCGGCCGGACCGACTTCCAGGAGGGGGACAGCGCGACGCTCTACCGCTCCGTCCACGAGCAGATCCTCACGCTGCCGGACGACACGCTCATCTACCCGGGGCACGACTACAAGGGCCGGACGGTGACGACGGTGGCGGAGGAGCGGGACCACAACCCGCGGCTCGGGGGCGGCCGGAGCGCCGACGAGTTCGTGGAGATCATGGACGGGCTGAACCTGTCGCTGCCGAAGAAGCTGGCCGTGGCGGTGCCCGCGAACCAGAACTGCGGCCTCCCCGTCGAGGGGTCGGTGTCCGGGTGGGCGCCGATCGTGCGGTCGTCCGAGGGCGTCCCCGAGATCACGGTGGGGTGGCTGGGCGAGCATCTCGGTGACGACCTCCGGCTGATCGACGTCCGTGAGCCCGGCGAGCTGGCCGCGGAGCTGGGGCACGTCGACGGCAGCGACTGCGTCCCCCTGGACCTCATCGGGACGAGCTGCGCGACGTGGGACAAGGCCGCCCCCATCGTCCTCATCTGCCGCTCCGGGAAGCGCTCCGGGGACGCCGCCCAGCGGCTCGAGGCGGCCGGCTTCATGCGGGTCGCGTCGCTGTCCGGGGGGATGATCGCCTGGAACGACGCCAGCCTCCCGATCGCGAGGTAGGCGTGGATCTCGAGCACTTCACGCCGCTGCTCTCGACGGCGGGCGGCCTCCTCATCGGGCTCAGCGCCGCGCTGGTGCTGCTGTGCCAGGGGCGGGTCGCGGGGATCAGCGGGATCTTCGAGGGCGTCCTGGGGCGGCCTTCCGCCGACACCGGCTGGGGGTGGCAGGCCGCGTTCGTCGCCGGGCTCCTGGCGGGCGGGGCCGCGCTGGCGGTGCTCCACCCCGACGGGTTCGCGGTCACCGTCGAGCGCTCGCCCGTCGCGATCGTCGCGGCGGGGGTCGTCGTCGGGTTCGGGACGCGGATGGGTGCGGGCTGCACGTCGGGGCACGGCGTGTGCGGGATCGGGCGGCTGTCGCGGCGGTCGATCGTCGCGACGCTCACGTTCATGGCGACCGGGGCGCTGACCGCCGCCGTCGTCACCCACGGCCTCGGGGGGACGCTGTGAGGAGCGCCGGCCTCGTCTACGCGTTCGTCGCCGGCGTCGTCTTCGCCGTCGGGCTGGTCCTCGGGGGGATGACGCAGCCGTCCAAGGTCATCGGCTTCCTCGACGTCAGCGGCGGGGCGTGGGACCCCAGCCTCGCGTTCGTCATGGGCGGCGCGCTGGCGGTCTACGGCGTCGCGTTCCGGCTGATCACGGGACGTCGGGACAAGCCGCTCGCCGCGTCCGTGTTCGCGCTCCCCACGCGGACCGAGCTGACGCCTCGGCTCTTCGCCGGCGCGGCGCTCTTCGGCGTCGGCTGGGCGATGGTCGGGTTCTGCCCGGGGCCGGCGATCGTGGCGACCGGCTCGGGCATGACGGAGGCGCTGCTGTTCCTCCCCGGGATGGCCGCCGGGATGCTCCTGCTCCGCGGGTGGGAGGCGCGGCGATGACCGGTCTGCCCCCCAAGCGCTTCGGCTTCGTCGTCGACAACCGGCAGTGCATCGGCTGCCACGCGTGCAGCACCGCCTGCAAGTCCGAGAACGAGGTCCCCCTGGGCGTCTACCGGACGTGGGTCAAGACGACGGAGACGGGGACGTTCCCGAACACGCAGCGGCACTTCCAGGTGACCCGCTGCAACCACTGCGACAACCCGCCGTGCGTGCGGATCTGCCCGACGTCGGCCATGTACCAGCGCGACGACGGCATCGTCGAGTTCGACTCCGACGCCTGCATCGGCTGCAAGGCGTGCATGCAGGCGTGCCCCTACGACTCGATCCACATCGACCCCGCGAGCGGGACGGCGGCGAAGTGCCACTTCTGCGCGCACCGGACCGAGATCGGACTGGAGCCGGCGTGCGTGGTGGTCTGCCCCGAGCACGCGATCGTGGCGGGCGACCTCAACGACCCGACCTCCGAGATCAGCCGGGTGATCGCCCGGAACGAGGTCACCGTGCGGAAGCCCGAGCAGGGGACGTCGCCGCAGTTGTTCTACATCGAGGGGGCCGAGGTGAACCTCCGCCCCACGGCCGCGCCGCCCCCGGACGGGACCTTCGCCGTCGCCGACCTGGCCCCCGCCCACCAGCCGCTCGTCGTCGGCGGGAACCAGGCCGGGCAGATGACCCAGGTCGGTTACAACGCGCAGCACCGCGTGCCGTGGCACTGGCCGGTGCCGGCGTACCTCGTGACCAAGGGGATCGCCGCGGGCGTGGTGCTCGTCCTCGCGCTGGCGTGGGCCCTCGGGGCGCCCTTCGCGAAGGGGGACGCGGTCGCGGTCGCGGCGCTGGCGGTCGTGTTCATGGGGGCGACGACGGCGCTGCTCGTCGCCGATCTGGAGCAGCCGAAGCGGTTCCTGTACCTGCTGATGCGGCCCAACTGGAGCTCGTGGCTGGTCCGGGGCGCCGTCTTCCTCATCGGCTACTCGACGCTGGCGACGGCGCGGCTGGCGGCGGCGTGGTTCGACGTCGACGTCCCGGGGGCGATGGCGGCGCTGGTCCCGTTCGCGATCGGGACGGCCGTCTACACCGCGTTCCTGTTCGGTCAGGCGGAGGGGCGGGACCTGTGGCAGTCGCCGCTGCTGCCGGTCCACCTGCTCGTCCAGGCGTTCGTGGCGGGCGCCGCGGCGGTGCTGCTCGTCGGGCCCTCGGCGGAGCTCGCGACGGTGGCGACGTGGACCCTCGGCGGGGCCCTCGTCGTCGACCTGTTCGTCATCCTCCTCGGCGAGCTGGGCATGCCCCACGCGACCGACACGGCCGCCGCCGCGGCCCACGCCATGACTCGCGGTCGCCACGCGCGGACGTTCTGGTTCGGCGCCCTCGGGGTCGGCCACGTCCTCGCCGGGGCGTGCCTGCTGGCGGCCTTCCCGATCCCCGCCGCCGTCTGCGCGCTGGCCGGCCTGTACGCCTACGAGCACGTCTTCGTGATGGCTCCCCAGGAGGTCCCGAACTCGTGACCGACAAGACGCCCATCCCGCTCACGGTGCGCCATCCCGACGGCCGCATGTCGCAGTACCCGCCGCCCGACCGCTGGGACGACTGGACGGAGTACGACAGCAAGGCATGGCCGAAGCGGGTGGCGCGCAACTACACGCTCACGCCGACCGTTTGCTTCAACTGCGAGTCGGCGTGCGGGCTGCTCGCGTACGTCGACAAGGAGACGTTCGAGATCCGGAAGTTCGAGGGCAACCCGGCGCACCCCGGGAGCCGCGGCCGGAACTGCGCGAAGGGGCCCGCGACGCACAACCAGATCCACGACCCCGAGCGCATCCTCTACCCCCTCAAGCGGGTCGGGAAGCGGGGCGAGGGGAAGTGGAAGCGGGTGTCCTGGGAGGAGGCGCTCGACGACATCGCCGGACGCATGAGGGAGAGCCGATCGCGGCGCCGCGACGGCATCATGTACCACGTCGGCCGGCCCGGCGAAGACCACTACACCAACCGCGTCATCCAGGCGTGGGGCGTCGACGGGCACAACTCCCACACCAACATCTGCAGCGCCGCGGCGCGGGCCGGATACGCGTTCTGGAGCGCAGCGGACCGGCCGTCCCCGGACTACGCCAACGCGAAGGCCATCCTCCTCATCTCGGCCCACCTCGAGTCGGGCCACTACTTCAACCCCCACGCCCAGCGGATCATGGAGGCGAAGGCGGCGGGGGCGAAGATCGTGACGTTCGACCCGCGGCTGTCGAACACGGCGGCGAAGTCGGACGTCTGGCTGCCGACCTGGCCGGGGAGCGAGACGTACGTCCTCCTCGCCATCGTCAACCACCTCCTCCAGACCGACCGATGGGACCGCGCGTTCGTGCAGCGGTGGGTCAACTGGGAGGACTCGCTGGCGGCGCTCGCGCCCGACCGTCCGCGGACGTTCGACGCTTTCGCGCAGCTGCTGAAGGAGCTGTACGCCGAGTTCACGTTCGAGCGCGCGGCGGACGAGGCGCAGGTCCCGATCGAGCGGATCCGGGAGGCGGCGGAGATCGTCGCGGACGCCGGCTCGCGGGTCGCGGCGCACACCTGGCGGGCGGCCACGATGGGGAACCGCGGCGGGTGGCAGGTGGCCCGCTGCCTGTTCTTCCTCAACGTGCTGACGGGCTCCGTCGGCGCCCCCGGGGGGACGTCGCTGAACTCCTGGAACAAGTTCGTCCCGAACGCGCACAGCAAGCCCGCGCCGCTGGAGACGTGGAACGAGCTGCACCTGCCGGTGGAGTGGCCGTTCGCGATGTACGAGATGTCCTTCTGCCTGCCCCACATGCTCAAGGAGGGCCGGGGCGACGTCGACGTCTACTTCACCCGCGTCTACAACCCGATGTGGATCAACCCCGACGGCTTCACGTGGCTCGAGGCGCTGACCGACGAGGAGCTGATCAAGTGCCACGTCGCGCTGACCCCGACGTGGAACGAGTCGGCCTGGTTCGCGGACTACGTGCTCCCCATGGGGCACGCCGCCGAGCGGCACGACCTGATGTCCCAGGAGACCCACGCGGGGCAGTGGATCGCGTTCCGTCAGCCGGTGCGGCGCGTCGCCATGGAGCGGGCGGGGAAGACGGTCGCGCGGACGTACGAGGCGAACCCCGGCGAGGTGTGGGAGGAGGCGGAGTTCTGGATCGACCTGTCGGTCAAGCTGGACCCCGACGGCAGCCTCGGCATCCGGCAGCACTTCGAGTCGCCGTACCGGGCCGGCGAGATCGTCACGATCGACGAGTACTTCCGGTGGATCTTCGAGAACAGCGTGCCCGGGCTGCCGGAGGCCGCCGCCGCGGAGGGGCTGACACCGCTCGCCTACATGCGGAAGTACGGCGCGTTCGAGGTCAGCCGCGACCGCTACCGGCCCCACGAGGAGCTGGGGTTCGGGACGCCGAGCGGCAGGCTCGAGTTCTTCAGTCCGACCTTGCGGGACTGGGGCTGGCCGGAGCGGGAGCACACGATCCCGTGGGTGCTGGAGTCGCACGTCTCGCCCCGGGAGATCGACCGGGACGCGGGCGAGATGCTGCTGCTGCCGACGTTCCGGCTGCCGACGCTGATCCACACGCGGTCGGCCAACGCGAAGTGGCTGTACGAGCTGTCCCACAAGAACCCGGTCTGGATCCACCCGTCCGACGCGGCCCGGCTCGGGGTCGCTACCGGGGACCTGATCAAGATCGAGACGGAGATCGGCTCGATGGTCGACTCGGCGTGGGTGACGGAAGGCATCAAGCCGGGGATCGTCGCCATCTCGCACCACCTCGGGCGGTGGCGCCTGCAGGAGTCCGAGGGGATCGGCGCGGGGACGTCGTCGCTGGTCGAGCTGGACGACGACGGGGACGGCGTCCGCGGGCTGCACGTCGTCCGCGCGGCGGGGGCGTACGAGTCCTCGGATCCGGACACGTCCCGCATCTGGTGGCAGGACGTGGGTGTCCACCAGAACCTCACCCACGGCGTCCACCCCGACCCCATCAGCGGCGCGCACTGCTGGCACCAGAAGGCGCTGTCGGTGACGAAGGCGGGGCCGGGGGACAAGCACGGGGACGTCCGCGTGGACACCCGCAAGTCGATGGCGGTGTACCGCGAGTGGCGGGCGCTGGCCCGGCCCGCGACGGAGCACAGCCCCGACGGCACGCGCCGCCCCTACTGGCTCAAGCGGCCGCTCAAGCCGACGCGGGAGGCGTACCGGCTCCCCACGGTCGAGAAGAAGGAGACGGCATGACGCTGACGCGGTTCGAGATCGCGGACCTCCTGGAGGCGCGCGCGGCGGACGACGAGACGGCGGCGGAGGCGTACGAGCTGTTCGGCCGATCGGTGTTCCCCTTCGAGGGCGTGTTCCTGGACCTCGACATGGGCGCCCGGCGGCCCCTGGCGGAGGCCCTCCGCAGCCCCGACGGCATCGATGTAGCCCGCCTCTGCACCTGGGTCCCAGCCTTCATCAGCGCCCTCGCCGACCTCCCCACCCCCCTCGCCCACCAGGTGGGGTCAGGACTTTCGACTTTCATTCTTCGACATCTCGGCTCGGTGTCGGCGCCGGTGCTGATCGGGGCGGCGCCGGACCTGGGGCGGGCGGAGACGCAGCTGTCCGACCTGGTCGACTGGTTGGCCACGCCGGCGCGGTGCGGCCTGTTCCTGTCGACGCCGGTGCTGGAGCGGATCGCGCGGGAGGCGGGGGTGCCGCGCGGGTTCGGCACCCGGCGCCGGCTGCTCGCGACGATGCTGCAGTCGGGCGCGCGCTACGGCGAGGCGACGTCCGTGATCGGCGCGCTCCGGGCGGTCGTCGAGGACCACCGCGGGCGCATGGCGGCGACCCCGTGGCGGTCGGGGGCGCTGCGCGTCGCGACCGAGCCATGGGCGGAGCGGCTGGCGGAGACCTCGGTGCTGCTGTCGGAGGTCGAGCTGCGGCTCGGCGCCATGGGCTCGGCCGACCCTCGGGTGGGCGCTTGATCGGCGACCTCCCGGAGCCGCCCGGGAGCGCCGCCGGCACGACGCCGGCGGAGGACGGCCGCGCCGCGTGGAGCGCGGACGTCGTCGCGGGGGGGAGCGTCGCCCTCGTCCTCATCCCCCAGTCGATGGCCTACGCGGAGCTCGCCGGGATGCCGGCCTGGCACGGCCTCTACGCGGCCGCGGCGGCCCCGATCCTGGCCGCCCCGTTCGTCTCCTCGCGCCACCTCCAGACGGGCCCCGTGGCCCTGACGGCGCTCCTCACGGCGGGCGCGCTGGCCGGGTCGGCCTCGGCGGGGTCGGCCGAGTACATCGGGCTCGCGGCGCTCCTCGCGCTGGTCGTCGGCGTCGCTCGGCTGGCCATCGGGCTGCTCCGCTGGGGCGGCGTCGCGTGGCTGATGTCGCAGCCGGTCCTGCGCGGGTTCACGCTCGGCGCGGCGCTGCTGATCGTGGCGTCGCAGCTCCCGGCCGCGCTGGGGGTGACCTCCGACGCGCCGACGGTGCTCGGCCGGGCGCGCGCCGCCGTCGCCGCGCCGGGGGGGTGGACCGTGGGGGCGGCGCTGCTGTCGGTGCTGACGATCGGCCTGATCGTCGGCAACGGCCGCGTCGACGCCTGGCTCCGATCCCGCGGCGTCGCCCTCCCCCTGCCGTTCCCCGGCGTCCTCGTGGCGGCGGTGATCGGGATCCTCGCGTCGGTCGCGGGCCTGGCCGTGGGGCCGACGATCGGGGACGTCCCTGCCGGGCTGCCGCCGCTGAGCCTGGACCTGCCGTGGGGGTCCGCGCCGGCGCTGATCGTGCCCGGCATCGTCATCGCCCTCGTCGGCTTCGCGGAGGCGTCGTCCATCGCGCGGACGTTCGCGGCGGAGGACCGGGACCGGTGGGATCCCAACCGCGAGTTCGTCAGCCAGGGCGCCGCCAACCTCGCCGCCGGGATCTTCGCCGGGTTCCCCGTGGGCGGCTCGTTCTCGCGGTCGTCGCTGGGCCGCCTCGCGGGGGCGCGGACGCGGTGGGCGGGCGCCATCACGGGGTTCGCCGTCCTCGCCGTCCTCCCCGTCGCCGGGATCCTCGCGCCGCTCCCCAAGGCCGTGCTCGGGGCGACCGTCATCGGCGCCGTCGCCAAGCTCCTCGACCCGCGCCCGCTGCTGTCGGTGTGGCGCAGCAGCCGCCCCCAGGCGGTGGTCGGGTTCGTCACGCTGGGGACGACGCTCGCGTTCGCCCCCCACGTCGAGTACGGCGTCCTCGCGGGCATCGTCCTGTCGCTGGTGCTGCACGTCTGGCGCGAGACCAGCGTCGACGTCCCCGTGGTCGCCGACGGGACGACGCTGACGGTCCGCCCCGCTGGCGTGCTCTGGTTCGGGACCGCCGCGCACCTGGAGCAGGAGGTCCTCGACGCCCTCGCCGCCCACCCCGACGCCGACCGGCTCGTGATCGACCTGTCCGGACTCGGCCGGATCGACTACAGCGGCGCGCTCGTGCTCGACCGCCTCGTCCGGGAGGTCGACGACGAGAACCTCGTGGTGGAGCTGTGCGGCGTCCCCGGGCACGCGGACCGGATCGTGGGCCGCGTCTGCACCGAGCCCGGCGCCGCGGTCGAGTAGCCGCGCCTCGCCGCCGTCAGGGGACGTCGGTCCAGCAGATCTGGCGGCGGTAGACCTTCGTGTCGAACTGGCGGGGGAAGTCGGGGAGGCGCCGGTTGAAGACGACGCGGCGACCGTCCTGCGTCAGGTGCGGCGTCTCCTCCTTCTCGTCGTTGACGGTCAGCTGGAGGATCGCCTCGGCGGCGGGGTCCCACAGCACCAGCTCGACGTCGCCGGGCACGTCGTCCCCGGAGCTGACCGCGGCGAGCCCCACCCAGCGCCCGTCGGGGAGCCGCTTCGGCCGCTTCAGGCAGAGCGGAAGCTCGGTCGTGCCGCGGACCCGGAGCGTGCGCGCGTCCACCTCGAGGACGCGGCAGGCGCCGTACCCTTCGTCGAAGACGTGCAGCGAGTCGCCGTCGGGGACCGCCGCGCGGAGCCGCCCCTCCAGCTTCAGCCGGCCGCTCGCCGCGCCCTCCTCGTCGTACAGCCGCGCCTCCTCGCCGGACTGGCCGAGCACGCGCGGACCGTCGGGGGTGCGCGTCCAGAGGCCGCGGTCGAGGCCGGGGATGTCGAGGCCGCGATCGGGCCACAGCAAGCCCGTGCCGACGTCCCGCACTCCGACGACGGGGGGGCCGCCGTCGAGCCCCGGGTTGAGCCAGTCCGTCCGCTGCCACCGCTCCAGGAGGGCCACCTCGGCGACGCCGCCCTTGGTCAGGTCGAGCTGGACGAGGCCGAGCACGCCGTCGGCGCCGAACACCTCGACGATCGCGAACTTGCCGTCGGCGTCGACCTTCCCGAGGTCGTAGAGGTTGTTGGCGGTGAGGAGCTCGGTCTCGTTGCCGGGATCGTCGGGGTCGATGAGGAGGACGCGCTCCGGCGGCTCGGTCCAGTCGGGGCGGACCGACGGCGGGATCTTGAACACCGGCTCGCGCGAGTACTCCTGCACGACGATGCGGCCGTCGGCGGCGACGCCCGTCGCGTACCAGGCGCGGCACGCGGCGGGCAGGCAGGTGACGTCCGGCTCGGCCTCGCCCCCCGCAGCCAGCCGGTCGCCCTCGGCGGAGCACCAGTCGGCCCACTCCTGCTCCTGGTCCCGCCGCGCCTGGACGCCCCGCTTCAGCTGCGACAGCTGGTTGGCCTTGTCGAGCTTGCCCGACGACACCTTGAACTCGAGCACGGGGGCGAAGCTGTCCTGCTGGAAGAGCGCGTCGAGGGTCCACGGGTTGAGCGCCTCGACCCACCGCTCGGACGCGTCGTACAGCGCCGACCCGGGGGTCTCGGACTCGTAGGCGTACTCGAGCGTGGGGAACGACAGCGGGTCCGAGCCGGGCTTCGTGCTCGCCAGGCTCGCGCCGAGGGTGAGGGTGTACAGCTGCGCGCCGGGGACGAGCCCGGGGCGGGTGACGTTGGCGTCGAGGTCGAGGACGAGCGCGTGCCCGGCCCCCTCCTGGCGCGCCTTCGCGAGGGCCGCGTCGAGCTCGGTGTCGGCGGGGAGGGGGTGGGCGAGGACGGCGGGGATCAGCCCCGCGCGGGCGAGGTTGTCGCCGATGTCCTCGGCGAAGCGGTGGTCGGCGAGGCTGTCGATCTCGCCGCGGCGGACGACCGCGAGGACGAGGGGGTCGCCGACGTTCAGCCCCGCGACGACCGCGAGGCCGCCGCCGACGACGATCGCCATCGCCACCGCGATCGCGACGAGGCCCCCGCCGCTGGACTTCGTCGCGCCGGCGCCGAGCTCGCCCTTGATCGCCTTCCGGGCCCGGGCGCAGCGGTGCCACGCGGGCTGCGCGACGAGGACGAGGAGCAGCGAGGGGAGGCCGAACATCGCGGTGACGAAGGCGCCCGGCGAGATGACGCGGAGGAAGCTCGCGAGGATGAACCAGCCCCCCGCGAGGGCGGTCGACGTCCCCGCCACGAAGGGGGCCGTCCAGCCGACGCGGGGGACGAACTTGGCCATCGCGAAGGCGGCGAGGATGTTGGCCGCGCCGGCGGCGAGGAGGACGGGGGGGACGAAGCTCACCCAGCCCGCGGCGGTGCCCGTCACGACCGCCCCCTGGAGCCCGGTGGCGAGGACGAGGACCCCGTGCAGCGCGAGCGCCCCGGCGCCGACGGGGACGAGCACGCTGGGCTTGGCGTCGTCGAGGAGCGCGTCGAGGTCGGGGCCGGTCTCGGGGGCGGTCTCGGGGGCGGGGTCGGTCATGGGCGCGAGGTCTACCACCGTGCGGGCCCGCACAGGTTCTCCATTCCGCCGCAACCCGCCCCCGTTAGCGTCGCGTCATGCGTTGGACGACCCTCCTTGCCGCGGTGCTCGTGCTGGCCGGATGCCCCTCCCCCGAGGGTCCGAGCTTCGCCGACGACGACGACTTCACCCTCGCCGGGGACGACGACGACGCGGCGGCGTCCGACGACGACGACTCGACCGCCGGCGACGACGACGACTCGGGCGCGGCGTCCGACGACGACGACTCGGGCGCGACCGACGACGACGACGACGACGTCTCCGGACCGCAGACCTTCGTCGATCCCCTGACGGACGCGTCCGTGGCGCCGGGCTTCGCGACGAAGGACGTCGACGGCGGCAGCTTCAGCAGCGACGGCTGGCAGGCGACGGGCGGCAGCGACCAGCTCGTCATCGGGCTCGACGTCCCCATCGCCGGCGACGGCACGGTCGAGATCGACGTCACGAACTTCGACGCCTCGCAGTACAGCGCCGCGAAGCACCAGATCGTGAACCTCTACACGACCGACAACGGCTCCCAGGACGTCTTCGACACCAACGAGGCGTGGTGGAACATCCGGACGGGGACGAACTACGGGACGGGGCTGAAGTTCCTCGCGTCGGCCAACGGGGGCGACGAGCGGGAGGAGGTCCGGCTGATCGAGGACGCCAGTTGGGACGTCGGCGCCGTCTACACCTGGACCGTCACGTGGGACAGCGACTTCATCACGCTGGGCCTGGACGGCGACCTGCTCACGACGCTCGCGTTCGACGGCCGCGTGTCGCCCCTGCAGTACGTCTTCGTCGGCAAGGACAACGTCTACGTGGGGCAGACGGGACCCATCTACAGCAACCTCCGGGTGACCTACACGCCGTAGACTGCGGTCCGTGGCGGACGCGCTCGCAGCCATCCTCCAGGCGCCGGTCGACGCGGGGATGCTCCCGTCGGCGCAGGCGGAAGTGCGGCGGAGCGGCGACGTGCTGCACCGGTCGGAGCACGGGCCGGACGGCGGGGGGATCTTCGACGTCGCCAGCGTGACGAAGATCGTCGCCACGACGGCGTCGGTGATGGCGCTCGTGGACGACGGCGCCCTCGACCTCGACGCCCCGTTGGAGGAGGCGCTGGCGGGGACCGCGTACGGCGATCGCACGGTCCGGCAGCTCCTCGGTCACCGCGCCGGGCTGGTGGCCTGGGAGCCGTGGTTCGAGGCGGGGGCGGGGACGCTCGACGCGGTGCTGTCGACGCCCCCCGAGCGTCCCGCCGACGAGGCGCGGGTCTACTCGGACCAGGGGTTCATCACGCTCGGGGCGGTGGTCGAGGCGACCTCGGGGGTGCCGTTCGCGGCGTTCGCGCGGGACCGGATCTGGGCCCCGCTGGGGATGGCCGACACCTCGTTCCACCGCCTCCCGGGGACGTACGACGCGGCCCCGACGGGGGTGCTCCGGCCGCGCGAGCCGGCGCCGGGGCAGGAGGGGCTGTACGTGGTCCCGCCGCAGGAGCCGCGGGTGGTCCCCGGGGAGGTGGACGACGACAACGCGTGGGCGCTGGGGGGCGTGGCGGGCCACGCGGGCGTGTTCTCGACGGCGTCGGACCTGGCGACGTTCGGCGAGGCGCTGCTCGGGGCCCGCCTCTGGAGCTCGGCGACGGTGGAGACGTTCTTCGCTCCGGACGGCGCCCTCGCCCCCGTCCGCGGCCTCGGCTTCGACTGTCTCGCCCGTCCCGAGTCGAGCTGCGGCCCCCGCTTCGGCCAGGGCGAGCGCGGCGCGGTCGGCCACCTCGGGTTCACGGGGACGTCGCTCTGGATCGACCTCGACCGCGACGTGGTCGCCGTCCTCCTGACGAACCGGACCTACCCCTCGCGGACGAACAACGTCACGGTCGGCCCCCTCCGGATCGCGTTCCACGACGCGATCGTCGACCTCCTCTAGATCTCCGGTCGCCCGGCGCGGCGTCCGTGCCAGAGGGCGAGGATGACGACGCGGTCCTCCTCGACTTCGAAGTAGACGTAGTACCGGATGCGCCGCAGGTAGACGCGGCGCGCGCCCGGTCGTTGGGCGAGCGGGCGCCCGACCAGCGTGGGCCGGTCCTCCAGCCAGTCGATCAACGCCGCGAGGTCGTCATCGAACGCCGTCGGCGCCTTCTCCCGGTTGGCGAGCCACCAGGCGCGGGCCTCGTCAATCTGCTCCGCGGCAGGGGCCGCGATCTGGACCTGGGGGACGGGTCAGCCTCGCCCGCGCAGGGCGCGGAGGAAGTCGCGTGCGTCGAGCACCCGGCCGGCCTGGGCGGCAGCTCGGCCCCGATCGACGAGATCGAGCTCCTCGGGGTGCGCGGCCACCGGCTCGCCGTCGCCGAGCCAGACCGTCACCGGGGCGCCCTCGACGAGGGCCGTCGGATCGTCGAGGACGATGGCGCCGTTTTCGACGCGTCCGTGGAGCGGTTCCATGACCCGATCGTAGCCCACGACGAGGCGTCCGCCAGCCCTACAGGGTCGCGAGCCAGCGGGCGAACAGCTCCGGGGCGACGTCGTCGGCGGTCTCGGCGAGGCCCAGCTCGGCGGCGGGGTCGAGGCCCAGCTCGGGGTGCTTCGTCGCGCGCCGGTGGAGCAGGGCGCGGGCTTCGTCCAGGCCCATCTCGGCGTGGAACTGGACGCCCCAGGCGCGGCGGCCTTCGACGCGCATCGCCTGGACGGCGCAGTCCGCGCTCCGGGCGATCACGGTCACGCCGTCGGGGGCGACGCCGACCTCGTCCTCGTGGCTGATGAAGATGCGGAACCGGGGGGCGAGGTCGCCGAGGAGGGGGTCCGCCGGGTCGTCCACGTCGACGTCCTTCCAGCCGACCTCGGGGCGCCCCATCTTGCGGACGTTGCCGTCGCCGCCGAGCGCCTCGCCGAGGAGCTGGTGGCCGAAGCAGACGCCGAGGTAGGGGACGCCCGCGACGACGGTGCGGCGGACCAGCTCGATGACCGGAGCGGCCCACGGGACGCCGTCGGGGAGGCAGGCCGCCGAGCCGCTGACGACGACGCCGGAGTACGCGGTCGGGTCGACCGGCGGCCGGGCCCGCGTGGGGCGGACGACCTCGACGGACCGGTCCTCCATCCAGCGCGTGTAGTTCCCCGCCCCGCCCTCGGGGTCGACGTAGCAGTCGAGCAGCAGGATCGGCTTGCCGTACGTCACTTCGCGCACCGGAACCCGGTGACGGTGGAGAGCTCGTAGGCCTGGACGCGCCACCGCACCCAGGGGGCGGCGTACATCGGCAGGGCGGTCAGCCAGTGGCCGCCGCGGCGCTCGGCGATGCCGGCTTCCCGCGCGCGCGAGAGATCCTCGATCCGCGACGGCCGCCCGCGCCCGTCGGCGGCGGGGGTGAGGTCCTCGACGAAGTCCCCCGCCACCCACTCGCCGACGTTCCCCGTCATCTGCTCGACGCCGTAGGGGCTGACGTCCTCGGGGGCCGCGTCGACCGGGGCCGCGCGCTTGTGGCCGTCGACGTCCGCGCCTCGCAAGTTCGCGCTCGCCGGGGGCTCCGTCCACGCCGCGTCGTCGGTCCCGCGCGCCGCCTTCTCCCACTCCCACGTCGTCGGCAGCCGCGCCCCTCGCCACGCGCAGTAGGCGGCCGCGTCGTCGCGGCTGACGAGCACGGCGGGATGTCCCTCGGTCCCCGCCGGCGGCGACGTCCCCGTCCACGATGCACCCTTCGCCCAGGGCTCGTCCAGCGCCGGGGCGCGGTGGCCGGTCGCCTGCACGAACCGCGCGTACTCGGCGTTGCTGACCTCCCGCCGGTCGATCCGGAACGCGGGCACGAACCACGTCCGCGCGGGCCCCTCCCACGCCTCGCCGTCGTCCGTCCCCATGACGAACTTGCCCGCGGGGATCTTGATCAGGTCCTCGCCCGACGGGTCGATCGCCGCCTCCGCGACGACGTGCGCGGCCGCGAGCGCGAGCACGGCCGCCAGCGCGGGCACCGCGGACCGCGCGGACACCTTCCTCACGGCGCCGCCGGTCCCGGGTACATCGCGTCGGCCTCCGCGGCGACGGCGTCGAGCCGGGCGCAGTCGGCCTCGCTCAGGTCGGGGTCCTCGCCGGCCTCGCAGGCGGCGCGCGCGTCGCTCACTTCCACGACCTCGTAGCCCCCGACCGCGACCGAATCGTCCACCCACGTCGGCCGCAGGGTGACCGCCTGGAGGACGGGCCGCTTCAACCCCGGCAGCGACAGCCACGTCGCCTCGAAGAGGATCCCCGCGTCGCGGGGCCGCGTCCGCTGCGACGAGACGAAGTTCCCGAGCGAGTGGATGACGGGGACCTGGCGGCGGACGCCGTCGCCGTTCTCGACGACCAGCACCTCGGCCGGCTGCAGCACGTGGGGGTGGCCGCCGAGGATCGCGTCGGCGCCCGCCTCGGCGAACACCTGCGCGAGCCGCCGCTGCTCGTCCGACGGCGTGGGCGTGTACTCGCTCCCCCAGTGGAGCCCGAGGAGGACGAGGTCGGCCCCCTCGGCGCGGGCGCCGGCGATGTCGGCGGTCACCTTCGCCTCGTCGATGGGCCAGTTCACCAGCCACGGGCGCGACGGGGGGACGACGATGCCGTTGGTGCTGAACGTGTAGGACAGCAGCGCGACCCGGCCGACGGGCAGGTCGAACCAGGCGCGGGCGGCGCCGGGCGCGTCGGAGGCGGCCGTCCCGGCGTGCTCGAGGCCGACCTCGTCGAGCGTCTTCAGGGTGTTGAGGACGCCCCGCTCGCGCCGGTCCATGGAGTGGTTGTTGGCGGTGGTGACGCCGTCGAAGCCGACCTCCTTGAGGGTCGCGGCGAGCGCGTCGGGGGCGTTGAACATCGGGTAGCCGGTGATCTTCAGGGCCGGCCCGGCGACGGGGGTCTCGAGGTTGGCGACGGCGAGGTCGGCGCCGGCGATGGCGTCGGCGACGGGGGCGAAGAGGGGGCCGAAGTCGTAGCCGCCGCCGCTGACGGCGCCCGCCACGAGGCGGTCGTGGGGGATGACGTCCCCGACGGCGATCACCGTCGACGACGCGAACCCGTCGGCGTCGAGGTAGGGGGCGGCGGCGCCGCCGGCGAGCTCGTTGGTCCCGACCGCCAGCGGGATCGTGTCGACGACCCGCCACGCGGGTGCGTCGTCGGCGGCCTCCGGCACGTCCGCCGCGACCGCGGGGGCGGGCGCGACGAGCAGCAGGAGGAGCGCGGGGATCGCGGCGACTCGCATCGGCGGGACCTTAGCGCGCAGCGGGCGGGATCGGGCGAGGGGGTGAATGCGGGGGCCCGCGCTACGCTCTGGCGAGGCATGCCCTCGCTCCGCCTCGAAGACCTCGGCTGGAGCGACGAGCTCCGGTCGAACCTGCCCCCCGACACCGTCCCCGCGCGCGTCGCCGCCGAGGACCGCGGCCTGCTACGCGTGGTCGGCGCGGGCGGCGCGATCGACGCGCTGCGCGACGCCCGGATCGCCGGACGCCTCCGCCATCACGCCGACAGCCGGCTCGACCTCCCCGCGGTGGGGGACTGGGTGGCGCTCGACGGCGCCGGCCGGATCGTCGCCGTCCTGCCGCGACGCACCGCGTTCGTCCGCCGCGCGGCGGGGGAGCGCTCCGAGCCCCAGGTCCTCGCCGCCAACGTCGACGTCGCGCTGCTGGTGACGTCGCTCAACGCCGAGTTCAACGCCCGCCGAATCGAGCGCTGGGTCACGGCGGCGTGGGACGCGGGCACCGACCCGGTCCTCGTCCTCAACAAGGCCGACCTGTGCGACGACCCCGGCCGGTTCGCGGGGAAGCTCGGCTCGCTCACGTCGCTGCTGCCGCGGGTGGCTGTCTCGGCGCTGACGGGCGCGGGGCTCGACGGCCTCGATCCGTGGCTCGGGCGCGGCCGGACCCTCGCCCTCCTCGGCAGCTCGGGGGTGGGCAAGTCGACCCTCGCGAACCGGCTGCTGGGCGCCGAGATCCAGGCCACGTCGGCCATCCGCGACGACGACGACGCGGGCCGCCACACGACCGTCCGCCGCGAGCTGCTCGTCCTCCCCCAGGCTCGCGGGCTCCTCATCGACACCCCCGGCCTGCGTGAGCTGCAGCTGTGGTGGAGCGACGGGGCGTCGGCGGCGGCGGCCTACGACGACGTCGAGGAGCTCGCCCGCGCCTGCCGCTTCCGCGACTGCGAGCACTCCGACGAGCCCGGCTGCGCGGTCCTCGCCGCGATCGAGAACCACGAGCTCCGCCCCGGCCGCCTCAACGGCTGGCGGAAGCTGATGCGCGAGCAGGCCTACGAGCAGCGCCGCCAGGACAGCTACCTCGCCCGCCGCGAGCAGCGCCGCTTCGGCCGGATGGTGAAGAAGGCCACGCGGGCCCGACTGCGAAATAAATAACTGACCGGTCAGTTAGTAGTTGCGTTCGGATCCGGGACGCTTTAACTTACTGACCAGTCAGTCATCAACGTTTCGGAGGAGGTTCCCGTGGGCGGTGCCAAGGAGAGGAGTGCGCCCGAGGCGGCGGCGGTGGAGGTCGAGGCCGAGGCCGAGGTCGTCGTCAAGGAGGCGGTCGTCGAGGAGGCGGACCCGAAGTTCCGGCGGCGGAAGGACGCGCGGCCCGAGGAGCTGATCGCGGCGGCGCTGACGATCTTCGGGGAGCGCGGCTTCGCGAAGACGAACCTCAAGGACGTCGCGAAGGAGGCGGGGGTCAGCAAGGGGACCGTCTACCTCTACTTCAAGAACAAGGAGGACCTGCTGCTGGCGGCGGTCCAGAAGTCGGTCGTGCCGATCCTCGACTTCGGGGACGACTACGAGATCGACTCCGAGGCGTCGGCGTCGGAGATGGTGCGGACGCTGCTCCACCAGTGGGTCGACGAGTTCGAGCGCCGCTCCGTGGCCGGCCTGCCGCGCCTCGTCGTCGCCGAGTCGAGCAACTTCCCCGAGCTCGCGCAGCTGTTCGTCGACGCGGTCCTCCAGCGCGCGCGCCGGCTGTTCCGCCGCGTGCTCAAGCGCGGCATCCGGAGCGGCGAGTTCCGCAAGGACCTCGACACGACCGCCACCGTCCACGTCCTCCTCGCGCCCGTCATCTGGGCCCAGATCCACCACGCGGCGTTCGGCCCTCACGACGAGGGCTTCGGAGACGTCCGCGCCTTCCTCGACACCCACGTCGAGCTGTTCCTCAACGGCGTCCGCAAGACCTAGCCGACGCCCCCCACCAAGGAGTCCCTCATGTACCTCGCCGCGTGCGCGGCGGTGTTCGCCGTCGCCTATTGCCTGAACATCACCTGGATCTCGGTCTTCTACCACCGCGCCCTCGCCCACAAGTCCATCGACCTCGGCCCGCGCATGCGTCGTTTCGTCGTCGCCACGGGGCCGTGGATCACCGGCATGGACCCCTACACGTGGGTCTGCATGCACCGCCGGCACTACGCCTGGCGCGAAACCCCGAAGGACCCCCACAGCCCGTCGAACGTCGGGATCCTCGGCGTCCTGTGGCAGCAGCTGCTCTCCTACAACGAGCTCCAGCGGCTCCTCGCCGAGGGGGACGAGGCGGCGACGGCGACGGTGCGCGACCTCGACTTCGGCATGGCCCGGTGGATGAACAAGCCGGTCGTCTCGCTGCTCCCCTACTTCGTCCACGCGGCGATCGCGATCGGGTTCGCCCTGGCCACCGGCTGGTGGCTCCTCGCGGCCGCGTTCTGGTTCGGGATGATGAGCCACCCCATCCAGGGCTGGCTGGTCAACTCCTTCGCCCACGCCGTGGGGAGCCGGAACTTCGTCACCACCGACAACTCGCGCAACACCTGGCTCCTCGGCGTGCTCATCGCCGGCGAGGGCTACCAGAACAACCACCATCGCTTCCCGTCGTCGGCGAAGTTCGGGTTCCTGCCCCACGAGACTGACCCCGGCTGGTGGGTCGCCCAGGCGCTGGAGGAGGTGGGTCTCGTCCGGATCCGGCGGGAGCTCCTCCTCCCGACGCCGGCGCAGTGGGAACGGCGGACCCGGGGACCGAGGTCCGAGGCGCGCGAGGACCGGCGATGCGCCTGATCGAGGCTCCCGACGCGATGCCGGACCCCGGCCCCGGGTTCTGGGCGACGGTGGGGCGGCGCATCGCCGCGGCGGCGTCCTGCGTCGGCGGCGCGGCGGCGACGGCGGCCCGGTCGGTCGACGCGGACGTCTACTCCGAGCTCGCGACGCTGCCGCTGATGGCGCTGTCGTCCCTCGGCCCGCGGCGGGCGACGGTCCGCGAGAAGCCCGACGACGGGCACCGTCCGGTCGTCTTCGTCCACGGCCTCGGCGGGCACCGGGGGAACTTCCACGCGATGGCGACCTGGTTCCGGGCGAACGGCCGGCGGCGTGTCTACTCGGTCGGCCTGCGGGGGTCGCGGTCGGCCTGGGAGCACGCCGATCAGCTGTCGGACTTCGTCGAGGACGTGCTCGACGTCAACGGGATCGCAGGGCGAGGACAGGTCGACGTGGTCGGCCACAGCCGCGGCGGCGTGGTCGCCCGGCTGGCGCTCGACGACGTCCAGACGCGCCGCCGCGTCGCCCGCCTCGTCACGATCGGGAGCCCCCACGCGGGCACCGAGTCCGCCCGCTACGGCCGCGGCCGCCAGCTCGACGAGCTCCGCCCCGGCTCCCCCGTCATCGCCCGCCTCCGCCGCCAGCTCCCGTGGACGGGCCCCCCGCTGACGTGCCTCTGGTCGCCGGCCGACGTCCTCGTCGTCCCCGGCGCCAACGCCCGCGTCCCCGGCGCCGACAACATCGAGATGCCGCTGGGCCACTGCCGCATGGTCCTCTGGCCGAGCGCGTGGCGGACGGTGTTCGAGGCGCTCCGCTAGCAGTCCGTTGATCTACGCCCGATGGGACGCGAATCGGGGACAGACGGCG
>CAYFOA010000057.1:0-37383 GCA_964344575.1 uncultured Rickettsiales bacterium | reverse complement strand
CCCGAGCCCGAGCCCGAGCCCGAGCCCGAGCCCGAGCCCGAGCCGGCTCCCTCCGGAGACGACGAATGATCCGCCTCCTCCTCCTCGTCCTCGCCCTCCTCCTCCCCTCCACCCTCGCCCTCGCCGGCGGCGCCGACGACGACGACGACTCCGCCGCGGACGACGACGACGACGACGACGACGACAGCATCGACGACGGCTCCGACGTCCCCCTCGAGAACCGCGTCCTCGGCGGCGGCTGCGACGGTGACGTCCCGTCGGGCCCCTACGCCGCGCTCCCCTTCGCCGGCCTCGCGCTCGGCGCCTCGCTGGTCCGCCGCCGCCGCGAGTAGCACCCCGATGTCCTCGGAGCGGCGCGACGAGCCGCCGCTGCTCCCGCTGCTGACGCTCTTCTTCGTCAGCGGGGCCACCGGCCTCCTCTACGAGATCCTCTGGATGCGGCGGCTGACGCTCGTCTTCGGGGCCACCCAGCTCGCCATCGCCACCGTCCTCGCCGCGTTCATGGGCGGCCTCGCGCTCGGCGCCCACTTCGGCGGCAAGCTCGCCGACCGGCGCGGCGACCTGCTCCGCGTCTACGGGATCCTCGAGATCGGGATCGGCCTCTTCGCCCTCTGCTTCCCCCTCCTCCTCCGGACCGCGACCACGCTCTACGCCGCCTCCGTCGAGGCCGAGGACGTCCACTTCTGGACCTCGCAGCTGACCCACCTCGTCGCCATGACGCTGCTCCTCGTCCTCCCCACCGCCGCCATGGGGGCGACGCTGCCGCTGCTCGTCCGCCGCGCCGCCGGGCGCCTGTCCCGCGTCGGCCGCCGCGCGGGGCTGCTCTACGGCTTCAACACCGCCGGCGCCGTCGTGGGGACGTGGGCCACCGGCTTCCTGCTCCTGCCCGTCCTCGGCGTCCGCGCCACCGAGCTGACCGCCGCCGGGGCCAACGTCGCCATCGGCCTCGTCGCGCTGGCGTGGGGCTACGCCGACGCCGCCGGCCGCCCCGACGGCGCCGCCCTCGTCGTCGACGATCGCGCCGACGCCGCCGAGGCCGAGGCCCTCCTCGATCTCGCCCCCGACCCCGATCTGCACGGCGACGGCCGCCGCGCGCGCGCCACCCGGCTCGTCCTCGGCGCCCTCGCCCTGTCCGGCGCCTGCACGATGATCTTCGAGGTCGCCTGGAGCCGCTTCCTCGCGCTGATCCTCGGCTCGTCCGTCTACGCCTTCACCCTGATGCTGGTCGCCTTCCTCGTCGGCACCGCAGGCGGCGCGCTGGCCGGCAGCAGCCTCGTCTCCCGCCCCGGCGCGCGCCCCCTCCGGTGGCTCCCCGTGGCCCTCGGCGGCGCCGCCCTGACCGCCCTGATCACGCACCACCTCTTCCCCGCGATGCCGTACCTGTACGTCGATCTGTACGCCGCGGTGGACGGCCACGACAGCCTCCTCGTCGCCGGCCAGTGGCTCATCGCGGTCCTCGTGATGACGCCGACGACCTTCTGCCTCGGCCTGACGTTCCCCCTGGGCGCCGCCGTCGTCGCGGGCCGGGCCGACGCCGTGGGGCGCGACGTCTCCCGCCTCTACGTCCTCAACACCTGCGGCGCCGTCGCCGGCTCGCTCCTCGCCGGGTTCGCGCTCCTCCCCCGCCTCGGGATCCAGACCACGCTCCTGTCCGCCGTCGTCCTCGAGGCGACCCTCGCGGCCGTCGTCGCGTCCGCCTGGGTGGCCCGCCCCGCCGTCCGCGCCGCGGGCGTCGGCGCCTTCGCGACCGTCGGCCTCGCCGCGCTCCTCCTCCGCCCCCCGTGGGACCCGCTGCTCATGTCGGCGGGCATGTACAAGTACGTCAGCGAGCTGTCCGACTACAGCCACGAGGCCGTCCGCAACTACGCCCTCAGCGACTTCGAGCTCCTCTACTACAACGAGGGGACCACCTCGACCGTCACCGTCGCGAAGTCCCTCGGCAGCGGCAACATCTGGCTCGCCAACAACGGCAAGGTCGACGCCTCCAGCCAGCAGGACCTCCGCACCCAGGTCCTCCTCGGCCACCTCCCGTTCCTCGCCCGCCCCAACGCGAAGACGGCCCTGGTCGTCGGCCTCGCGTCCGGTGTGACGTCGGGCTCCGTCACGCTCCAGCCGGGCCTCGAGCGGATGGACGTCCTCGAGATCGAGCCCGCCGTCATCACCGCGTCCCGCTACTTCGACCTCGTCAACCACAAGCCCCTGGACGACCCCCGCACCCGCGTCCTCGCCAACGACGCGCGCAACCACCTCGTCCTCTTCGACGGCGAGTACGACGTCATCATCAACGAGCCGTCGAACCCCTGGATCTCGGGCGTCTCCAACCTCTTCACGAAGGAGTTCCTCGAGCTCGGCCGGAGCCGCCTCAGCGCCGACGGGATCTTCTGCCAGTGGCTCCAGATCTACGGCATGGGTACCGACGACCTCCGGAGCCTCCTCGCGACGTTCGCGGCGGTCTTCCCCCGGGTCAGCGCGTGGTACTCGGTGGACGACAGCGACGTCCTCCTCCTCGGCAGCCGGGCGAGCGTGGACGTCTGGGCGACGGACCTCCCCGCCTACCTCGCCGGCCCCCGCGGCACCGACCTCGCCCGCATCGACATCCACGACCCCTACGACCTCCTCACCTACCTCCGCATGGACCGCGACGACGTCCTCGAGGTCGCCGGCGACGTCGGCCTGAACACCGACGACAACGTCCGCATCGAGTTCAGCGCCCCCCGCTACCTCCACTACGACACCGCCCCCGCCAACAACGAGCTCCTCGAGTCCGCCGCCTCGGGGGCGTTCCCGTCGGCGCAGGCGCGGCTGTGGGGGGACCAGGACGAGGCGTCGTTCCTCGCGGGCATGGGCGAGGCGTGGGAGCGGCGGGAGCACTGGTACGAGGCCGGCAGCGCCTACCTCGCCGCCCTCGAGCGCCGCCCCGGGGACGTCGAGCTGACGCAGCGGCTCCACCGCGCGCGGCGGCTACTGGAGGAGTCCCGAGACGAGGACTGAACAAGCTGCTAACAGGACGCGCATGGCCCGAACCGCCCTGAAGACCGCCCTCGCCCTCGCCGCCCTCGCCGCCCTCGCCGCGCTCCCCTCCGTCGGCGCCGCCGCCCCCGCCGCGCCGACGTCCCCCGGCCCCGACCTCGTGCTGGAGCCGCGGCTCTCCGTCCCCGGCCCCGCCGGACCCGTCGTCCGGATGACGCAGCGCCTGCACGGGCTCGAGATCCACGGCCGCGACCTCGTCTTCGCCTACGACCCGTCCGGCGCCCTCCGCTCGGTCCGGGGCGAGGTCGTCGTCGCCGCCCCCCTCGCCACCGAGCCGGCCCTCGACGCGGCCGCCGCCGAGGCGATCGCGGAGGACGCGGCCGAGCTCGTGTGGTCGGGCGCGGGCCGCCTGTGGGCCCCCCGGAGCGAGCTCGTCGCCTACCTCGACCGCGCCGGCGCCGCCCACCTCGCGTGGCGCGTCGACGTCAGCCTCGCCGACCCGATCGGCGCGTGGCGCGTCCTCGTCGACGCCCACGACGGCTCGCTCCGCGACTGGCAGCCGACGATGCACACCGCCTCGGCAGACGTCTACCCCACGAACCCGTCCGTCTCGGACCTCGTCGAGGTCGAGCTCCCCCGGCTCGACGGCGACGGCCTGGAGCTGAGCGGCGAGCACGCCGACGTCACCTCGTGCATCGAGTTCGAGGACACCGGCTTCGGCGGCCAGCAGTGCGTGGAGCAGACCCGCTTCGCCCTCCCCGACGGCGACGGCGACTACTTCTACGCGCCCGACGCGGACGCCCCCGAGGACGCCTTCGCGGAGGTCCAGATGTACTACCACCTGGACTTCGTGTCGGAGTGGTTCAGCGCGAACTACGGGTTCGAGCACGCCGTCCCCATCGAGGGGATCGTCAACTTCGACGTGACCAACGCCTTCTTCGGTGACTTCAACGGCGACGGCCGCGGCGACGTGGCGTTCGGCCAGGGCGGCGGCATCGACTTCGCCTACGACGCCGACGTCATCTACCACGAGTTCATGCACTCGGTGTTCGGGACGGTCGTCCAGTCGAGCTTCCTGAACTCCGACGAGTACGGCCTGGAGTGGGCCCCCGGCGGGCTGAACGAGGGGTCGGCCGACGCGATGGCGCTGGCGCTGACCGGCGACCCGCAGCTCGGCGAGTACGCGGGCGCCGGCTTCGGCCCCGGGAACAGCGCGATCCGCGATCTCGAGGCCGACCGCCACTGCCCCACCGACCTGTACGGCCAGTCGCACACCGACGGCGAGGTGTGGGGCGCGTTCGCGTGGAACCTCATCGAGGACGAGGCCGTCGGCGCCGAGATCGCCGCGGACGTCCTCTACAGCGCCATCGTCCGGTTCCCCGACAACCCGAACTGGCGGGACGCGGGGGCGGCGCTGTACGAGGCGCTGGAGATCCTGCGCGACCTCGACCGGATCGACGACGCCCAGGTCGCCGCCGTCGAGGCCCACATGGAGGCGTCCGGGCTCGACGACTGCGGCCGCGTCATCCCCCTCGACGACGACCAGGAGCCCACCCTGCTGATGGTCCACCCCGGCTTCGCGGGCGACGTGAACATCCCCCTCGGCCACCAGTTCAGCATCGACGCCCCCGAGGGGACGTACCGCGTCCGCTTCCGGATCAAGGACTTCGCCACCCAGACGCAGAACCTCGCCTGGGTCCTGTACGTCCGCCGCGGCGAGCACGTCGTCCACGAGCTGGTCGACTCCGGCTTCGGCTTCGACGTCGCCGTCCCCGACGTCTACGACCACGCCGTCGAGGGGGAGGGGGAGGACGTCGAGTTCAACCTGACCTTCGACAGCGACCCCCCGCTCGAGCCCGGGGAGACGTACTACTTCTCGATGGCGTCGCGGCAGCTCGGGACCATCCAGGGCTTCGGCGCGGCGGAGGTCCGGGTCGACGGGCGGACGTGGTGGGAGGAGCCGGTCGCGCCCGAGGACGACGACGACGGCGGGGCCGGCTGCCGGGACTGCAGCGCGACGGTGGTTGGCGGCGCGGGTTACGCTCCGCTCGCGGCGCTCCTGCTGGTGCTGCTGGGGTTCGCCGCCCGGCGGCGTCAGGCGGGGACTTCTTCTTCGTCCTCGTCCAGCTCCGGCGTGTCCGGCAGCTCGGCGAGGTAGAAGGGGTCGTCCGCGCGGCGGCGGCGGCCGAAGTGGAGGACCTCGTCGATCAGCCCGTAGCCGATGTACGTCCCGCCGATGGCGACCAGGACGATCGCGTACTTCTGGATGACGAGGACGACGATGACGCTCGCCGCGAGGCCCGCGATGACCGCCTTGAGCACGGGGGAGAGCTTGACCTCGCGGAAGGTGCGGAAGCGGACGGTGCTGATCATCAGGTAGCTCAGCAGGACCGTCAGGCCCAGCACCGAGAGGTGGTTGTCGACCTCGGTGGCGCGCGTCTCGGCGTGGAGCATGACGAGGGACGCGACCATGCCCGCGGCGGCGGTGATGGCGAGCCCCTCGGTGTACAGCTTCGGCCCGTCGCTGACGTCCTCGTCGATCGCCTTCATGTTGAACCGGGCGAGCCGGAAGACGCCGCAGAGGACGAAGAGGAACGCGACCGCGAAGCCGGCCTTGCCGTACGCGACCAGCCCCCACTTGTAGAGGAGCACGCCGGGGGCGACGCCGAAGCTGACGACGTCCACGAGCGAGTCCATCTGGGTGCCGAACTCGGACTCGGTCCGCGTCCACCGGGCGATGCGGCCGTCCAGGGTGTCGAAGATGCCCGCGTACAGGATGAGGATCGCGGCGGTGAAGAAGGCCGACGCCTCGTGCGGGGCCGCCTCCGCCGACACCATCACCGACGCCAGCCCGCACAGCAGGCTCGCGCCCGTGAACAGGTTGGCGGGCTTCAGGATGTAGCTCAGCATCGACGTCCGGCCGCTCATGCCTCGAATCCTATCCCAGCCCGGGGAAGGCGGCATGCCACGCGCGGACGACCTCGTCCAAGCGCTCCCGGGGCAGCCATCCTGTAATCCCCCAGGGCGACGCCGTCAAGCAGACGGCCGTCACTTCGAGGTCCGTCAGCGTGCTCCGCGCGATGCTCCAGGCGGCCTCCTGCTCGGCCAACCCCTCGCCCACGACGGTCGCGGTGCCGAGGGTGGGGTCGATGTCGAGGGACGTCAGCGAAGCCCCCGCGGCGCGCACGGCGGCCTCGGCGTCGGGGGTGTTCCGGGTGTCGACGAGCAGCGCGCCGCGGACCGTCCCGTCGCCGGCGGCCTCGAGGCGGAGGTCCTTCCGGTCGAGCCCGTGGAGGAGCCGGTCGACGGCCTGACGTGTCCCCGCGAAGCGGACCGCGAGCACCTGGCGATCGCAGGACACGGCCGTCGCGCGGCCGACGCCGGGGCGGGGCGCCGACGTGATGACGGTCCCCCGGCCCTCGCTGAACGTGGAGCGGGCGCGGAGGGTGATGCCGTGGCGGCGGGCGTAGTCGATCGCCTCGGGGGCGAGGACGCGGGCGCCGCGGAGCCCCATCTCGAGGATCTCGCCGTGCGCGAGCTGGTCGATGGGGCGGGCCTCGGGGACGACGCGCGGATCCGCCGTGTAGACCCCCTCGACGTCGCTGAAGATGTCGCACGTCGCCGCCTCGAGGGCCCCGGCGAGCGCGATCGCGGTGGTGTCGGACCCGCCCCGCCCCAGGGTCGTGACCTCCTTGTCGGTGGAGACGCCCGCGAAGCCGCCGACGATGACGATCGAGCCGTCCGCCAGCGCCTCGTGCACGCGGACGGGGCGGACCTCGATGATCCGCGCGCGGTTGTGGTCGGTGGTCGTGATGATCCCGGCCTGCGACCCCGTCAGCGAGATCGCCTCGCACCCCCGGTCCCGGATGGCCATCGCGAGCAGCGCCATGGAGATGCGCTCGCCGGCGGTCAGGATCATGTCCATCTCGCGGCGGTGGGACCCCTCGGAGACCTCGCGCGCCAGCGCCACCAGCGCGTCGGTGGTCCGCCCCATCGCGGAGACGACGACCACCGGTTGGTCCCCGGCCCGCTTCGCCGCGACCACGCGATCGGCGACGTGGGCGAGCCGCTCGGGCGTCGCGACCGACGACCCTCCGTATTTGTGGACTACGACTCCCATGGGGACGACAACCCCCCGCGACGGCCTAGACGTCCGGCGTCGGCGGGGGCGGGGGCGGCGGAGGCGGCGGGACCTCGGCGCCCAGCGCGTCGCCGGGGGCCGCCGCGCCGGCGGGGGCGGCGAGCGCCAGCGCGGCGAGCAGCACGGTCACGGCGAGGAGTCCTCTTCGCATCGCGCGGGAGCATGGGCGCCCGGCCGCGACCCTGTCAAGGGCACGTCCGGGGTGCGGGGCGCCGTCAGCGGACCGACAGGTTGTCGATGAGGATGAGGTTCTCGCCCCGGTCCGTGGAGCTGTAGCCCGTGGCGTCCTGGATCATCAGGTAGCTGATCCCGTCCCGCGCGGCGTACGCCCCGCCGCTGGCGCCGGCGCTGCGGTCGCTGAAGTCGTCCGCGTTCACGACGAGGTGCTTCCACCCCTGCTCCGGCCGCACCACCCGGGTCGTCGTCCCGTAGCGCGTCCCCGCCTTGTCGACGAGGAAGAAGGAGAGGTGCACGGGGAAGCTGCGGGCGTGGACGCTGAGCTCCACGTCGCCGTGGACCGTCAGCGCCGGGTCGAACCCCACGACGATGAGGTCGTCCTCCCCGCCGATGACGTACGTCTCCCACGCCACGACCCCCTCCAGCTCTCCCTCGCGGTCCACCTGCTCGTGGGACAGCCGCCCCTTCGTGCTCCGCGACGGCGCGTGGAAGAGGCCGCCCACGCCGGCGTCGAAGGTGTACCGGACGGGGAGCTCGTGGACCGTCTTGCGGGCCTCCTCGAGGCTCTGCAGCCGGGCCCGCGCGTCGGCCGCCCAGATCGTCGCGGGGAAGCGCTCCAGGAGGTCCCGGTAGGCGGCCTCGGCGTCCTTCGGCTCGTCCAGCGCCTCGCGCGCGAGCCCCATCCGGAGCGTCGCCTCGGCGGCGATCTCGCGGGGCACCCCTTCGGTCACGGACAGCTTCGAGTAGGCGCGCAGGGCCGCCCGGAGGTCGCCCATGCCGGACTCGAGGTACAGCGCGTCGGCCATCTCCGCGCGCCAGTCCAGCGCCTCGCCGCCCGACAGCGTCAGCAGCGCGGCGACGAGGAAGGCTCTACAGACCACCGACGAACTTGTAGCCGACGCCGTGGACCGTCTGGATGTACCGGTTCGGCGGGCTGTCCTTGAGCTTGCGCCGGAGGTTGAGGATGTGGGTGTCGACGGTCCGCGTGCTCACGTCGGAGTCGTAGTTCCAAACCTTCTCCAGCAGCACCTCGCGGCTCAGCACCTGGCCCCGGTGGCTCACGAGGAAGCGGAGCAGCTCCATCTCCTTGGCGGACAGCTTCGTCGGCTTGCCCTGGACCTGGAGGTCGTAGGTCGTGAAGTTCACGCTGATGCCGTCGAAGGAGTAGCTCTCCTCCTCCTTGGCGTCCTTCTCGGCGCGGCGGAGCAGGGCCTTCACGCGCGCGAGCAGCTCCAGCAGCGAGAACGGCTTGGTGACGTAGTCGTCGCCGCCGACGTCGAAGCCGGTCAGCTTGTCGACCTCCTCGCCCTTCGCCGTGAGGAAGAGCACCGGACCGCCGTAGCCGCCGGCCCGCAGCTGCCGGCAGACGTCGTACCCGTGCATGCCCGGGAGCATGATGTCGAGCACGATCAGGTCCGGCCCCACGGACAGCCCCTTGGCGAGCCCCTCGTCGCCGGTCGCCGCCGCCTCGACGTCGTAGCCCTGCATGTTGAAGTAGTCCTGCAGGGACTCCCGGATCTGGGACTCGTCCTCGACGATCAGGATCTTCTTCTTGCCGCTCATCTCCGCCTCTTCTCGGTGGCTTCCAGACGCCTGACGGGCAACCCGATCTCGAACCGGCTTCCCTCGCCGAGCCGGGACTTCACTACCACGCTGCCGCCGTGCGCCGCCACGATGTGCTGCACGATACTCAACCCGAGGCCGGTGCCGCCCACCTCGCGCGTCATGTGATCCCCGCCCCGGTAGAACTTCTCGAAGAGGTGGGGGACCTCCTTGGGGTCGATGCCGGGGCCGTGGTCGGCGACCCAGAGCACGATCCGCTCGCCCTCGAGGCGGGCGCCCATCTCGATCCGCTTGTCGTCGAGGCTGTACTTGACCGCGTTGGACATGAGGTTGATCAGCGCCTGGATGATCGCGTCGCGGTCGAAGGCGGTCGGGGGCAGCCCCTCCTCGACGGACGTCTCCAGGGTGAACCCCTCCTTGCGGACGTAGTCGCCCGTGATGCGCTCGACCTCGTAGACGGCGTCGCCGATGTCGCCCATCCCGAACTGGAACTTCTTCCGCCCCTCCTCGATGCGGGCGAAGTCGAGGACGTTGTTGATCAGCCGCGACAGCCGCTCGGCCTCGCTGACGATGTTGCGGTGGTACTCGGACTGCTTGTCGCCGGAGGGGACGGCGCCCAGGGCCAGCATCTCGGCCATGATCCGGATGGTCGTCAGGGGGGTCCGGAGCTCGTGGCTGACGCTGCTCACGAAGTCCGACTTGAGGCGCGCGATCTCGACCTCGCGGGCGACGGCGCGGCCGATGACGACGATGCCGACGAGGATGATGACGAGCAGGGCCGCGATCATCCCGAGGCGGACGACGCGCTGCTGGGCGCGGGCCGAGCCGAGGACGGCCTCGCCGCGGGTGACGGCGAGCGAGTAGCCGGGGAGCCACGGGTCGAGCGACTGGACCACCTTGAAGCCGGGCCCGGCGGGGGCGGGCTCGGAGGGGCGGCCCCGGACGAGGCGGGTCACGAACTCGGGGTTGGCGCGGGCGACGGTGTGGATCGACGCCTCCAGCTCGCCCTTGACGTCCCGGTCGTCGAGCAGGGCGATCAGCTGACGTCCTCCGCTCCCCTCGGACCACCAGCGGTGGGCGACGAGGAGGGTCCGGTCGGCGGCGCGGATCGACTCGAAGGTGAACGTGGCGCGGCGGCGCTCCAGGCGGCGGGCGTCGGCGGCGATCGAGGGGAGCGCGGCGAGCACGGCGGCCTGGTCGGCCTGGAGCGCGACCCGGCTCCGGAGGCGGAGGCGGAGGGCCTCGAGATCGGGGGGCGTCGAGCCTCTCACCATGCGGACGAGGCCGTCCCGGTCGAGGCTGTCGAGGATGCGTCCGGCGAGCGCGGTCTCGCCGTAGCCGCCGAAGGTCCAGGGGCGGCGCAGGAGGACGTCGAGGAGGACGACGAGGGCGTCGGCGGCGTCGGCCTCGCGGTTCATGGCGACGAGCGCGACGGTGGCCTGGTAGCGGGCGAGGAGGTCGATGGGGAAGTCGTTGAGGTCGAGGTCCCCGGAGTGGGACTCGGCGGCCTGCTCCCACTCCAGCAGCGCCTCGGCGGGGCGGCCGGCCTTCAGGAGGGAGCGGGCGAGGGCGAGGCGGGCGATGCCGCGGCCGCGCTGGCCGGGGATGAGCCGCTGGGCGTTGGCGTAGGCGGCGACGGCGGCGTCGAAGTCCTCGTCGACGAACTCGGCCCGCTCGCCGGCGGCGAGGAGGGGCCCGAGGTAGGCGCGGTCGCCGGAGCGCCCTCCGGCGCCCTGGCGGGAGGTGGCGGCGCGCCGGGGGAACCGGAGCTCGCCGGCGCCGTCGAGGACGAGGAGGTCGGCGACGCGGGACTGCCCCTCGGCCATCCGCTCGGCGGCGGCGGCGGGGTCGGTGACCCAGTCGGTCCCCCCCTCGGCGGCGGCGGC
This sequence comes from uncultured Rickettsiales bacterium, assembly GCA_964344575.1. Lineage (GTDB taxonomy): Bacteria > Myxococcota_A > UBA796 > UBA9615 > UBA9615 > JAAESI01. The sequence continues at coordinate 26,646 of CAYFOA010000057.1, read as the reverse complement.
GTCGAGGTCGCGGAGGAGCCCGTCCATCCGCTCGCCGAGGTCGCGGTGGAGGACGGTCGCCATCTCCTTGGCGCGCTCGCGGAGGGTGGCTTCGTAGAGGGTCTCCTCCTGGAGGACGGCCTGGACGCCGTACCACGCGAGGACGACGCCGGGGACGACGACGGAGACGACGAGCATCCCGACGAGCCGGTTGCTGATCGAGCTGCGGGACAGGAACCGACGGACCACGAGCCTGCGGAGTGTACATCGCCCAACCGATGACTATCCTTGCGCCCCTTGTCCCGGAACGACGACGACGGACGGCCGCGCCGGCTGGTCCACCACGGGCGGCTCAAGCGCTGGAGCCCGATCAGCCGCGAGGAGCGGAAGGCGACGCGCGCGTTCGTCGACCGGCTGACGGAGTTCCCGTACCTGACGCTGGGGACGTCGGTGTTCCTGGGCTGGGCGTACCTCGTGCAGCTGGTGCTGGGCTGGCCGCCGACGATGATCCTGCCGCCGTCGGGGGGCGGGGCGGAGCTGGTGGCGCGGGTGCTCGGGGACCGGCTCGGCTGGCTCGACGCGGAGCTCGTGCTCGCGGGCGAGGGGTGGCGGCTGCTGAGCTGCACGATGCTCCACGGCTCGCTCCTGCACGTGGCGGGGAACGCGCTGGTCCTCTACTTCCTCGGCCGGATCGTGGAGAACGTCTACGGCCGGGGGGCGTTCCTGGTGACGTACGTGGGGGCGGGGGCGGGCGGGGCGGCGCTGTCGATCGCGGTGAGCGGGGAGAACTCGCTGGGGGCGTCCGGCGCGATCCTGGGGATGCTGGGGGTGACGTTCGTCCTCGGGTTGAAGCACCGGAACGGGATCCCGAAGCCGCTGCGCGACTACTTCCGCACGGACATGTGGGTGTTCGTGATCCTGGTGGCGGCGCTGTCGGCGCTCCCGTTCGTGGACTGGGGCGGCCACCTGGGCGGCTTCCTGTTCGGTGTCGCGGTGGGGGTGCTGTGGCCGCCGCGGCTGCTCGTGGGTCCGCCGTCGGAGGCGGCGGCGAACGCGCAGCGGATCGCGGCGGGGGCAGCGCTGGGGGCGTTCGTGTTCGCGGCGGCGGTGGTGGGGACGCGCATCCCGGGGGCGCCCGACGCGCTCCCGAACGAGGACCTGCACGCTCTGACGGCGGCGCTGGACCGGGGCGACACGGGCGCAGTCAACCGGATCGCGGGGCGGCTGGAGACCCGGTTCGCGGACGAGCCGGCGCTGCAGCTGTACGTGGGTCAGGTGTTCACGTCGGTCGGGGAGTACGAGCGCGCGGTGGCGGCGTACGCGGCGTTCGAGGAGTCGGCGGGGGACGCGATCCTCGACGACAGCTGGCAGAACGACCTGGCGTGGGCGCTGTTCGTGGGGTGGCCGGACGACAGCGCGAAGGTGCGCGAGGGCTTGCGGCGGGTGCGGCGGGCGCTGAAGGAGGACCCGGACCTGCCGGCGTTCCTGAACACGCTGGCGTACGGCCAGGTGCTGCACGGGGACCTGGTCGAGGGGGAGGAGACGGCGCGGGCGTTGATGGAGAACAAGGTGTTCAAGGCGGACCGGCAGGTGGACGTCTACATCCACATCCTCGCGTTGGAGGGGCTGGGGAGGGGGGACGAGGCGTTGGAGGAGTGGCTGGAGTATGCGCCGGGGTTCCCGACGGGGGATCCGCGGTACCGGGACATCGAGCGGATCAAGGACCGGGCGGAGGGGGCGTTGCGGGACGCGAAGCTGCTCGACTGACTCGTTCTCGTGTCCTAGGGCGGCCCCGAAACACCTGCTCGCCCAAGGTCTTCCTCGTCCGCGACCCGGTACCCCACCCCCCTCACCGTCAGCACATGCCGCGGCCTCTCCCCGCCCCCCTCCAGCTTCGCCCGCAGCTGATGCACGAAGTTGTCCACCGTCCGGACCGTCCCCCGGTGGTCGTGTCCCCACACCGCGTCGTAGATCTGCTGCCGGCTCAGCACCCGCCCCCGCGACCGCACCAGCAGCAGGAGCACGTCGAACTCCGTCGCCGTCAGCGTCACGCGCTCGCCCGCCACCGTCACCTCCCGCCGGTCCGGGTCCAGCTCCAGCTCCCCCACCCGCAGCGCCGCGCTCCTCGCCGGCCCGTTTCGCCGCAGCGCGACGCGGATCCGCGCCAGCAGCTCCGCCAGGCTGAACGGCTTCGTCACGTAGTCGTCCGCCCCCAGGTCCAGCCCCGTCACCTTGTCCAGCTCCGCCGTGCGCGCCGTCAGTACGATCACCGGCGTCGCGTCCCCGTCGGCGCGGAGCGTCCGGAGCAGCTCGAAGCCGTTCCGGCGGGGCAGCATCAGGTCCAGCAGCAGCAGGTCGTACCCCTGCCGCGCCAGCCGCAGGCCCGTCTCCCCGTCCCCCGCCACCTCCACCTCGTACCCCTCGCCGCTCAGGTTGATCCGCAGCCCCAGCGCGATCGAGGGGTCGTCCTCCACCAGCAGGATCCTTGCCCGCGCCTCGCTCACGCGACCCCCGCGGCGGGCCGGAGCTTCGGGACCAGGATCGTGAACGTGCTCCCTCGCCGGGCGCGCTCTCCACCTCCACCCGGCCCCCGTGCCCCTTCGCCACGTGCTGCACGATGGCCAGCCCCAGCCCCGACCCCGCCGCCGCCTGGGAGAGCCGCTCGTCCACCCGGTAGAACTTCTGGAAGATCCGGTGGTGCTCCGCCCGCGGGATCCCGATCCCCTGGTCCGACACCGCCAGCCGGACCCACTTGCTGTCCGCCGTCGCCGACACCTCGATCGGCCGGGACTCCGTCGCGTACTTCAGCGCGTTCGACAGCAGGTTGAAGAGCGCGTCGGCCATCGCGTCCCCGTCCAGGAGCACCGGCGGGAGTCCCTCGTCTACCGCCAGGCGCACGTCCGCCTCGCGCCCGATCGTCGCCGACCGGAACGCGTCGCACGCCGCCGCCACCACCGCCCCCGGCTCGTCCGGACGGAGCCGGTAGACCCGCCGCCCCGCCTCCATCCGGCCCCAGTCCAGCAGCCGCTCGATGTGGTCGCTGAGGCGGACCGACTCCTGGAGCAGCGAGTCGATCATCGCCTCCATCTCGTCCTCGGGGACGCTCCCCCGCTGGAGCGACTCCGCGAACAGCCGGATCGACGTCAGCGGCGTCCGGAGCTCGTGGCTCACCTTGCTGACGAAGTCCGACTGGAGCTGCGACAGCCTCGCCTCGCGCCGGATGTAGACCAGCGCCAGCGCCGTCCCCGTGACCACGCAGACGACCACCGCCACGACGAGGATGCCGAGGACGAGGTCCAGCCGCGCCCGGTAGAAGACCAGCATCAGGATGCCGACCGCGAGGAGCACCGCCGTCGGGCCCGTGACCAGCGAGACGAGGAGAAACACGATCCGGCGGAACCCGCGCCCGTGAGGGCCGGCTTCGGCGAGGAGCTCGTCGTCGGGGCGGGGCGCCGGCATCAGGGCGCCGACCAGAGCACGGGCCCCGGCAGGCCGCCATGAGGCCCGTCGCAAGGCGGCCCGGCCGGGCATCTAGATGCCGACGGGGACGCGCGCGACGTGGGCCAGGCCGAGTCCGCCTTCGCTGTCGGCCTCCGCTTCGTCCGCGATGCCCTGCCGGTCCCCCAGCCGGACGACCGGCGGACGGTCCGGCCCCGCCCAGTCGTGGCGGGTCACCGTGGGGTGCTGCGCGAAGTCCAGCTTCAGCGACGCCCCCGTCCACGCCGCGGCGGGCCAGGCGGCGGCCCCGAGGAGGCCGTTGACGACGCGGTCCGTCCGGGACGTCGAGCGGCGGAGGCGGCGGCCCAGGTCGGCGACGCGGCGGCGGACGTGCCGCGAGGGGGCCAGCCCGCGCGCTACCGGGACCAGCGCGCCGACCCGCCGCAGCGACGTCCGGAGGTGGTCCGCGCGCCGGCGCAGGGCGGGCACGTCGGTGCCGTTCAGGTGCTCCCAGCCGGTCTGCCAGACCTCGGCGCTCCGGAGCGTCGACGGCCCCAGGCGGCGGAAGTCCTCCTCGAAGCACCACCGCTGCAGCCCCTCGATCTCCGCGGGCGTCATGTGGGGGTGGCGGGTCATCGACGTGAAGCCGTCCGACGAACGCCAGCGGCGGTGGGGGTCGTCCCGGAACTCGGGGAGCCAGCGGTCTTCGGCGTCGGTCCGCTCGCCCAGCGGCGTCCCCGGGGTGGGGCCGTAGATGAGGAACTGCGCCAGCGTCGGCTCCAGCGCCATCAGCCCCTCGAACTCGGCGCGGACGATGTCGGGGGTCTGGTAGTCGAGCCCGACGATCATGCTCGTGAGCACGAGGATCCCGTGGGCCTTGAGGTCGGCGATCAGCTCCGGCAGCGGCCGCCCCTCCTGCTTCGCGTAGCCCGAGCGGGTCCCCTCGTAGCCGAGCCAGACGCCGCCGACGCCGACCTCCACGAGCTCCTGCGCCGTGTACCGGGACAGCGCCTTGACCGACGCGAAGACGAACATGTCGGCGTGGACCTCGTGCTCGAGCATCAGGTCGCGGAACTCCATCATCCGCCGCCGGTTGAGGAGGAAGTCCTCGTCGAGGACGGTGAAGCCGATGTCCTCGCGGATCGCGCGGTAGCCCTGGACGACGTCGAAGAGGTCCCGGCCGGTGGGGAGGAGGCGGACGTGGCGGCGGTTGTAGAAGTGGCTGGTGCAGCAGAAGTCGCACCCGTTGGGGCAGCCGAGGCCGCCGAAGATCAGGCCGGTGTGGGAGACCGGGACGGACAGGACGCGGAGGCGGCTGACGACGAGGGGGTGGTCGTAGGGCGGGGTCCGCGGGGGCTCGCCGAGCAGGTCGCGGAGGAACCCCACCCCCTCGCCGCGGCACCACGCGTCGCCGTGCTTCGCGAGCTCCTCGTCGGGCAGCACGGTGCCGTACCCGCCGAGGACGATGACGGCGTCGGGGGCGTGCCGCCGGACGAGCCCGCTCATGCGTCGCATCCGGTGGGACGTGGACAGGTTGAAGGCGATGCCGACGTGGCTGTAGCCGCCCTCCTTCAGCTCCCGCACGAAGTCGCGCTCGCTGGGGTAGTGGAGCGTGACGGTGGGGGTGTCGAGGTTGGCGGCGATGTACTCCAGCCCGTACTGGAGGTGCACCGCGCGGGGGCTGAAGAGCCCCTGCGCGCGGGTGACCTGGGCGTGGAGGAGCTCGTAGCCGACGGCGGGGCCGTCGCCGTGCCGGGGACCGAGGGGGGTGATGACGGAGCTGAGCAGGAGCCTCATGGCGCGAGGCTAGGGAGCGACTGTCACGATCCTGTCAGGGGCCCGTCACCGTTGCGTTCCCATCGGCCACGGTCTCGTAACGGCCCGGCGCTCCTATGTTGCGGACGTGAGGTGGGGATCCGCGGTCCTGCTCGTCTTGTCGGTAGCGTGCCTCGACGGAGCCGAGCGCGACGGGTTCGAGACTCAGCCGGGTGCTGATTGGCTCGAGCCGGCCCGGCTGGAGTGCGCGCCCCTGCCGGAGCGCTGGAACGGCCGAGACGACGACTGCGACGGCCGCGTCGACGAAGCCATCAGCCTCGAAGATGTCGCCGACGTCGTCGTGGTCGGACCGGCGTCCGGCTACGCCAACGGGGTCGGAGGCATCGGCGGACTGCTGTCCTCGGGCGACGTCGACGGCGACGGTCGGGACGACCTCATGACCCTCGATCCCAACGGCGACACGGGGGACGACAACGGCCCGGGTTGGCTCTTCCTCGCGTCCGATCTGCTCGGCCGTCGGGACGCCGACGACAGCGACGCAGCGCTGGAGTTCGTCGGCGGTCGCGAGGAGGTGACGCCCGGGATGGACGGCGAGCTCGTGCCCGACCTGGACGGCGACGGGGGCGCCGATCTGCTCGTCAGCCCGTCCGACTCCTGGGACCGGCGCGGCGGGCTGGCCTGGTCGTCGACGCTGCTCTCGCACGCGGAGCTGTCCGATCAGGCCTTGGACGCGCACTTCCAGGTCGGGGCTGGCTACGCCGGGAGCGGCGCCCGCTGGAGCCTCGCGGTCGCCGACCTGACGGGGGACGGGGACCGGTCCCTGATCTTCTTCGGCAGGGGGGCGACGGACTATGGCCTCGCGGTCGTTCCGCACGCCGATCTCGTCGCCGGCGAGGTGGGCGCGCCGGTCCTGCTGGAGCACGAGGGCCTCGGGTTCTTGAAGGCGGGCGGTGCCATCGACGACGTGGCCGGCGAGGAGCTGGTCGAGGTCGGTCGGGGCGATCGCCTCGTGCGCGGGCTCTCCGGGCGGGGGTTGGCCGAGGCCGAAGGGGGGACCACGGGCGAGCACGAGATCTTCCGCCTCTCGGATCCCGAGGACGGACGCTACGGCTGCGGGGAGGAGTGGTCCGTTCGGTCCCGCGTGGCCGCCGGCGGTGACTTCGACGGGGACGGGCGGGCCGATCTCGCGGTCGGCTGCGTCGATGCTCCCGACGACGTCCCCTGGCCGGGGGTCATCTACCTCTGGGACGCTGCGGCCCTCGTGCAGTCCGGCCCGCGTTCGGTCGACGAGGCTCCCCGCGCGGTCGTGGCGGATGTGCCCTTCCGCTCGGTCGCGGTGGCGGGGACGGAGCTCGACGACGACGGGAGGAGCGACCTCGTCGTGACGGCGTGGGACGGTGAGCACGAGCGCGTCTGGCTGCTGACCGGTGCCTACCTCTCCTCGGGGCAGGAAGTGTCCGTCGACGGAGCCGTAGCCAGCTTCGTGGTCGACCCGCCGCGCGGATACTCCTCCATTGCCACGCCGGACCTGGACGGTGACGGTGCCAAGGACATCGCGCTGGGCGCGGTCTACGCCGATGTCGAGGGCGACGGCCAGGCCGAAGGCCGCATCGTCGTGCTCCTCAACCCGGGTTCTCTCTAGAACTCCGCGCCTCGGGCGCTCATCGGCGCTCTCAGCGCCGGTTTCGGTTTCTCAGGCAAACCGAAACCGGCTCTGAGGCGCCTCAGCGTGCGTTTCGGTTTGCTTCAGAAACCGAAACGCACGCTGAGACCGGCGAACCGGCGGGTCAGCTGTGCCAGGGCAGCCACGGGCCGTCGATGCGGGGGGCCGCCGGGTCCGCGTACACCTTCCAGAGGCGGAACCGGTTGGCGTACGGGATCTGCCAGAGCTGGAGCGACACGCCCCCCGCGGGGAGGCGGACGCGGAGCTCGCGGCCGTCCACGGGGACCGTCCGGGGGGCGTTCGGCCCGCTCGCGTCGGGGTCCACGAACACGCCCGTGCTGTCGAAGAGGAGGCTGCAGCGGCCGTCGCAGGGGGGGAGGTAGCCGCCGTCGCCGCGGGCGCAGGCGCAGGGATCGTCGCCCGCCGCCTCGTCCGCCCGCTCCAGCGCGAACGCGATCGTCGTCACCTCCGGCCCCGCCAGCGCGTAGACCGTGAGGTCCCGCTCCGCCCAGTCCACCTCCACCCCGGCCGCCCGGTGGATCGTGGGGTGGCCCGGGCCCGCCTCGACCACCAGGTGAGGCGGCTCGTCCGTGAAGTGGACCGACGGTGGGGTCGTGGTCGGGTCGTCCGCCAGGACGATCGCGATCGTCACCGGCTCCCCGAACGGGGGCGGCTCGCCCGGGAACCAGCCCCAGGGGTGGAAGTCCGGGACCACGGCGGGCTCCGCCAGCTCGGCCGCCATCGCGCGGAGGTTGCGCGCCGACAGGAAGGGGGCGCTCCGCTGCATCCGCGCCGGAGCGGGGAACAGGCCGACGTCGGTCGCCTCGCGCAGATCCCCCGCCAGCAGCGCGACGCTGTCCGGCGCCGTCTCGGGGAACGTCGCGTGGTAGCGCTCGTCCGGGGGGACGTCCCACGTCGCCGCCGCCCGCGCCCCGAGCCGGCCCCCCGCCGTCAGGACGAGCACGGCCGCCAGCACCGGCGCCGGGCGCCGCGTCGCCGCCGCCACGACGTCCGCCGCCCACAGCGCCAGCGGCGTCGCGAGCATCAGCAGCACGCCCATCTTGTTGGGGAAGTCCCACGACTCCTGCAGCGCCAGCATCCCCAGGCACGGCCCCGCGAAGCCGACCCAGAACAGCGCCCGCCGCCGGTCCCGGAGCCACCCCGCGCCCCACCCCGCGAGCAGCGCCGCGAAGAGCAGCAGCCCGAGGTGGTCGGCGACCCACAGCGGCCACATCGCGAACGTCGGGAGGGGGACGTGGGGCGTCCGGACGATCGCGTCGTGCAGCGGCCAGTTCAGCATCCCCTCCCAGCGCAGCCCGAACGCGTACTCGAAGGCCGGGAACTGCGCGTTGCTCTCGAACCGGAACACCGACCCCAGCGCCAGCGCGTGGTGGACGTGCTCCAGGAGCGTCGAGACGAGGAGCCCCGCGAACACGAGCCCCGTCGCGCGGAGGCGCCGGCCGCGGGCCGAGGTCGCGAGGTAGAGGAACACCGCCGGCACGCCGAGCACGAAGACGTGGCGCATCGTCAGCGCCAGGCCCAGGAGCATCGCCGCGGCGAACCAGGGGGGCCGCTTCGCCGTCAGCAGCGCCAGCGCCGCCGACGCCCACGCCAGCGCGATCAGGTTCTCGTCGGGTTGCGGGAGCGCGATCACCCAGGGGTTCAGCGCCAGCGCCACCGCCCCGATCCAGCCGCTCGCCTCGTTCCCGTCGCCGGCGCGCCGCCCCAGGACGAACCCCGCCAGCAGGAGCAGCGCCAGCACCGCCCCGTGGAGCGCCCGGTAGGCGGCCCGCTGCCACGTCACGAGGAAGCCCGCGATCACGCCGGTGTTGCCCAGCCGCGCGTCCTCGACGTTGTCCCGCAGGAGGTCGTACTCGTCCCCCTTGTGGCCGGTCGCGGTGAGCGCCGCGCTGACGATGCAGGAGTTCTCCGGGGCCAGCGCCGAGGCGTCGAAGCGGACGAACCCGAAGGCCGCCACCGCGCACGCCACGAGCACGACCCGGCGCGCCCCCCGCAGCGGCGACGTCCACCACTGCAGCCCCGCCGTCAGGCCCGCCCGCCGCCGCCGCACCTCGACGACGATCGCGACGACGACGTGCGCCCCCGCCACCGCCGCGACCTGCCCCAGCGTCACGGTGGCGCCGCTGACGAGGTGCACCCAGAACGCGATCGAGGGGACGATCCCGAGCCCCCACCCGGCCGCCAGGAGCGCCGCCGAGGCGTCGTCGTCGTAGCCGCCGCGGGGGATCGCGAGGCGTGCCGCGACGACCCCCGGGACGACGAACAGCGCCGCCGTCAGGAGGATGGCGGCGAGGACGAAGAAGACGCCGCTCAAGGAGCGTCCTGCTGCCCGCCGGGATCGCTCTCCCAGAGGGTGTCGGGCCGGCAGAAGTAGTAGACGCGGGTGTAGGTGCCGGCTTCGACGGGCGCGGTCTCCGGGCCGCGGCAGTCGAGCCCCTCGGGCTCCGTGATGACGACCGGCCACTCGCCGGGGGGCACGTCGGGGAAGACGATCTCCCCGATCAGCGGGTCGTCCCCGAACGTGTCCCCGGGGAGGAGGTTGTCCTCGGCGTCGTACCGGAACGGCTTCACCCCCGGCGCCTGCAGCGCCCCCTTGACGTGCGCCGCCGACCCCATCGGCTGGAAGTTCAGGACCACCCGCCCCTGCGACCAGTCCCGCGCCGCCCCCGTCTCCTCGAGGTACGCCGCCTCCTCGTCGGCCCGCTCGAACATCTCGATCTTGAACTCCCCCTTGAAGTACAGCCGCCCCTGGTCGGTGGTCAGCATGATCGTCGGGACCCAGCCCTCGCGGGTGACCCCGAAGGCGGGCGTCGCCTCGTCGGTGAGCTCGACGAGGAAGACGCCGTCCTCGCCGGTGACCTGGGCGGGGGCGGGGGAGGGGACCCCGTGCTCGATCAGGGTGAACCCCTCGAGGGGGCGGACGTCGGCGCCGTTGACGACCGTGCCGCGCATGCGGGGGCCGGTGACGAACTCCTCGGCGCCGTCGGGGATGCCGAGGAGGGGATCGCCGTGGCCGATGGTGGGCTTCTCCCTTTGCTCCTCGTTCGCGCTTTCGTTCTCGTTCTCGTTCTCGATTTCGTTCTCGACCTCGACAACGCCCCGGTCCCCGCAGGCGACCAGGCAGATCAGGGCGACGACTTGGGCCGAACCGCGCATGCCCGGTACCTTGCCACGGTGCGGACCGCGGTCGCGATGGGTGGAGCCGGGCTGGTCGTCGGACTGGCGATCGGGTGGTTCGCGCGCGGGGCCCTCGCCCCCCCGGCGGGGATCCCCGAGGCCGTCGTCGTCGCCTCGTCCGACGACCTCTGCCGCGCCGACGGCGTCGTCCCCGGCGACCTCCTCGTGGACGCCACCGACCTGGAGTCCCTGAGCGGCGACTGCCTCGTCGAGGTCGGCGGCACCCTCGTCATCCGCGGCAACGACGACCTCGCGTCCGTCGATCTGCCCGCGCTGAGCCGCGTCGGCGACACCCTCGAGATCCGCGGCAACGAGGCCCTCGCCCGCGTCCGCCTCCCCGCCCTGGAGCGCGTCGACAGCGCGCTGATCGTCTCCGAGAACGAGACCCTGGTGACCTTCGAGGCGCCGCGCCTCGCCGACGTCGGCCACTTCGTCGAGATCTACCCCAACCACGCGCTGTCCCGCGTCGCCCTCGACACCCTCCGCACGGTCGGCTCCTGGCTGGTCGTCGAGGGGAACGACGCCCTCGGCGCGCTCGAGCTGCCCGCGCTGGTCGACGTCGGCGGGGGGTTCACGATCGACTCCAACGCCCAGCTCCGCAGCGTCCACGTCCCCCTCCTCGCGACCGCCGGCGGCTTCTTCGACTTCGAGGCCAACCCCGCGATCGTCCGCGTCGAGCTGCCCGCCCTGCAGACCGTCCGCGGCGACTTCGAGCTCCGCGAGAACCCCCAGCTGACCTCGATCGACGCCCCCGTTCTGCGCGAGGTCGGCGGCCCGATCTGGATGCAGGACAACCCCGCCCTGGGGACGCTCACCCTCCCCGCGCTGGAGACGATCGGCGGCGGCCTGGAGCTCGAGCGGAACGCCGCCCTCGACGCCGTCGACCTCGGCCGCCTCGCCGCGATCGGGGGCCCCGTCCGCGTCGCCGACGACGGCCTCGGCCCCGCCGCGCTCCCCCTGCGCGACCGGCTCCAGCTGATGGCGTCTCCGACGAGCCCTTGACAGGAGGCGGTCAGGTAGCGAGAACGCTGCCGCCGTGCGCTACATCGATCCCGCCCCGTCCCGCCCCTCCTCCGCCCTCGGGCTCGTCGTGTCCGTCCGGGCCAAGGGGCGCGGGATCATCATCCTGAGCGGCCCCTCGTCCTGCGGGAAGGGGGAGGTCGCCAAGGCGCTGCGGCGGACCCTGCACCTCCCGCCCAGCCACCACATCTCGATGGGCGAGGCGCTCCGCGAGACGATCAACCGCGCCCGCGAGGACGACGCGTTCCGGGCGAACCTCGGCGAGGCGTACGGCATCTGGCCGGACCGCTGCATCTACGACCACCCCGACCAGCCGGTCGCCGCGAAGGCCCGCACCTACCCCGAGCTGAAGAAGCTCTACGGCGCCACGCCGACCGAGCTGGACTGGCTGGAGTACTGCGTCACGTCCGGCCTGCTCGTCCCCGACGCCTGGTCCGAGCACATCATCGAGGGGGTCATCGCGGGCCGCGCCGAGCGCCACGAGGCCGTCCTCATCCTCGACGGCTACCCCCGGACCGAGGTCGCCGCCCAGCACGTCCTCGACATGACCCGCCGCCTCGGCATCCCCATCATCAAGGTCGTCCACCTGTCGGTGAGCAAGACCGAGATGCACCGCCGCGCCCTCGGCCGGAAGCGCGTCGACGACACCCCCGAGATGCTGGAGCGGCGGTACAACTTCTACGTGGACCACGTGCAGCCCAGCGTCGAGCACCTCAAGGCCGAGCTGGGGAGCCGGAAGATCGCCCTCATCGACGCCCACCAGCCCGAGTACCGCGGCGACGGCAAGCTCGACGTGGACGCGTCGGTCCGCAACGTCGCCAACACCGTGCTCATGGCGCTCGGGATCTCGCGGCACATCCTCGAGAACCTGACCGACAACGGCGATGCCGAGCTGCCCGAGGCGCTCGACGCCTGAGCGGCGCGGGCGGGCCGCGCTGGCCGCGGCGGCGCTGGCGCTGATCGCCGGCGCGTGCGCGGCTCCCCACCCCGAGATCGCGCTCGTCGAGGTCGCCGGCGAGGCCGGCCTGGGGGGCGAGACCTACGCCGGGAAGACGCTCCACACCCTCGGCGTCGCGTGGGTCGACATCGACCGCGACGGCTGGCCCGACGTCTTCGCCGTCAACGGCCACGACCGCCCCGCGCACCTGTACCGGAACCTCGGCGACGGCACCTTCGAGCTGCGCGACGACCTCCTCCCCGCCCTCGAGGAGCACGAGCAGGCGGGCGTCGTGTTCGCCGACTACGACAACGACGGCGACGACGACCTGTACATCCAGGTGACCCACGAGAAGCTCGAGCTGTTCAACCCCAACCCCACCGACGGGCCGCCCAACCTGCTCCTGCAGAACCGGTTCGTCGAGGAGGGGGAGCCCCGGTTCGTGGAGGTCGCGGACGCCGCCGGGGTGGACGACCGCCCCGACGAGCCGCTGGGCAACGACTACGACGGCCGCCGCGGCATGACCGGCGGCTGGCTCGACTACGACCGCGACGGCTGCGTGGACCTGTTCGTCGGGAACATGACGATGCAGTCGCCCGGCCACCCCGCCAACCGCAGCTCGCTGTACCGGAACCTCTGCGACGGGACGTTTGCGGACGTGACGGTCGAGGCCCGCGTCAACCGCGCCGCGGGCGACGGCGACCCCAACCTGAACCGCCCCGCCCTGGCCTGGCTCGGGGCCGACCTCAACGGCGACCTGTGGCCCGACATGTACGTCGTCAACGTCCACGACCCGACCCCCTGGCACCACGACTTCTACTTCCGCAACACGTGGCAGGGGAACTTCGCCGAGGAGACCGAGCTCGACGGGGTCATGCCCGGCATCGGCGACGACAGCGGCGCGGGCATGGGGATCGACGCCGCCGACGTCGACCTCGACGGCGACTGGGACCTCTACATCACCGACATCTACAACACCGAGTACGACGCCGACCCCAAGGGGAACGTCCTCTACCTCAACCGCGGCGACGGCCGGTTCGACGACAACGTCGCGGTCGAGGCGGGCGTGGCGGGGTCCTTCAGCTGGGGGACGAACTTCTTCGACGTCGACCGCGACGGCTACGAGGACCTCTTCGTGGCGGTGCAGGGCGGGGGCGACCACCTGTTCCACAACCAGGGCGACGGGACGTTCGTCGACATCGCCGCCGCCGCGGGGATCCGGAACCGGGGGAGCAGCCGCGGGAGCGCGATCGCGGACTACGACCGGGACGGCGACGTCGACCTCCTCTTCGTCAACAACGGCGGCTCCCTCAAGCTGTTCCGGAACGAGTCGGTCAACGACCGGGCGTGGCTGTCGGTCCGGCTGGAGGCGACGCAGTCCAACGGCTCCGCCATCGGCGCGCTCGTCCGCGTCACCACCGACGACGGGGTCGTCCGGATGCGCCAGATCGAGGGCGGCAGCTCGGCCCACAGCCAGGACGAGCTCGTCCTCCACTTCGGCCTCGCCGACGCCGCCGCCGTCGAGCGCGTCGAGGTGCTCTGGCCCAGCGGGATCGTGGACGAGCCCGCGGATGTCGATCTCCGAACCCTGCTCGAGGTCGAGGAGGGCTGCTGCGTCATGCCGTGACGCCGGACCTTGGGTTATTGTGACAACTCGGGGAGCCGGTCGATGGAGCGAACGGGCGGGAACGGGTCGATGACGACCAGCAGCAGCGGCGCCGGCTGCGGCACCGTGACGTCCGTCCCCCCGCCGGGCCGCCTCGACCTCCCCTTCCTGCTCGAGCGCTTGTGCGTCCACACCGAGCTGGGCCTCGGCGGCATGGGCCAGGTGGTCGAGGCGCACGATCCCAAGCTGGGGCGCGACGTCGCCATCAAGGTGCTCCGCCAGTCGGAGAAGACGACCCCCGGCCACCTCGCCCGGTTCGAGGTGGAGGCCCGCATTACGAGTCAGCTGGAGCACCCGAACATCGTCCCCGTCTACGAGATCGGGCAGTCGGTCGACGGGCACCTCTTCTTCGTCATGAAGCGGGTCGACGGGCTGTCGCTGCGGCAGATCCTGAAGGCGCTGCGGCGCGGCGAGACGGCGCTGACCCGGCGGTGGACGCGGCACCGGCTGCTGTCGGCGTTCGTCCAGGTCTGCGAGGCGGTCGCCTACGCGCACGCCCGGGGCGTCGTCCACCGCGACCTCAAGCCCGGCAACCTCATGCTCGGCGTCTTCGGCGAGGTCTTCGTGATGGACTGGGGGCTCGCCCTGGTCCTCAGCAGCGCGGCCGATCTCGCCGACACGCTGACCGAGCCGGCGGAGTCGACGCTGCTCTCGGAGATCATGGACGGCGCGCCCACGACGCACTTCGGGGCGGCCACCGGGACGCCCGGCTACATGAGCCCCGAGCAGGCGGCGGGGCGGATCGACGAGCTCGACGGGCGGTCCGACATCTGGTCGCTGGGGGCGATCCTCTACGAGATCCTCGCGCTGGAGGGGGCCTACCGGGCGCCGACGCGGCTGGGGCGGGTGGTCGAGGCGGCGGCGGGCCTTCCGGAGGATCCGCGGCTGCGGAACCCGGGCGGCCAGATCCCCGCCGAGATCGCGGCGATCTGCATGAGGGCGCTGGACCCCGAGCCCGAGCGCCGCTTCGGGACGGCGATGGAGCTCGCGGACGCGGTCCGGTCGTTCCTCGACGGCAGCAAGCGGCGGACCGAGGCAGCCCGCTTCCTCGCCGACGCCCGGGAGCAGTGGCGCCGGTGCGAGCTGCTCGTCCGCGAGCAGGAGGCGCTCCGCACGAAGGAGGTCACGCTGGGGGACAGCTCGCAGCCGTCGGAGCCGCTGGAGGCGCGGCGGGAGCTGTGGGACGCGCGGCGCCGCATCGCGCGGATCGGGCCCGAGCTGGCGGAGGCCTTCGCCGAGACGGTCGGCCTCGCCGAGCGGGCGCTCGCCCGGGACCCGGACCACGCCGCGGCGCGGGCGTTCCTCGCGGACGTCCACCTCGCCCGGTTCGCGCAGGCCGAGGACGCGCGGGACGTGGCCGCGGCGACGTACTTCCGGCGGCGGGCGCTCGCCTACGACGACGAGGGGGTGGTGGCCGAGGTGCTCGCCCAGCCGGGGTCCGTCACGCTGCTGACGGAGCCGTCGGGGGCGCGGGTGACGGCCCGCCGGTTCGACCGCGACGACGTGGTGTGGACGCTCGGGGAGCCGCGCTCGCTGGGGACGACCCCGGTGCGGGACGCCGCCTTGCCGGCGGGCTCGTGGCTGCTCGAGGTGACCGCGGACGGCTGCGCGCCGATGACGTACCCGGTCCATGTGCGCCGCCGGGCGAAGTGGACGTCGGGCCCCGAGCCGGTCCCCCTGCTCCCCGCGGACGCGCTGGACGAAGCCTTCGTGTACGTCCCCCCGGGGCCCTGGGTGCGGGGGGGGGACGCGCAGGCGCCCCACGCGGGGCCGCGCGCCGAGGGCTGGCTCGACGGCTTCGTGATCGCCCGCGATCCGGTCACGGCGGGCGAGTACGCGGCGTTCCTGACGGACCTCCACGGGCGGGACCCGGCCGCGGCGGCGGCGCGCGTCCCCCGCGTCCACAGCGCGCTGGAGGAGGACCCCGGCGGCCGCTACTGGCCGCCCCCTTGCGACGACGGCGTCTACCGGGTCCCCGAGGCGGATCGCGACGGCCACCGGTGGGACCCGTCGTGGCCGATCGGGGGGATCTCGTGGGAGGACGCGGAGGCGTACGCCGACTGGCTCTCCGAGCGCGTCCCGGGGGCCCGCCTGGTGACCTCGTCGGAGCACGAGAAGGCGGCCCGGGGGGTGGACGGCCGGTGCTTCCCGTGGGGCGACGAGTTCGACCCCGCCTTGTGCGCGATGCGCTACTCGTCGGGGGGCTCGCCGGAGCCGGTGGGGGCGTTCCGGTTCGACGTGTCGGTGTACGGGGTCCGCGACCTCGCCGGCTCGATGGCGACGTGGTGCGCCGACCTGAGCTTCGCGGGCGACCCCACCCGGCGGACGGCCCGCGGCGGCAGCTGGATCAGCGTCCCCTGGGCGTGCCGCGCGGCGGCCCGCTACTCGGGCTCAGTCCACGGGCCGAACATCGCCCACGGGATCCGGATCGCCCTCGACCTTCCGGACTGACCACCGGATCTGCGTCCCGTCCCGCAGCGGGATCGACCCCGCGGGGGTGAAGGTGCCGTCGTCCCAGGGGATGCGGCAGCGGAGGCCGAAGACGGGGTGGTCGGGGGCGGGTGAGCCCCACCGGATCAGGACGACGTCCGCCGTCGCGGTGATGTGGTCCGCGAGCGCCTGGCGGCCGCCGTGCATCGCCGTCATCCAGACGTCGTCGTCGCACTTGCTCAGCAGCAGCAGGTCCTCGTGGCGGAAGAGGTCGCGGCCGAGGAGGTCGCGCTGGAACGTCCCGTAGAAGACCTCGTACAGGTCGTCGAGGAAGACGGCCCGGACCGGCCGCCCCAGCTCGGCGCGGACGAGGTCCAGCGCCGCCTCCAGCTCCCCCAGCGGCCACTGCTCGTCCGTCGGGGTCGTCGGCCGGTCCATGAAGCGGTACTCCGGGTACGCCCCGCACAGCCACAACGACCGGCCCACGCGATCGTTGTCGGCCCACCCCGGGACCGTGACGCAGAGGGCGGGGCGGGCCGTCGGGAGCACGCCGAACGAGACGACCTGGTGGGTCAGGAGGAGCCCCCCGATCACCGCCGCCGCCACCGTCCGCCGGACCGCCGGGCGGCCGGGCAGCTCGACCAGCGCGACCCCCACCAGCGCCGCCGCCTGGGGGAGCAGGGGGAGCGCGTACCGCTCGTCGTAGAGCCCTCGCAGGAGCAGCAGGAGCGAGAACGTCGGGATCGCGAACCACCAGAACACCGCGTCCCGCTGGGCCCGCGCCAGGGGGTCCTCGCAGCCCCGACGTCGCGCGAAGTAGAAGACGTAGGCGGCGAGGACGACGAGCAGGAGCGGGGGGGTGAACGTCTGGAGGATCGTGAAGTAGGCGACCTCCCAGGAGTGGCTCCACGCGCCCGCCGCCCAGTCGCCGGGCCACGACCCCAGCGCGCCGGCGTCGGCGTAGTCGAGCGCCTTGCCGGGCCACGTCGCGTCCCGGAAGGTCTCCACGAGGGCGTCGCCGCGGCGGCCCAGGAGCAGCCACGCCGCGAGCGCCGCCCCCGCCGCGGTCGCGACGCCGAGCCCCCGCAGGAGCCGTCCCCGGTCGGTCGCCCACGCCGCCTTCAGGGGGGACCGGAGCACCACCCACGCGGGGCCGGCGAGGAACGCCGCCGCGTTGGCCTTGATCGAGATCGCCGCGAGCGCCGCCGCGGCCGCGCCCCACGCCCCGCGCCGGTACGCCTTCGTCCCCGGCTCGAGCCGGAGCAGCCGCAGCAGCGCCCACGCCCCCCACGCGACGGCGGCCGCGAGGGGGAGGTCGAGGACGAACACGCGCGTGTAGTTGAAGACGCCGGGGAGCCCGCCGACGGCCAGCGCCGCGAGCACGCCCGCCGTCTCCCGCCGGTCGTCCGGCGCCAGCTCGGCGCCGAGGAGGAACGCCGCGAAGAGCAGCGCCGCCCACAGCACGATCGACTGGCCCACGAGCATGTGGCCGACCTGGTTCGGGTCGACGATGGCGGCGAACACCGCGCCGACCGCGTACCAGAGCTGGCCGTAGCGCTGCCGCTCGTCGTCGGCGAAGTAGTCGGACAGCGTCCCCGGGCCGTCGCCCAGCGCGCGGAGGAGGTCGACGACCTGGCTGAAGTGGTACGACGCGTCGGTCGTCTGGATGTCGGCGTCGCCGACGTGCCAGTGCACCTCGGCGGCGACGTGGAGCGCCGTCAGGACGAGCAGGAAGACGACGGCGCGGCGGCGCACCCGAGGGCTACTCGAAGGTCGCGGTGCGGGCGGCCGCGTCGACCCGGATGGTGCCGGTGTCCGTGGCCCGGCTCCACGCTCCGCCCCCCTCGTCGACCGCGTTGCCCGCGAACGCCGCGCCGCCGTCGGCGGGCCCCGGGAAGGTCGCCGGGTTCAGGGCCGCGTAGCCCGCCCCCGAGCCCCACCCGACCGCCTCCAGCCCGTCCAGCCAGGCCGCGTGGAAGGCGTACGACCAGGCCGCGTCGTCGCCGCCGTCGGTCACCGCCGCCACGCTCGCCCCGTACGTCGCGGCGCCGGCGGCGGCGGCGTCCACCTGGGCGCGCCACCTCGCCTCGTCCATCGTCGCGCCGAAGCCCTGGAGGAGGACGCGGTCGCCGGCCTCCAGCGCCGTCCCGAGGCCGTCGAGCTCGCCCGTCACGTCGGCCGCGTCGGTCGCGCTGAGCATCACCTTCAGCCCGGCGTCGCGGGCGTTGCCGGCGAAGAGGATGGGGCGGGCCTCGTTGTTGCCGGTCACGTCGAGGCCGAGGTCGGTCAGCGTCGCTCCGTCCAGCCCCATCGCGCCGTAGCTCGCGATGAGGTCGTCGATCTCGCTCGGGGCCCGGGGCGCCCCGGCGGCGATCCAGCCGAACACCTCCGCCCCGTTCGCCTGCAAGGCGCCGGCGAGGGCCGCGTCGGGGGCCTCGCCGAGGACGACGATCGCGTAGTCCGCGAAGTCCTCGGCCGTCACCGCGGCGGGGTCCCCGAGGTAGACGGCCAGCGGCGCGGGGTCGATCGAGGAGCTGTCCCAGGAGGCGACGGGGCCGGCGTCGTCGTCGTCGCCCGCCGCGTCGTCGTCGTCGCCGCCGCCGGTCGTCGGTCCGCACGCCGCGCCCAGCGCCGCGCAGGCGATCCCCAGCAGGAGCAGAAGACGGCGCTTCATGGCCGCGAGTGTACCCGAGTAGGATGGCAGCTCAGGAGAGCCCGCATGCCCCGGATCGCCGCCCTGTTCGCCGCCGCCGCCCTGCTCCTGCCCGCCGCGGCGTCGGCCACTTCGATGAGCTACTGCGACGACTGCACGACGACCGTCTCGCTCCCCTTCACGTTCCCCTTCTGCGGGTCCAACTGGACGACGGTCGGCCTCAGCAGCAACGGCCAGATCACGTTCGGCGGCCAGAACAACGACTGGTCCCCGACGTACGCCGAGTTCCTCCAGAACCCCGCCCGCATCGGCTTCCCCTGGAACGACACGCAGGTCCTGTCCGGCGGCAGCGAGGAGTACTTCGTCAACGCCGACAACCTCGAGGTCGTCTTCACCAATGTCCCGAACTACTGGTCGGGCGGGTTCAACACCTACAGCGTCACCATCTACGAGACCGGCGCGTTCACGATCGACATCACCAACGCCCAGATCGGGACGTCCACCCAGCCCAACGCGATCGTCGGCTACGCGTGCGGCTCGTCGTCCATCGGCGCGCCCGAGACCGACCTCAGCCTCGCCGCCCAGCCGATCGTCAACGACCCGATCTACGACGCCGTGTTCGAGGAGCTCCAGGTCTCCAACTGGGACCTCAACAACACGGTGCTCGAGTTCTGCGGGACGTCCCCGACCGGCTGCATCTTCGACGAGGACGAGGACGGGTTTACCGAGGACGACGGGGACTGCGACGACAACGACCCGCTCGTCTACCCCGGCGCCCCCGAGCTGTGCGACGGCATCGACAACGACTGCAACGGCGTCATCGACGACGGCGTCGGCCCGCTGTTCGTCGACGCCGACCTCGACGGCTGGAACCTCTGCCTCGACTGCGACGACACGCTGGTGTTCGTCTACCCCGGCGCCCCGGAGTACTGCGACGGCCTCGACAACGACTGCGACGGGCTGGTCGACGAGGACAGCGACACCGACTTCGACGGCGTCAGCGCGTGCGGCGGCGACTGCAACGACGCCGACCCGACCATCTACCCGGGCGCCCCCGAGGTGCCCTACGACGCCATCGATCAGGACTGCAGCGGGTCCGACCTCGTCGACCTCGACGCCGACGGCTACGACTGCGCCTGCGTCGGCGGCCCCGACTGCAACGACCTCAACCCCCTGACCTACCCCGGCGCGCCCGAGATCCCCTACGACGGCATCGACCAGAACTGCGACGGGATCGACCTGACCGACGCCGACGGGGACGGGTACGACGCGACGGTGGTCGGGGGGGACGACTGCAACGACACGGTGTTCGCGATCAACCCCGGCGCGCCCGAGATCTGCGACGGGCTGGACAACGACTGCGACGGGTTCGCCGACGACCAGGACTTCGACGGCGACGGGTACGCGGCCGGCCCCTGCGGCGGCCCCGACTGCGACGACACGAACGCCGCCATCAACCCCGGGGCGACGGAGATCCCGCTCAACGGGATCGACGAGGACTGCGACGGCAGCGACGCCGCCGACGGCGACGGGGACGGGTACGACGCGTCCTTCGCGGGTGGCCCCGACTGCAACGACGCCGACCCGAACGTGAACCCCGCCGCCACCGAGGTGGCCAACTTCGTCGACGACGACTGCGACGGGATCATCGACGAGGGGACGGAGAACTACGACGACGACGGCGACGGCTTCACCGAGGTCGGCGGGGACTGCGACGACGCGGACCCGGCGATCTCCCCCGCCGCGACCGAGGTCTGCGACGGCGTCGACGGCGACTGCGACGGGGTGACCGACGACGGGACGGACTGCTTCGACGACGACGGGGACGGCTTCTCCGAGGCGACGGGGGACTGCGACGACGCGAACGAGGACGTCGGCCCCGGCGCGACCGAGGTGGCGGCCAACGGCATCGACGACGACTGCGACGGCGTCGTCGACGAGGGCGGCCCCGACAGCGACGACGACGGCGACGGGTACACCGAGAACGGCGGGGACTGCGACGACGAGGACGACGCGATCTTCCCCGGCGCGGAGGAGGTCTGCGACGGCGTCGACGGCGACTGCGACGAGGTGATCGACGAGGACACCGAGTGCTTCGACGACGACGCCGACGGCTTCTCCGAGGAGGAGGGCGACTGCAACGACGGCGACGACGCCGTCTTCCCCGGCGCCGAGGACATCGCCGACGGCATCGACAACGACTGCGACGGGGAGCTCGATCCGGGGTACGTCGACGACGACGCGGACGGCGACGGGTACACCGAGCTGGGCGGGGACTGCGACGACGAGGACGCGGCGATCGGCCCGTCCGCGACCGAGGTCGCCAACGGGATCGACGACGACTGCGACGGGCTCGTCGACGAGGGGACGGACGCCTACGACGACGACGGCGACGGGCTCAGCGAGGCGGACGGCGACTGCAACGACGGCGATCCCGAGGTCAGCGGCGACCACGACGAGGAGCCGGGCGACGGCGTGGACAACGACTGCGACGGCGACGTGGACGAGGGGAGCGACGCGTTCGACGACGACGGCGACGGCTTCTCCGAGGAGGCCGGGGACTGCGACGACGACGACGCGACGGTCCACCCCGGCGCCGAGGAGACGGCGAACGAGGCGGACGACGACTGCGACGGGATCGTCGACGAGGGGACCGACAACTACGACGACGACGGCGACGGCTTCGCGGAGGTCGAGGGGGACTGCGACGACACGAACGGGTGGGTCCTCCCGCAGGCGGTCGAGGAGCTCTGCGAGGACACGCTGGACAACGACTGCGACGGGATCGCGGACGCGGACGACACGGACTGCGGCGGGTCGGGGGAGGGGTCCGCGGTGATCCAGGAGACGGCGGACTGCACGTGCTCCAGCGACGTCAGCGGGGCGGACGCGGCGGGGCGGTCACTCGCCGTCGGGCTCGTCCTGCTCCTCGGAGTCCTGCCGCTTCGCCGTCGCCGGGGGCGCGACGGTCAGCAGCGGCGCCTCGTCTGATCCCCGGATCCAGAGGCTGAGCCCCGACTCCGGCAGCGGGCCGGCGTCGAACGCCCACACCACCCGGGCCGCGATCGGCTCCGAGTCGGGGGGCGGCGGCTCGGGCTCGGGGCAGTCCAGGGCGAAGTCGAGGTCGAACCGGCCGGCGGCGTCCGGTCCCTTGAGGTCGGGGACGATCTTGTCGCAGGAGGCCACGCGCTCGACCACGACGAGGACCGGCTCCCCGAGGCCCGCGTGCTGGGGGACGGCGGACGCGCGGTGCTCCCCGTCGGGCCCCCCGGGCTCGCCCCGGACGGCCGCCCCGGAGCCGACGGCGAGGCGGAAGGCGCGGTCGCGGACGATCGGCTGATCGCGCAGCATCAGCTCCCGCCCGAGGACGGCAACCCCCTCCTCGGCGCGCGGCCGGAGGGGGCCGAGGAACTGCCCGTACAGCTCCCACAGCTCGTCCGCGGGGAGGCGGGCGGTGGCGATCGGCTCGAGCGCCCCGCGGCACGCGCCGGGGCCGACGTCGCACGATCGGCCGACCAGCTCGGCGAGCTTCTCGAGCTCGGCGGCGCGCCACTGGCCGGCGCCCGGGCGGCGGTCCTTGGGGGTGTCGGGATCGATCGCCTCGAGCTTGGCGAGGACGAGGCCGATCTCGGCGACGCGGGTCTCCTGGGCGGTGCTGACGCCGGCTTCGGAGGCGACGAGGGGCTGGCCGCCGCGTTCGGCGACTTCGATCTCGACCTCGTTCTCGTTGCGGGCGCCGTCCTGGCGCCCATCCTGCGGACGCGCCGCCTCCGGCGTCACGCGACCTGAAGCGCGTTCTGCGCTTCGGTTCTCGTTCTCGTGGTCGGTGCCGGCGGGCTGGAGGGTCGGCTGTCCGTAGCAGCCGAGGAGGACGACGAGGGGGAGGAGCACGGCGCGGCGCATGGCCGGCGATGGTAGCAATTGGCAGCCGGGGGCTTGATAGACTTCGAGGCGATGCGGACCGCGTACGCCGCGCTGATCCCGCTGGTCCTCGGCCTGGCCGCGCCGTCCGCGGCGCTCGCGGGGGGGCTCGAGCCCACCCCTCTGCCGCCCCTCGATCCCGACGACGTCGCCCACTTCGTGATCCGCGACGCGGCCCCCGGCGCGGGCCTCCGCCACTTCGCCGACGGCGGCCGCTTCGGCGGCGACCTCGACGGGGACGGCTACGACGACGTCGTCCTCATGCTGGCCGACGATCCCGAGCTCGAGATCTGGTTCGGCGACCCGACCTGGGGGGACGAGGGACAGGACGACGACAACGCCGTCGGCAACTCGACCCTGGTGCTGCCCGAGTCCTGCGTCCAGGGCGACCTCCGGATCCACTACGCCGCCCTCGGGGACGTCGACCGCGACGGCTTCGACGACCTCGCCGTCGCCTGCTGGGACCCCCCCGACAGCGGCTCGGTGCTCGTCTACTTCGGCCGCGCGGAGTGGTCCGGCAACGTCAACGACCCCGACCTGACGCTGTCCGCGACGGTCACCGACTTCCCCGGCGCGCGCGTCAGCGGCCTCGGCGACGTCGACGGGGACGGGTTCGCGGACTGGGGCGTCACCGGGGTCCGGACCGACGACGGCCAGATCCCCAAGGCCTGGCTCTTCACCGGCGCGGCCGGCTTCCCGACCGACGTCACGTCGATCGAGGACGCGACGTGGACGATCGAGGGGAGCGCGACGCTGCGCTGCCTCGACGTCATGGAGATCGGCTCGTGGGGCGACTTCGACGGCGACGGCCTGGGCGACGTCGCCCTGAGCTGCCCCCTGGAGCCGCCCCCCAACCCGCTCGACCCGACGCAGGAGAACGAGTTCCCCATCGGGCTCAACGTGTTCCTCGGGTCCCTCCTCGCCGCCGCCCCGTCGGGCCCCGTCGGCTTCTCGAACCGGGCCTTCGGGTGGTCCGAGACGCTGGACCGGGTCCCCGTCGCGCTCCCCTTCGCGGACGTCGGCGACCTCGACGGGGACGGCTACGGCGACGCCGGCGTGATCGCCTTCCGGCAGTCCGACGGGACGATCTCGGCGCGGATCGTGGCCGGCGGCCCCGGTCCCTACGACGACGTCGCCTTGCTCACGCCCTACGGCCGGTTCTTCCCCGGTGACGACTACCTCCGCTCCGAGGGCGTGCAGCTGGCGGGGGCGGGCACGCTCCCGGGCGCCCCCGGGCCGGGCTTCTGGCTCCGCTGGGACCTCGGCGCGGACGCGCGCGTGGGGTTGCTCGCGGACCCCGACCCCGACACGTGGGCGGACGCGGCCGACCCGCCGGCGACGGCCGTCTTCACCCCGCCGGGCGGCGCGGACCCGCTCTTCGACTGGCGCCTCGGCCTCGGCGGCCCCGGCGACGTCGACGGCGACGGGGTCCCCGACCTGCTCATCACCGCGGGCTTCGAGGACGACGACGGCTGCGCGGCGGACTCCTGCGGGGGCGCCTGGATCGTCCGCTGCGGCGACCTCGACGGGGACGGCGTGAGCGCCTGCGCGGGGGACTGCGACGACGCCGACCCGACGATCGCGCCGACGTTCCTGGAGCGGTGCGACGACGTCGACCACGACTGCGACGGGTCGCCGGGCAACGAGGACGCCGACGGGGACGGCTTCCTGGCGTGCGAGGGGGACTGCGACGACGACGACCCGAACCGGTCCCCCGTCGCCAACGAGACGTGCACGTCTCCCGGCGACATGGACTGCGACGGGCTCTCCCCGATCGCGGACGCGGACGGCGACGGGACGCAGAACTGCGACGACTGCCAGCCCTGGGACCCGGCGCTGCACCCCCTCGCCGAGGAGATCTGCGACGGGCAGGACACGGACTGCGACGGCGCGCTCCCCGTCGAGGAGCAGGACATCGACCGCGACGGGTGGCGGGCCTGCGAGGAGGGGGGTCGGGCGGCGGACTGCGACGACCGGGACGCGCTGGTCCACCCCTTCCGGTTCGAGGACTGCGGGGACGGGCTCGACAACGACTGCGACCCGGCGACGACGGAGGACGCGCCCACCGACGCGGACGGGGACGGGGTCACGACCTGCGCGGGCGACTGCGACGACGGCGACGCGACGGTGTTCCCCGGGGCGGGCGAGCTGTGCGACGGGCTGGACAACAACTGCAACGAGGTCGTCGACGACGCGCGGGACTTCGACGGCGACGGCTTCACGGAGTGCGACGGGGACTGCGCGAACCACGATCCCGCGATCTTCCCGGGGGCGTCGTCGTGCGATCCGGCGGTGGACGCGAACTGCGACGAGCTGAGCGACCTCGCGGACCACGACGGCGACGGGTTCACGGCCTGCACGGGGGACTGCGACGAGGCGGACGAGGGGGTCTTCCCGACGGCGCGGGACTGGTGCGACGGGGCGGACAACGACTGCGACGGGGTGGTGGACGACCCCTTCGACCTGGACGCGGACACGTGGGCGACGTGCCTGGGGGACTGCGCGGACGGCGACACGCAGCGGTTCCCGCGGCCGCAGGAGCTGGCCTGCAACGACGAGGTCGACGACGACTGCGACGGGCTGAGCGACATCGACGATCCCGACTGCCCCTTCGAGCCGCCGCCGGTGCTGGGGCCGCGGCCGTACGGGATCGCGTGCGACGCGGCGGGCGGGGAGGCGGTCCCGACCGGCGCGGCGCTGTTGCTGCTCGTGCTGGTGGTCCCGGTGGCGTTCGCGCGTCGCCGGGGGCGGGTCCCGCCGTGGCTGCCGCTGCTCGCCCTGGCGTTGGTCGCGGTCCCCGCGGAGGCGGCGAAGAAGCAGCCGGGGCTGGTGGTCTACCTGTCGCCCCAGCCGGACCTGTCGGGGATGGTGGCGGCGCGGGAGCTGGCGACGGCGGGGGGCGTGCTCCCGGAGGAGGTGCTGCACACGTCCGAGCTGCTGTCGGGGGAGGCCGACGACCGGCTGATGGTGCTGGACGCGAAGCTGGAGTGGCGGTGCGAGCGGGAGGGCCCGCCGCCGGTGTTCGGGGACGCGGCGGACGAGGCGCTGGACGCGCTGATCAACCTGGACCCGAAGCGGGCGCTGCGGGTGCTGGACGTGGCGATCGGGGCGCTCCCCTGCCTGAGCACGCCGCTGCCGCGTCGGATCGCGCAGAACCTCTTCTACTACCGCGGGGTGGCGAGCCTGCAGGCGGGGGACGAGGAGTACGCGAAGACGGAGTTCCGGCGGGCGCTGGCGATCCAGCCGGACTACCCCGGGGATCCGAACTTCCCGCCGGAGGTGACGCGGGCGTTCGAGGCGGAGCAGGAGGCGATGGCGGCGATGAAGCCGCTGACGCTGCACGCGTTCGCGCCGGGGA
Organism: uncultured Rickettsiales bacterium; assembly: GCA_964344575.1. GTDB lineage: Bacteria > Myxococcota_A > UBA796 > UBA9615 > UBA9615 > JAAESI01. The sequence goes on along the minus strand of CAYFOA010000057.1, from coordinate 607 downwards.
ACACGGAGGTGCGTCTGGACGGGGTGGCGTGGGACGTCCGGTCGGGGCCGCAGGAGGTGCTCCCGGGGCTGCACATCCTCCAGTACCGGCGGGGGCGGTTCCTGTGGACGACGGTGGTGGAGCTGCGGCCCGACAGCAAGCCGGTGGTGCTGTACGCGGGGGACCAGGCGCGGGCGCTGCGGGACTGCGTCGTCGATCCCGCGGCGCGGGCGTTCACGAGCTACACGCTGGGGCTCGCGACGGCGGACGCGCGGGTCGAGATCGCGGCGATGGTGGACCTGCTGACGGGGGACGACGGCGTCCGCTGGAAGTACCGGCCCGCGGACGACGCGTTCAGCTTCGAGGACAAGTGGTTCGATCCCCCCACGCCGGTCGCGGCGGCGGGGAAGGGGAAGAAGGGGAAGCCGAAGAAGAAAGGGAAGAAGAAGAAGGAGAAGAAGAAGATCGCGGTGGTGACGGAGGACCCCTACGCGCCCCCGGAGGATGCGTGGGCGCCGTGGAACGATCCGGAGCCCACGCCCGAGCCGGAGCCGGAGCCTGCGCCCGCTCCCGAGCCGGAGCCGGAGCCTGCGCCCGCTCCCGAGCCGGAGCCCGAGCCTGCGCCCGC
>CAYFOA010000056.1:0-37968 GCA_964344575.1 uncultured Rickettsiales bacterium | reverse complement strand
ACGGGATGGGTGCCCCGTCCATCCGGGCGGTCGCCCCTAAGATCTCACCTATGAGACCGGGCTAGAAGCTCCCGATCACCACGAACGTCGCGCCCGTGGGGAGATCCGTCTCGTCGCCCACGACGGGGGCGATCGTGGCGCCGACCGCGGGGGCGGCGGGGGTCGCGGCCTTCGCGCTGCCGTGGAGGCGTCGCCAGCTCACCGCGCCCGAGACCTGGTTGAAGAGGACGTTGATCGCGTAGGGGGCCAGGATCGTCGGCGTCCAGAACGCGTCCGCCGTCCGCGCCGTCCGGCCCGCGATGTACACGGCCGCCCAGCTCAGGCCGATGGTCCCCACGAGGCTGATCACGAACCCGGGCGCGTCGCCCAGCGAGGCGCTGCTCAGGCCGGGGACCGGGAGCATGCCCAGGCCGATCGCGCGGGCCCGGCGGGGGTCCATCGTCCGGCCCGTCGCCGGCGCCGTGGGGGTCGTCGTCGCGACCGCCGGCTCGGGCTCGGGCTCGGGCTCCGGCTCCGGCTCCGGCTCGACGAGGACCACCGCGGCCGGGAACGCCTCCGCCACCGCCGCCGAGACGTCGAACTCCGGCTCCAGCGAGAGCGCCGAGTAGAAGGCCTTCACCACCGCCTCCGCCGACTTGGTCGCGTCCACCTGGTCGCCCGCCGTCACCAGCGGCGCCGTCCCGATGCCCACGGCCTCGCCGGACGCAGCGGCCGCCACGAGCAGCGACACGCGGTCGCCGACGAGCTGGGGGACGAGGACGAGGTCCGCGCCGACGGCCCGCGCGTGGGGCTGGAGGCAGGGGAGGTCCGTCCCGCACTCACCGATCGGATCGCCGTCCGTCGCCACCTCGGCCCGCCACGTGGACGCGTCGATGACCGCCGTCTTCGGCGTCACCCCGATCGCCCGGAGCATCATCGAGTCCACCCCGGGGGCGAGCTTCTCGGCCTGGGGCGACGCCGGCGCGATGGCGACCTTCAGCGGCTCCTGGGCCTCGTACTCCGACGCGTCCACCACCGCGATCTCGGCGAGGTCCTGGTAGGGGATGAGGAGCAGCCCCTGGGGCGTCCGCAGCCGCATCCCGCCGGCCGTCGACTCGAGGACCTGGGCGGTCAGCGTGCGGCCGTTGGCGAGCCGGATCTGGCGGACCTCGAAGGAGTCGTCCTGGGCGGTCGCGACCGCGGGGACGAGCATCAGGGCGGAGAGCAGCAGCAGGAGATGACGCATGGCTTCGCCCGCAGCCTACAGCGTCGCGGCAAACGGCTCTATAGTCCGGCCCGCTCATGCCTCTGCCGACCGTCGATCTCAGCTGCGCCCTGTCGCCCACGCCGCCGGCCGATCGGGTGCCCGCGCTGCGGGCGGCGACCGCGCGGCTGCAGCAGCGCCAGGCGGACGGCGAAGTGGGGTTCCTCCGGGTCGGGGCGGACGACTGGGAGGCCGACGCGACCGTCGCCGCGGCCCGCCGGCTGCACGAGGTCGCCGACACGCTCCTCGTCCTCGGCATCGGCGGCTCCGCCCTGGGCGCGATCGCCCTCCAGGACGCCCTCGGCCCGTCCGCCGAAGGGCGGCGCGTCGTCGTCCTCGATACCGTCGATCCGGGCCACGTCGCCGAGACGTTGGCCGATCTCCACCCCTCCCGCACCGCCGTCGCGGCCGTCAGCAAGTCCGGCGGCACCCTCGAGACCACCGCCCTGTGGCGCGTCGTCCAGCCGTGGCTCGCCGCCGCCGTGGGGGACGGGTGGCGCGCGCGGACCGTCGTCGTGACCGACCCCGAGCGGGGCGACCTCCGCGCCATGGCCCGCGCCGAGGGGCTCGCGTCGCTCCCCGTCCCCCCCGACGTCGGCGGCCGGTTCTCCGTCCTCACCGCCGTCGGCCTGCTCCCCGCCGCCTTCCTCGGGCTCGACGTCGCCGGCCTCCTCCACGGCGGCCGGGACGCCGCCCACGCCGCCCTCGCCGACGACTTCGACGCCAACCCCGCGTGGCGCTTCGCCGCCGTCCACCACGCCTGGTACGGCGCCGGCGCCCGGGTCAGCGTGTTCTGCCCCTACGTCAGCCGCCTCCGCGTGTTCGGCCACTGGTACGCCCAGCTGTGGGCCGAGTCCCTCGGCAAGCGCCGCCCCGACGGGACCTCCGTCGGCTGGACGCCCGCCCCCGCCCTCGGCCCCGCCGACCAGCACAGCCAACTCCAGCTCTGGCAGGAGGGGCCCGACGACAAGCTCCTGACGTTCGTCTCGGTGGACGACCCCGGCGCCGGCGACGTCCCCCTCGGAGCCCCCCCCGGCGCCGCCGGCGTCCCCGGCGCGTGGCTCGCGGGGCGGACGCTCGGGGAGATCCTCGACGCCGAGCGGCGCGGCACGATCGAGGCGCTCGCGAGCGCCGGCCGGCCCGTCGTCCAGATCGTGCTCCCGCGGCTCGACGAGGCCTCCTGGGCGGCGCTCGCCGTCACGCTCCAGGCGGCCACCGCCTACGCCGGCGACCTCCTCGGCATCGAGCCCTTCGACCAGCCCGGCGTCGAGGGCGGCAAGCGCATCGCCAAGTCCCTGCTGGCGTCCGGGTAGGGCCGCCCGTGGTCGCGCGCGTCCGGCTCCTCGACGACGCGGTCATCAACCAGATCGCCGCCGGCGAGGTCATCGAGCGGCCGGCGTCGGTCATCAAGGAGCTGGTCGAGAACGCCGTGGACGCGGGCGCGACGCGGGTCGACGTCGAGGTCGAGAAGGGGGGGCGGGCGCTGATCTCGGTCATCGACGACGGCTCCGGCATGTCCCGCGAGGACGCGCTGATGGCGCTGGAGCGGCACGCCACCTCCAAGATCCGCGACGCCGGGGACCTCTTCGCCATCCAGTCCCTCGGCTTCCGGGGCGAGGCGGTGCCGTCGATCGCCGCCGTCAGCCGGTTCGAGCTGATCACCGGGGAGGAGGGGGACGTCGCGGGGACCCGGATCGTCGTCGAGGGGGGGCGGGTCGAGACCGTCGAGGACGCGCCGAACCCCGGCGGCACCGAGATCCGCGTCCGCCGCCTCTTCTTCAACACGCCCGTCCGGACCCGGTTCCTCCGCAGCCCGCGGACGGAGATGGCCCACGTCGTCGAGGCCGTCCAGCGCCTCGCCCTCGCGGCGCCCTCCGTCGCCTTCCGCCTCGTCAGCGACGGCCGCACCGTCCTCGACGCCCCCCGCGCCCACGACCTCCGCACGCGCGCCGCCGCGATCGTCGGCAAGAAGGCGGCGGCGGGCCTGATCCCGCTCCAGGCCGAGCGGGGGGAGCTCCGCCTCGAGGGGCTCGTCTCCGACCCGTCGCTCCACCGCGCCGCCAACAACGCCCTCTACCTCTACGTCAACGGCCGCTTCGTGAAGGACCGGACGCTCGTCGGGTCCGTGCTGTCGGCCTACCGCGGCGTCATCCCGCGGGGGCGCTACCCGGTCGTCGTCCTGTTCCTCGACCTCCCCCCCGATCGCGTCGACGTCAACGTCCACCCGACCAAGGTGGAGGTCCGGTTCGTGGACGGCTCGGCGGTGTGGCGGCTGGTCGGGGCGGCGGTGACGGACCGGCTCGCGGCGGCGATGCCGGGGCGGGAGTCGCCGGACGCCCGGCCCGACGCGTCGGGGCCCGAGGGCGGCCCGGGGACCGGCGGGTTCGGACCGGTGACGGGGCGGGGACCGCTGCTCCCCTTCGGCCGGTCGATCGCGTCGCGGGCGATGGACGCCGCTCCCCCCGCGCTGGACGACGGCCCCGCCGATCCCCTCGGCCGAGCCGCCGCCGACGACCCGGATGACGCCGCCGGCCCCGGCGAAGGCCCCGGCCGGGCCTGCGGAGGCCGCGCCGCGACCTGGCTCGACAAGCTCCGCAAGGCCACCGAGGACGGGACCGCCTGGGGCGGCGGCGACCGCCCCCGGTTCGCCGAGCTGCGGGTCCTCGCCCAGTACGACCGGACCTTCCTGCTGTGCGAGCTCGGCCGCGGACCCGGAGCAGGAGCCAGAGGGTCGCCTTTCCGCGGAGCGGGAAGGGCCGGAGGCCGAGTCGCCGGACGCGACTCGCAGCTCGTCGTCCTCGATCAGCACGCCGCCCACGAGCGGGTGATGTTCGAGCGGCTCCGGGCGCGGGCGGGGGCCGGGAAGGCCCGCACGCAGCGCCTCCTCGTCCCCGAGCTGCTCGAGCTGGACCGGTCCCGGACGACGGCGCTGGCGGAGGAGGCGGGCCCCCTGCTGGCGGAGATCGGCGTCGAGGTGTCCGCCTTCGGGGACGACGTCGTCGCCCTCCAGGGGGTCCCCGCGGGGATCTCGAGCAAGCGCGTCCGCCGCACGGTCGAGGACCTCGCGTCGGAGATCCTCGCCGGCGCCGGCCGGGAGCGCCGCGTGGTGGACGAGCTCCGGTACGAGATCGCCGCCCTCCTCGCCTGCCACAGCGCCGTCCGGGCGGGCGACGTCCTCAGCCCCGACGAGATCCGGACCCTCCTCGTCCAGCTCGACGCGATCGACCACGCCTTCGCCTGCCCCCACGGCCGCCCCACGCTCGTCCGGTTCGCCCGCGACGAGGTCGCCCGCTGGTTCTCGCGGGACTCATGACCGCACCGCCCGCGCCGCCCGCGGATCGCCCCCGCGTCGTCTGCATCACCGGCCACACCGCCTCGGGCAAGAGCAGCCTGGGGATGGCGCTGGCCGAGCGGCTGAGCGCCTCGATCCTGTCCGTCGACTCGATGCAGGTGTACCGCGGGTTCGACCTCGGCACCGCCAAGGCGACCGCCGCGGACCGCGCCCGCGTCCCCCACTTCGGGCTGGACCTCGTCGACCCCTCCGAGACGTTCAGCGCCGGCGCCTTCCTCACGTACGCGCGCGGCGTCCTGACCGAGGAGGGGACCGTCCTCGCGGTCGGGGGGACCGGCCTGTACCTGCGCGCCATGCTCCACGGGCTCGGCCCCCCGGTGGAGGCCGACCGGGCGCTCCGGGAGGAGCTGCGGGCGTCCGAGGCGGCCGACCCGGGGTGGATGCACCGCCGCCTCGCCGAGGTCGATCCCGAGGCCGCCGCCCGCCTCCACCCGAACGACCTCGTCCGCCTCGAGCGCGCCCTGGAGGTGTGGGAGCGGACGGGCGAGCCGATCTCCGCACACCACGCCCGCCACCGGTTCGCCGACGCCCCCTTCGACGTCCTCCAGATCGGCATCCGCCGGAGCCGCGAGGAGCTCGCCGCCCGCATCGCCGCCCGCGTGGACGCCATGCTCGCGGACGGCCTCGTCGCCGAGGTCCGGGGCCTCCTCGACGCCGGCGTGAGCCGCGACGTCACCCCGTTCCGCGCGATCGGCTACCCCCAGGTGCTCGCCCACCTCGACGGAACGCTGGACGCGGACGAACTTCCGGCCGCGATCGCGACCGCCACGAGACGGTTTGCGAAGCGCCAGACCACGTGGTTCAATCGCGACCCTTCGATTCAGTGGGTCGATCCCGGTGAGGATCTCGCCGATCGCCTGCTCCCCCGCGTCGCCGCGTTTGTCGCCGGAGCCTGACCGAGATGTCCAAGTTCGTCCTCGAGTTCGAGCGCCCCATCGTCGACCTGGAGGAGACGATCGCCGGCCTCCGCGAGCTGAGCGCCAAGGGCGGCATCGACGTCAGCGCCCAGATCGCCGAGCTGGAGGCCAAGGCCACCGACCTCCGCAAGGAGGTGTTCGCCGACCTGTCGCCGTACCAGCGGACCCAGATCAGCCGCCACCCCCAGCGCCCCTACACGCTGGATTACGTCGACCGGCTGATGACCGGCTGGCAGGAGCTCCACGGCGACCGGAACTACAAGGACGACCCCGCCATCGTCGGCGGCCTGGCCGACTTCCGCGGCCGCGGCGTCGTCGTGATCGGCCACCAGAAGGGGCGGTCCACGAAGGAGAACGTCCACCGCAACTTCGGCATGCCCCGCCCCGAGGGGTACCGCAAGGCGCTCCGCCTGATGTCGCTCGCCGAGCGGTTCGGGCGGCCGATCGTCTGCTTCATCGACACGCCCGGCGCGTACCCCGGCATCGGCGCCGAGGAGCGCGGCCAGGCCGAGGCGATCGCCAAGAACATCCTCGTCATGAGCAAGCTCAAGACGCCCATCCTCGCCATCGTCGTGGGCGAGGGGGGGAGCGGCGGGGCGCTCGCGATCGGCGTCGCCAACCGCGTCCTCATGCTCCAGAACTCGATGTACTCGGTCATCTCGCCGGAGGCCTGCGCGTCCATCCTGTGGCGCGACTCGACCCAGGGGCCGCGGGCGGCCGACGCGCTGAAGTACACGGCCGAGGACTGCCTCCGCCTCAACGTCGCCGACGAGGTCATCCCCGAGCCCCTGGGGGGCGCCCACCGCGATCCCGAGATGGTCTTCGACGGGGTCGGGGACGCCCTGCAGCGCCACCTCGACGAGCTCGTCGCGATCGGGTCGGACCGCATCGCCGGCGACCGCTACGACCGCTTCCGCAAGCTCGGCGTCACCCAGACCGCACCCCCGCCCGCGTGAGCTCCGGAGGCACCTGGACCATCGCGCCGGCCCGGCGCGTCGCGGGGACGGTGCGCGTGCCCGGGGACAAGTCCATCAGCCACCGGATGCTGATCTTCAGCGCCCTGTCGCCGGGCACGCAGGTCGTGCGCGGGCTCAGCACGGGGCTCGACGTCGCGGCGACCGCGCGCATCCTCGGCCAGTGCGGGATCCCGATCGCGATCGACGGCACCACCGCGACGATCGGCGAGGCCCCCGACGGCCTCACCGAGCCCGACGACGTCCTCGACTGCGGCAACTCGGGGACGACCATCCGCCTCCTCGCGGGGCTGCTCGCGGGGCAGCCGTTCCTGTCCGTGCTGACGGGCGACGAGTCGCTCCGGAAGCGGCCCATGCGCCGGATCACCGAGCCGCTGGCGAAGATGGGCGCGCTCATCGACGGCCGGGACGACGGCGACCGGGCGCCGCTGACGATTCGCGGGGGGAACCTGCAGGGGATCCGGTGGCACTACCCGGGCGGCTCGGCGCAGGTGAAGTCGTGCCTCCTGCTCGCCTCGCTCTTCGCGAAGGGCGAGCTCGACTACACCGCCGCGACCGGCTCGCGGGACCACACCGAGCGGCTCCTGGAGGCCTGCGGGGTCGAGGGCGGCTTCCACGAGACGGTGACGAAGATGCGCTGCGGGCAGCCGGTGGTGATGCCCGCGGGGGAGCTGTCGGTCCCCGGCGACGTCTCCGCGTCCGCGTTCTTCTGGGTCGCCGGCTCGCTGCTCCCCGACTCGGACCTCACGATCGCGGACGTCGGCATGAACGAGACCCGCCGCGGGTACCTCGACGCGGTCAAGTCGTCCTGCTGGAGCGACACGCGCGCCGTGCTCGGCGAGGAGCGCGCCGACCTGCTCGCCCGCCCCGTGTTCGCCACGCCCGAGCCGCTGAACCTGTACGGCCCGGCGATCCCGACCCTGATCGACGAGATCCCGATCCTGTCGGTCTTCATGTCCCGGGTCCCCGGGGTCAGCCGCGTGCGCGAGGCGGCCGACCTGCGCGCCAAGGAGAGCGACCGGATCCGCACGACGGCGGCCATGCTCCGGGCCTTCGGGGTCGAGGTCCGGACCCAGGCGGACGGCATGGAGGTCACCGGCTGCCCCGATCGTCCCCTGACCGGCGGCTGCACGATCGACGCCGAAGGCGACCACCGGATCGCGATGTCGGCCGCGATCGGGGCGCTCTTCGCCGACGCGCCCGTGACGATCACGGGGACGGACGCCGTCGACACCTCGTTCCCCGGCTTCCTCGACGTCCTGGAGTCGATCGTTGAGCGCTGACGCCGCCGCCGCCGCCCGCCCGATCGTCGTCGCCATCGACGGCCCCGCCGGCGCGGGCAAGTCGACCCTGGCGAAGCTCCTCGCGCGCGACCTCGAGTACACCTACATCGACACCGGCGCGATGTACCGCGCCGTCGGCCTCCTCGCGACCCGGGCGGGGATCCCCCTGGACGACGGCGATCGCCTCGCCGCGCTGGTCGACGGGCTGAGCTTCGAGTTCCCCTGGGTCGACGGCGTCCTCCACACGGTCGTCGACGGCGAGGACGTCAGCGGCCCGATCCGGACCCCCGCGGGGGCGATGAACGCGTCCACCGTGAGCAAGGTCCCCCAGGTCCGCGCCGCGCTGGTCGACCTCCAGCGCCGCATGGGCGCGGCCGGCGGCGTCGTGATGGAGGGGCGCGACATCGGGACGGTGGTGTTCCCCGACGCGGGGCTGAAGGTCTTCCTCACCGCGTCGGCCCGGATGCGCGGCAAGCGCCGCCTCGGGCAGATGCGGGAGCGCGGTCAGGACGGCGATCTCGACACGATCATCGAGGAGATCAAGGCCCGCGATCTGCAGGACAGCACCCGCGCCCACTCGCCCCTGAAGCCGGCCGCCGACAGCGTCCTCGTGGACACTTCGCAGCTCCCGATCGAGCGCGTCCGGAACATCCTGTTGCGGCTGGCGCGCTCCCGGATCGCTCCGGAAGACGCCTAGTTCCCGAAACCTCACGCGTTTTCAGCGGTTGACGGGCCCCGGAGGGGCCGATATAAGCCGTCGCGCTCGGAGCACCCGGGCACGGAAGGAGTTACCCGAAAACCAACCACATGGCACCTGACATCAACTCGCTCCTCGAGGGCACTGCGGCCGACGCCGCCAACATCGACGCCGCAGAGTTCGAAAAGCTCTTCGAGGACATCATCAGCGACAAGGCGATCAAGGAGGGCACGGTCGTCCAGGGTCGCGTGATCCGCATGACCGACGACTTCGTGGTCGTCGACATCGACTACAAGTCCGAGGGTGTGATCCCGATCTGGGAGTTCCGCCCCAAGGACGCCCCCCGCGACACCCCCATCGAGGTCGCCGTGGGCGACACCGTCGAGGTCTACCTCGACAGCCTCGAGGGCCCCGACGGCCAGCTCGTCCTCTCCAAGGAGAAGGCCGACCTCATGAAGGCCTGGGACCGGATCCAGGAGGCCGTGGACAAGGACGAGATCGTCGAAGGCACGATCATCGCCCGCGTCAAGGGCGGCCTGAGCGTCGACATCGGCGTCAAGGCGTTCCTCCCCGGCAGCCAGGTCGACCTCCGCCCGGTCAAGAACCTGGAGCGGCTGATCGGCGCCAAGGCGCAGTTCAAGATCATCAAGTTCAACAAGCGTCGCGGGAACATCGTGCTGAGCCGCCGCGTCCTCCTCGAGGCCGAGCGGTCCGAGCGCCGGGACGAGACGCTCCGCAAGATCAAGGTCGGCGCCATCATCGACGGCACCGTCAAGAACATCACCGACTACGGCGCGTTCATCGATCTCGGCGGCATCGACGGCCTCCTGCACATCACCGACATGAGCTGGGGCCGGATCAACCACCCCTCGGAGATGTTCGAGATCGGCGACGAGGTGCAGGTCCGCATCCTCAAGTACGACGAGGAGAGCCAGCGCGTCAGCCTCGGCTACAAGCAGCTGCGCGAGGACCCCTGGACGCACGTCGCCGAGCGCTACCCGATCGGCGCGGTGGTCAAGGGCAAGGTCGTCTCGATGCCGGACTACGGCGCCTTCATCGAGCTCGAGGAGGGCATCGAGGGGCTGGTCCACATCTCCGAGATGACCTGGAACAAGCGCATCAAGCACCCCAGCAAGCTGGTCGACCTCCACGCCGAGGTCGAGGCCGTCGTCCTCGACGTCGACCTGGAGGCGAAGCGCATCAGCCTCGGGATGAAGCAGCTCGACGAGAACCCCTGGGACCTCGTGGAGCAGCAGCACCCGGTCGGCTCGATCCTGAAGGGCACGGTCCGCAACATCACGGACTTCGGCATCTTCATCGGCATCGAGGACGGCATCGACGGGCTGGTCCACATCAGCGACCTGAGCTGGAGCCAGCGGATCAAGCATCCGTCGGAGCGCTACAAGAAGGGCGACGAGGTCGAGGCCAAGGTGCTGAAGATCGACAAGCTCGGCGAGCGCTTCAGCCTCGGCATCAAGCAGCTCAGCGAGGACCCCTGGCGGTCCGTCCCGAGCCGCTACTTCCTGAGCCAGACGCTTGAGGGCAAGGTCGTGCACCACGCCGACTTCGGCATCTTCGTCGAGCTCGAGGAGGGCGTGGAGGGGCTGCTGCACATCAGCGAGCTGAGCCACGACATCACGTCCGAGCTGTACGACGTGGGGAACAAGATCTCGATCGAGATCATCTCCATCGACCCGCACGACCAGAAGATCGGCCTCGCCGAGCACCGGGACGGCACCGACGCGCCGCCGCCGGTGGAGCAGCAGACCGCTTCGGCGACCCTGGGCGACACGGCCGCGGCCGGCGTCCTCGCCGGGCTGAAGCTGGCCGGCGGCGAGGAGGCGGGTGACGCGGACGCGGGTGACGCGGACGCGGGTGACGACGCCCCCGCCGCGGACGAGGCGACCGACGACGCCGCCGACGCCACCGACGAGGCCGCCCCCGAGGCGACCGAGGAGGAGGCCGCCGAGGAGCCCGCCGAGGAGGCGACCGAGGAGGCCGACGAGGCCGCCCCCGCCGCCGACGAGGCGCCCGAGGCGGACGAGGCGCCGGCCGACGAGCCCGCCGACGAGGCGCCCGCCGAGGAGCCCGCCGACGAGCCCGCGGAGGAGCCCTCCGCCGAGGACGCCCCGGCCGACGAGCCGGCCGAGGACGAGGCAGCGGACGAGTAGGGTGACGAAGAGCGAGCTTGTCGCCGCGCTCGCCCGCGCCGACTCCACGCTGACGCGGAGGCACGCGGAGATCGTGGTCAACACGATCTTCGACGCCATGCGGGACGCGCTCGTCTCGGGCGACCGGATCGAAATCCGGGGCTTCGGATCGTTCCAGGTGCGGACGCACGCGCCGCGCCTGGGGCGGAACCCGAAGACCGGCGCTCCGGTGCCCATCGGCGAGCGGCGCGTCCCCTTCTTCCGGGTCGGCAAGGAGCTCCGCGAGCGGGTCGACGGCGGGGCCTGACGCCGCATGCCGTCGCCGCCCCTCTGGGCGCCCTGGCGCATCGACTACATCGAGGGGCCCAAGGACGGGCACTGCTTCCTCTGCGCGGCGGCCGCGGGGCCGTCGCTGGAGACGCTCACGCTGCACACGACGGAGACCGCGCTGGTCGTCCTCAACCGCTACCCGTACGCGCCGGGGCACGTGATGGTGGGCCCGCGCGCCCACGTCGCGGGGCTGGTGGAGCTGGACGAGCCGACCCACGAGGAGGTCGGGCGGCTCCTGCGGCGGACGATCGCGGCGCTGGGGAGCACGATGTCGCCCGAGGGGTTCAACGTCGGGCTGAACCTCGGCGTGGCGGCGGGGGCGGGCGTCCCCGGACACCTCCACTGGCACGTCGTCCCCCGCTGGTCGGGGGACACGAACTTCATGCCGATCCTCGGCGACGTCCGCGTGGTGCCGGAGCACCTGGAGGCGACGTGGCGTAGACTCCGGGCGACCTTCGCGGAGGAGGAGGAGAACCGATGACCCCGAAGCGGATCGCCCTGATCGTCGTGCTCGTCCTCGTGGTCGGGACGGGCTACCTGTTCTACGCCCAGAACGCCGCCACGCGGGTCAACGTCATCTTCAACCTGGGCCCCATCGGCGCCTGGGACCTCGGCGCAGACGGGGTCGCGCTGCCGATCCTGCTCGCGATCACGTTCGGGATCGGGGCGGGGCTCGTGGCCACCGTGATGGGCGGCCTGATGGCCCGCAGCGGCCGCCGCGCGCGGTCGGCCCAGCGCCAGGTCGACTCGCTCCAGGACGAGCTCGACTTCCTCCGCAGCGACGTCAAGCGCGGCAGGCCCTACAGCGCCCCCGCGGTCGAGCCGCCGGTCAAGCCCGACAGCTCGTTCGACGACCTGATCTGAGCCGGGCCGCTCCGGCCCCCGACCCATGCCGCGCATCCTCGCCATCGTCCTCCTCACCGTCGCCGTGATCGGCGGGGCGGCGTGGGGGGTCTGGTACTACGGCGAGCAGCAGCTGGCCCAGGGCTACCGGATCGGGCTGCTCCGGGGGAAAGCCGAGGCGGCGAAGCTCGGGCCCGTCCCCATCCGCGACAAGGGCTGGACGGCGGGGCAGCTCCAGGGGACGCCGGCGTGGGCCGCGTTGGGCGACGGGGTCACCGACGCGGAGGCCGAGGGGCTGGCCTCGCTCCTGAACGACGCGCCGTCGCCGTGCCGCAAGTACGCTCGGCGCGGGATCAGCGTGGCGACCTCGCTGCTCGACCCCGCCGCGGCGTGCCCCACCGCCGCCGAGCAGGCGCGGCTCGGGCTGATCGCGCTGCGGACGTTCCCCGACGACGCGGAGGAGGCGCTGGCCGTGCTCCGCGTGGAGCGCCGCGCCCGGCCCGACGTCCGCGGGCGGCCGCTCCGCGGGAACCCGGACGCGACGGTGGTGGTGGTCGAGTGGGGCGACTTCGAGTGCCCCTACTGCACGCGCGTCCAGCCGATGACGGCGAAGCTCCTGGAGGCGGCCCCGGAGGTGGGGCTGGCGTTCAAGCACTTCCCGTTGTCGTTCCACCCCGCGGCGATGCCGGCGGCTTTCGCGGCGGAGGCGGCGGCGGAGCAGGGGAGGTTCTGGGAGATGCACGACGCGCTCTTCGACCTCGGCGTCGAGGGGGTGCGGCGGGAGATCGAGGGGTTCGACCCGAAGTCGACCGAAGGCCCCGTCCCCTACGAGACGACGGCGGGCGAGATCGGGCTGGACGTCGAGCGGTTCCGGGCGGACTTCCGGAGCGCGGAGATCGAGGACCGGGTCCGCGGCGACCTCGCCGAGGGGCGGGCGATCGGGGTGGGCGGGACGCCGACGTTCTTCGTCGAGAACATCCGCGTGGACCGTCCCTCGGTCGACGGCATCCGCCGCCTGATCGCGCGGGCCGAGGGGGAGCGCAACTGGACGTTCGACTGGGACCTCCCGGAGGTGCCGAAGGCGGCCGCCGAGGACGCGCCCGACGAGGGGGCCGAGCGGTGAGCCTGAGCGCCGACCGCCGCGCCGCCGGCAAGGTGCTCCATCGCCTCGAGAAGGAAGGCTCGGGGCGCCTCGACGTCTGGCTGCGGGACGCGTCGAAGGGCCTCGGCCCGGGAGAACGCCGTCGGGCGCACGCCGTCGTCTACGGGATCCAGCGGCGCAAGTCCGAGCTCGCCGCGTACGTCGATCCGTTCCTCAAGGGGCCGCTGACGAAGCAGGATCCCGCGCTCCGGGTGGCGCTCCTCGTCGGGACGTTCGAGCTGCTCCACCAGGACTCGGTCCCCGAGCGGGCCGCCGTCCACCAGGCGGTCGAGCTGGTCAAGCACCTCCGCCAGCCCCGCAAGTCCGGCGTCGTCAACGCCGTCCTGCGGCGCGTCGTCCGGGGTGAGTCCAAGCCTGCGTGGCCCGATCGCGACGAGGACCCCGCCGGCTGGGCGGAGCGCGTCGCGTCGCACCCGCGGTGGCTCGTGGACGCGATGATCGAGCGCGTCGGACCGGCCGACGCCGCCGCCTGGGCCGCCGCCGCCAACGCCGAGCCGACCCTCGCGATCCGCCTCCGCGACCCCGACGACGTCGAGGTGATCGAGCAGCTCGGCGCCGTCGCCTCGCCCTACGTCCCCGGCGCGTACCTCGTCCCCGACCGCCCCCCCGGCCCGATCGAGGCGCTCTTCGGGTTCGCCGACGGCCGCTGGTGGGTCCAGGACGTCGCCGCCCAGGCCGTCTGCGGGCTCCTCCAGCTGGCGCCCGGCATGTCCGTCCTCGACGCCTGCGCCGCCCCCGGGGGGAAGACCGCCGCCGCCGCCGTCGCCGTGGGGGACGAAGGCCGCGTCGTCGCCGTCGACCGCCCCGGCCGCCGCCTCGAGCTCCTCGAGTCCACCGCCGAGCGCCTCGGGCTCACGAACGTCGCGGTCGAGGGGCGCGACCTCCTCAGCGATCCGTGGGACGGCGACGCCTTCGACGCCGTCCTCCTCGACGCCCCCTGCTCGGGCCTCGGGGTCGTCCGCCGCCACCCCGAGATCCGCTGGTCCCGCCTCCCCCAGGACTGCCGCAAGCAGGGCGCCCGCCAGCGCTCGCTGCTCGACGCCGTCGCCCCCGCGGTCCGCCCCGGCGGCGCCCTCGTCTACTCGGTGTGCACGTTCTCCGCCGACGAGACCGACCGCCCCGTCGAGGCCTTCGTCGCCGCCCACGAGGACTTCGCGGTCGCCGACCCCCGCACGCTGCCCGCCCCCCCCCACCACGAACTGCTGGACGGGAGCGCCCTGAGGACGTATCCCCACCGCCACGACGCCGACGCGTTCTTCGCGGTGCGGCTGGAGCGGAGCTGACGAGCCGATGGACATCATCCCCCTGCGGGGCGCGCGCAAGGCCCTCACGATCGACTACTCGATGGCCGAGCTGATGGAGGCCCACCTCGATCTGAACCGCACGCTCGAGGAGGCGTGGGCGGGGCTGCTGACGATCCTCGTCCGGAACTGGCCGGACTGGCCGATCGAGGTCTGGTCCCGCATCGACGTGGTCGACGACCCCGACGAGACCGACGCCCCCTCCCAGTACGTCATCCGCTTCCGCGTCACGTTCGCGGGCGAGTCTGCCGACAACAGCGACGTGACCGCCATGATCGACACGATCACCCGCGGCCTCCGGGCCGTCACGAGGGTCGAGGCCGAGCTCGGCTGGGGGAGCGTCGACGTCGACTGGTCGCCGCTCTGGGCGATCGACGACGCCCGCGTCTTCCGCCTCATCGCCCCCGAGCCGACGGTCGAGGACAGCGTCTACCTCGTCGGCGCGTACGGCGGCGAGCCGACGCTCTTCGCCGGCACCCTGGAGGCGTGGCCGCTGCAGCAGAGCCGCCGGGCGCTCGGCATCGAGGTGGCGGGCGTCGACCTGGGGTGGGCGTTCTCCGCCTGAGCCCCGGCATCAAGAGCAGAACGACCCGGGGAACCGCTCCCAGTCTCCGGGCCCCAGCGCCCGCCCCGGCTCGACGAACCTCCCCTGCTCGACCAGCCACATCCCCCGCGCCGAGTCCGTGGGGGGGCGGGACGCGCGCCACAGGACGGCGACGAGGTTGGCGCGCTCGCTGTGCGTCAGCTCCAGGGGCTCGCCGAAGAGCAGGCTGATGCCGTGGGCCGGGAAGTCGCCCGGCGACCCCTCCGGAGGGTGGGGATCGCCCGCCTCCATCGGCTCGACCCGCAGCTCCCGTCCGTCCCACGTCGCGTACGACCGGGCCGGGCGGTAGACCGCGCTCCAGATCCGGGAGCCCGAGGAGAAGAGCGCGTAGGACCCGATCGGGTCGGCGTCCTCGTCCACCGTCAGCACCGCCACGGCGCCCGTCTGGTTCGACAGCGCCAGCGCCACCGCCTCGCCCGGCGCGTGGCCGAAGACGTCCCACGCCTCCTCGGTCACGTCCTCGGGGAACCCCAGCCGCCCGGGGAGCACCAGCCGGCTCAGGTCCGTGAGGATCGAGGGGACGTCCCGGGATGTCGCGAGGTGCAGCACGCGGACCGTGCCGGCGAGCGGATCGGGCTGCTGCTTGCCGCGCCGGTCGACGCGGACGGGGGCCGACGCGTGGACGACGAGATCGGCGTCCGGCCGGAGGTGCCCGCCGAGCACCTCCATCGCGGCGGCGTGGACGGCGCGGAGGGGGATCTCCGGGCCGCGGTAGACGAGCAGGGTCGAACACGCCATCCCGCCGCCGATCTTGCCAGCTTTGCTACCCTCGCGCGGCCATGCCGAGAGCGGCTCGCAAACACCCCGGAGCGACCGACGCCGAGCCCGCGAAGCGCTTCGCGACGCTCGCCGATCTCCACGACGGCCGGAAGCTCACCCCGATGCTCCGCCAGTTCCTCGAGATCAAGGAGCAGGTCCCCGACGCGATCCTCCTGTTCCGGATGGGCGACTTCTTCGAGCTCTTCTTCGAGGACGCCATCCTCGGCGCGGAGGCCCTGGACCTCACGCTGACCGCCCGCGACAAGTCCGGCAGCAGCCCGATCCCCATGGCCGGCGTCCCCCACCACGCCGTCCGCGGCTACGTCGACCGGCTGCTCGCCGCGGGCCACCGCGTCGCCATCGCCGACCAGGTCGAGGACCCCAAGCAGGCCAAGGGGATCGTCAAGCGGGCGCTCGTCGAGGTCGTCACCCCCGGCACCGTCGTCGACCCCGACACCCTCGACGCCCGCGCCGCCAACTACCTCGCCGCGATCGTCCCCCTGAAGGGCCGGTTCGGGGTCGCCCACATCGACGTCACCACCGGCGAGTTCGCCTGCACCGAGGTCGACGACGCGACCGCGCTGGCCACCGAACTCGACCGCCTCGCCCCCGCCGAGGTCGTCCACCCCGAGGCGATGGAGGGGGGCGACGTCCTCGCCGAGCTGCAGCGCGCGCTGACCGTCCGGTGGGCCCCCGTCCCCGACGTCGCGACGACGCGGTCCGGCGCCGAGGAGGACCTCCGGGAGCTGTTCGGCGTCGCCGGCCTCGACGGGCTGGGGCTGGGCGAGCTGGACGCCGGGGTCCGGGCCGCGGGGGCGATCCTGTGGTACCTCCGCAGCGCCCACGTCGACGCCCTCGGCCACGTCCGCCACCTCCGCGCGTACCGGCTGTCGGGCTTCATGGTCCTCGACGAGTCGACCCGCCGGAACCTCGAGCTGTTCAAGACGATGATGGAGGGCAAGCGGGCGGGGTCGCTCCTCGGGCTGCTCGACAAGGCGACGACGGGGATGGGGAGCCGCCGCATCCGCGCCTGGATCGGGGCGCCGCTGCTCGATCCCGCCGACATCACCGCCCGCCACGACGCCGTCCAGCTCCTCGTCGACAGCCCCGAGCTCCGCTCCCAGCTGGTCGCCCGGCTGGAGTACGTCGCCGACGTCGAGCGCCTCGCGGGGAAGGCGTGCGCGGGGCGGGCCAACGCGCGGGACCTCGTCGCGCTGCGGACGTCGCTCGCGCAGGCGCCCGCCCTCGACCAGCTCCTCGACCGGGACGACGCCCGCGCCATGGCGGCGTTCGCGGCGCTGCCCGACCTGTCCGCCGTCCACGACGACATCGACGGCACCCTCGCCGACGACCCCCCCGTCGCCCTGAAGGAGGGGGGCCTCATCCGGGCCGGCGTCCACGACGAGCTGGACGAGCTGGTCGAGCTGTCCCGGGAAGGGAAGGGGGCGCTGGCGCGGCTGGAGGCCGAGGAGCGGAAGGCGACCGGCATCAACAGCCTCAAGGTCCGCTACAACCGGGTCTTCGGGTACTACATCGAGGTCACCCGGGCGAACCTCAAGCACGTCCCCGAGCACTACCTCCGGAAGCAGACCCTGGCCAACGCCGAGCGCTTCTACACCCCCGAGCTGAAGGCGTTCGAGGCGAAGGTGCTGGGCGCCGAGGAGCGGCGGACGGCGCTGGAGTTCGAGCTGTTCTGCGCCCTCCGGGACCGCGTCGCCGAGCACGGCCGGGAGCTCGCCGCGCTGGCCGAGCGGATCGCGGAGATCGACGCGCTGGTGACGCTCGCCGAGCTCGCCGTGCGGCACGACTACGTCCGCCCCGAGGTGGACGACGGCTACCGGATCGAGCTGACCGCGAGCCGCCACCCCGTCATCGAGCGGATGGGGCTGGGGGAGCGGTTCGTCCCCAACGACGTGCTCCTCGACCACGACGACCACCAGCTCATCGTCGTCAGCGGGCCGAACATGGCGGGCAAGTCGACGGTCATGCGTCAGGTCGCGCTGACCGTGCTGATGGCCCAGGCGGGGTCGTTCGTCCCCGCGGACCGGGCCCGGATCGGCGTCTGCGACCGCGTCTTCACCCGGGTGGGGGCGTCGGACAACCTCGCCCGGGGGCAGTCGACGTTCATGGTCGAGATGGCGGAGACGGCCGCGATCCTCCGCGGCGCGACGGACCGCAGCCTCGCGATCCTCGACGAGATCGGGCGGGGGACGTCCACCTTCGACGGGGTCGCCCTGGCCTGGGCGGTGGCCGAGCACATCGCCGACGTCATCCGCTGCCGGACGATGTTCGCGACGCACTACCACGAGCTCTCGGAGCTGGCCGCGACCCGCGCGCAGGTGGCGAACTACAACATCAGCGTCAGCGAGATGGGCGGCCGCGTCATCTTCCTCCGCCGCCTCCGCCCCGGGGGGACGACCCGCAGCTACGGCATCGCCGTCGCCCGCCTCGCGGGGGTCCCGGACCCCGTCATCGACCGCGCCACGGAGGTGCTGTCGAACCTGGAGCGGGACGCCGAGGACGAGGTCGGCCGCCCCCGGCTGGCGCGCGGCAAGGACCAGCCCGATCCGTCCGACGGCCAGCTCTCGCTGTTCGCGGACCGCTCCCGCATCCTCCGCGACGAGCTGGAGAAGCTGGACCTCGATCAGCTCACGCCGCTGGAGGCGCTGAACATCCTCGCCGAGCTCAAGGCCCGGGCCGAGGCCACATGAGGGTGCTGCTGGCCGCGCTTCTGCTCGTGGGGTGCTTTCCGGACGGGGGTCCCATCGAGCTGATCGAGGAGAATGTCGCGACCCCGGAGGCCCCTCCCGTCCCCGTGGAGGCGACCCCCCCGGAGCCGGCCCCGCTGGAGCGGACCGTCCGCCGCGTCGTCGTCGACGCGGGCCACGGCGGCGAGGACCTCGGCGCGATCGGGGTCAGCGGCGTCCAGGAGAAGGACATCACGCTCGCGATCGCCCGCGCCCTGACCCGCGAGCTGACCGGCCGCGGCTTCGACGTCGTCCAGACCCGCACCGAGGACGAGGCCGTCCCGCTGGCCCGGCGCGCCCAGATCACCAACGCCTCGGGGGCCGGGCTGTTCGTCTCGATCCACGCCAACTCGGCGGAGGCCCCGGGCGCGCACGGGATCGAGACGTACTCGATGGACGTCGCCTCGGACGAGGCGGCCATGCGGCTGGCGGAGCGGGAGAATCACGAGGCGTCGGTGACGGGCGCGTCCCCCGAGCGGCGCGACCTCGACGCGATCCTCCACGAGCTCCGCCAGGGCGTCGTCGCCGCCGACTCCGCCCGGTTCGCGGCGACCCTGCACCGGTCGCTGGTCGGCGGGCTCCAGGGCTTCTACGGTGAGGACCGGGTCGTCGACCGGAACCCGCGCACGGCTCCCTTCTGGGTGCTCGTGGACAGCGAGGTTCCGGCGGCGCTGGTGGAGGTCGGGTACCTGAGCAACGAGGGCGAGGAGCGGCGCATCCGGACGGGCGGCTACCAGACGCGGGTGGCGGGGGCGATCGCCGACGCGATCGGGGCGTGGGCCGACGCCGAGGAGCCGACGCCGGCGCCCGCGCCCGCGGCGGCCGCGGCCGGCGAGGGGGAGGGGGCCCCGTGAAGGACCCCGGCCGCTTCCTGATCGAGGCCCGCGAGCGCATCCACGGCTTCCACGAGGGGACCGAGCGGTGGGGGAGCCGGACGTGCCGCCTCTACACCGCCGCCGTCGACAACACCCTCCGCGAGCTCCACGGCCGGCTGGACGGGGGCGGCGACGACGTCTGCCTCGTCGCCACCGGCGGGTACGCCCGCAAGGTGCTGTCGCCGTACTCCGACATCGACGTCATCCTGCTGAGCCGCAGCGGCGACGACGAGCGCCTCGCCGAGGTCGGTCGGTCCGTCCTCTACCCGCTGTGGGACGCCGGCCTGCAGGTGGGGCAGCGGCCGGGGACGGTCGCCGAGGTGGTCGCGTCCGCCGAGGACGACACCGCCGCCCGGACCGCGCTCCTCGACCTCCGCTACGTCGCGGGGAGCCGGACGCTGTACCAGGAGCTCCTCGAAGCCGTCGCCGCCGCCGTCGCCCGGTGGCGCCCCGCGCTGCTGCAGGCCGTCCGCGACGAGAACCTCGCCCGCTTCGACAAGTACGGCCAGTCCGTCTTCCTCCTCGAGCCCCACGTCAAGGAGGGGAAGGGCGGCCTGCGCGACTTCCACTGGCTGGGGTGGGTGTTCAAGCTCGAGGCGGGGCTCCGCGGCGACTACGACATGCTCCTGACGGGGCGCGTCGAGCCGGACCACTACCGGCAGCTCATCGCCGCCCACGAGTTCGAACTCCGCGTCCGCGTCCAGCTCCACCTCCACGCCGGTCGCGCCCAGGACAAGCTGCTGTTCGAGGCCCAGGAGCCGGTCGCCCGCGCGCTGGGCTTCCGCAAGGGCCGGGGCCTCCTCGCCGTCGAGCACTTCATGGGGACGTACTACCGGCACGCGTACGCGATGGCGCACCTGTGCGGGCTGCACATCGCGCGGACGCTGGGGTTCTACTGGGACGAGAAGCCGGGGGAGGACACCGACGCCACGGTCGCGCTGCAGGTGGGACCGAGCGCCCCGGTCGTGCGGGGGGCGCCCACCGGGATCCGGCGGAGCGACGACGGGCTCTTCGAGGCGTCGGCGGGGACCGTCCGCTGCACCGATCCCGACGCCCTGCTCGGCGACCCCCGCCGCATCCTGTCGCTCTTCGAGTACAAGCGGTCGGTCGGCGGCCGGCTCCACCACGACACGATGGAGCACGTCCGCGCGGCCCTCCCGAAGGTCAACAAGGCGTTCCGCCACGACCCCGAGGTGGGGGCCCGGTTCCGCGCCATCCTGGAGGGGCCGTCGGCGTTCCGGACGCTCGCGTCGATGCACCGGAGCGGCTTCCTCGGCCGCTACATCCCCGAGTTCGGGGCCTGCTTCTGCCAGGCGCAGCACAACCGCGTCCACCTCTACACCGTCGACGTCCACTGCCTGTACGTCGTCCGCGAGCTGGAGGCGCTGGGGTCGGCGGACGTCGCGGCCGAGGCGCCGAAGTTCGCCGCGGCGTGGGAGCACCGGTCGTCCCGCGCCCCGCTGATCCTCGCCGGGCTGTTCCACGACATCGCCAAGTCCCACGGCGCGGCCCACTCCCGCGTGGGCGCCGACCAGGCCGGCGTCATCCTCCGCCGGATGGGCTTCGAGGAGGCCGACGTCCTCCGCGTGCAGTGGCTCGTCCGGCACCACCTGACGCTGTCGGACACCGCCTACCACCGCGACCTGTACGACCCCCGGACGCTGCGGGCGCTGGTCTCCGTGATCCCCGACCGGTCCCACCTCGACGACCTCCTCGCGCTGACGTGGGCGGACACCCGGGCGACGAACCCGGCGCTCCTGAACTCGTGGAAGCAGGCACTGCTGGAGCAGGCCTACGACGCGGCGAGCCGGGCCCTGGACCCGGGGTCGGCTCCGGATCCGGCGGCGATCGCGGACGTGGTGCGGGATCGGCTCGTCGCGCTGCTCAGCTCCGAGGTGGGGCGGAAGCGGGCCGAGCCGCTGGCGGACCGGGTGATGGAGGGGGAGATCACGGTCCCCGGCTACCTCGAGCGGACGCCGGCGCCGCTGCTCGCGACCCACGCGGCGCTCCTCGACGAGCTCGCCGCCGCCGACGACCCGGACGCCGTCGCGACCCACGTCCGCCAGCTCGGCGACCAGGGGGTGTCCCAGTGGATCGTCTGCACCCGCGACCGGCGCGGCGTCTTCTCGATGCTCGCGGGGGCGGCCACGGCGACGGGGTTCAGCATCCGCGCGGCCGACGCGCTGACCCGCCCCGACGGGATCGTCATCGACACGTTCGCGATGACCGACGAGCTCGGCCGTCCGGTCCAGGACGCGGGCCGGTGGCGGCGGCTGGAGCGGCTGGTGACGCGGGTCTTCAAGGGGGAGGAGGACCTCGACGCGGCCGTGGAGCGCGCCGTCCGGTCCGCCCCGCCCGTCAAGGATCCCGGGGCGCTCGGCCTGCAGCGGGTGGAGGTCACGAACGAGCTGTCGGAGACGGCGACGGTGGTCGAGGTGGTGACGGTCGATCGGCCCGGCCTCGTCTACGGCATCACCCACGTCCTCCTCGAGTTCGGCCTGGACCTCCGCACGGCCCGCATCGCGACGCGGCACGACCTCGCCTCGGACACCTTCTACGTGGTCAACCAGCGCGGCCAGCCCATCGGCAAGCGCCGCCGCCGCCAGCTCGCCGCCGTGCTGCGCGAGCGGTACTGCACGAGACCGACGTGACCGCCGCGACCGACGACCGCTCCGTGGACGGCCTGCTCGGGCTCTACCTCGACGTCCTCAAGGTGGAGCGGGGCTACGCCGCGCACACGCTGGCGGCGTACAGCCGGGACCTCGCGAAGCTCGCCCAGTTCTGCGAGGACGAGGCCGTCGACGAGGCGACGTCCATCGATCGCGGTCTGCTGGAGCGGTTCGTCCGGCGGCTCCACGGCGACGGCCTCTCGGAGCGGACGGTGGGCCGCCACATCAGCGCCGTGCGCGGCTTCTTCAAGTTCCTCGTGGCGGACGGGTGGCGGGAGGACGACCCCGCGGCGCGGCTTCGGACGCCGAAGTTCGGCCGGTCGCTGCCGTCGGTCCTGCGCGGGGACCAGGTCGAGGCGCTGCTCGCCGCCCCGGATCGCGGCACCCCCCGCGGCCGCCGCGACTTCGCGATGCTGGAGCTGCTCTACAGCTCGGGGCTGCGGGTCAGCGAGCTGTGCGGGCTCCGAAGGTCGGACATCCGCCGCGAGCCGCCGATCCTGATCGTCCGCGGCAAGGGCGACAAGGAGCGGGTGGTGCCGGTGACGAAGTCCGCCCTGGACGCGATCGCGGCGTACGTCGAGGACGGCTGGGAGCAGCTCGATCGGGGGAAGGGGTCGCCGTGGCTGTTCGTCGGTCGCGCGGGCCGGCCGCTGACCCGGCAGGGCTTCTGGAAGAACCTCCGCCGGTACGCGCTCGCGGTCGGGATCGACGGCCACGTCTCCCCCCACACGCTCCGCCACAGCTTCGCCACGCACCTCCTCGAAGGCGGCGCCGACCTCCGCTCGGTCCAGGCGATGCTGGGCCACAGCGACATCGCGACGACCGAGATCTACACCCACGTCGCGGGCGAGCGCCTCCACGAGGTCCACGCCGAGGCGCACCCCCGGGGGAAGCGCGACTGATGCTGCCGCTGGACGAGCTCTGGGACCGGATCGCGGAGGCCGCCGCCGAGTCGGAGGCGTGTACGGAGGTCCACCTCGTGGGCGGCCCGGTGCGGGACCGGCTGCTCGGCCGCCCTCTGGAGGAGGTGACGGACCTCGACCTCGTCGTGCTCGGCGACGCGCCCCGGGTGGCGACGCTGCTGCGGTGGCGCTGGGGCGGCGACGTCGTCGTCCACGAGCGCTTCGGCACGGCGACGTGGCGGCCGTCCGACTACGCGCTGGCGGTGGACTTCGTGACGGCCCGGAAGGAGCGGTATCCGGTGCCCGGGGCGCTCCCCGAGGTCGAGCCGGGGACGTTGGCGGACGATCTCCGGCGCCGCGACTTCACGGTCAACGCGATGGCGATGCGGCTCTGGCCGGAGCCCCGCGGGGAGCTGACGGACCCGTTCGGCGGCGCCGGCGACCTGGGCCTGGGGCTGCTCCGGATCCTGCACGGGGACTCGTTCGTGGAGGACCCGACGCGCATCTTCCGGCTCGCCCGGATGGCGGTCCGGTTCGGGTTCCGGCCGGAGATGGACACGGACCGGCGGATGCACGAGGCGGTCGCGGCGGGGGTGTTCGGGCCGGTGTCGGGGGACCGCCTCCGGGCCGAGTGGGAGCTGGTCTGCGCCGAGCCGGACCCGCCGGCGGTGGTGGCGTGGCTGGCGGCGGCCGGGGCGCTGGCCCCGCTGGGGCTGAACGCGGGCGGCGATCGGGGGATGGCGGCGCTGCAGCGGGGGTGGGCGAAGGCGTCGCGGGGGGAGCGGGCGTGGAACCCCCGGATCGCGCTGGCGCTGCTGCTGACGGGTTCGGACACGTCCCGGGCCGCGTTCGCGCTGGGGCTCCGGGGGAAGGCGGCGGAGCGGCTGGAGGCGCTGGCGGGGATCGGGACGCGGCTGGGCGGCCCGGTGGAGCGGGCGTCGGGGGAGTGGAGCCTGGAGGAGATGCTGAAGGGGAGCACGGACGAGGAGCGGGCGGTGCTGGAGGCGAGCTACCCGGCGGCGAAGCACGCGATCCGGCGCTACGAGAACGAGGTGGCGGGGCGGCCGCCGCTGCTCACGGGGGACGACCTGTTGGCGGCGGGGATGCGTCCCGGCCCGGAGGTGGGGAACGCGTTACGCATGGTGCGCGAGGCGCAGCTCCGGGGGACGTGCGCGACCCGGGCGGAGGCGTTCGCGCTGCTGGGGCTGCCGGACCCCGAGGGAGCGGAGTAGATGCCATCGACACGAATCCCGCACCGTCTTCCGCCGGCCCTCGACGCCGCCGACGCCGCCACCCCTCGTCGCCGTACACGAGGTACGCCTCCTCCGTGCGTCGACGACGGACGACGCCGATGCCTCACCGGAAGCCTGGTCGCGATTCAGGCCGAGGACATCTAGATGGGCGACCCGATCGATCTCGCGATCATGTTCGTCGTGGCGGGGCCGATGTTCCTGCTCGCGCTGGTGTTCCACGAGTACTGCCACGCGCTGGTGGCGGCGCGGCTGGGGGACAAGCTGGCGGCGTGGACGGGGCGGCTGACGATGGACCCGAAGGTCCACCTCGACCCCATCGGATCGGTGGCGGCGCCGGCGATCGGGCTGATCTTCGGGTGGCTCAACGGGGTGCCGGGGTTCGTGTTCGGGTGGGCCCGCCCGGTCCCCTTCAACCCGCGCGACCTCCGCCGCCCGCAGCGGGACACGATGCTGATCGCGCTGGCCGGCCCGGTGGCCAACTTCGCCCTCATGATCGCGTTCGCGTCCCTCATCCGGGGGCTGACGGCGAGCGGGCTGCAGCCGGGGAACCCGGTGCTCCAGATGGCGGCCTACGGCGTCTACATCAACGCCCTGCTCGGCGTCTTCAACCTGATCCCGCTGCCGCCGCTGGACGGGTCGAAGATCCTCGCCTTCTTCCTCGGCCCCGAGATGGGCCGGAAGCTCCTCGCCATCAACCCCGGGATCGCGCTGCTGATCATCTTCTACGCCGTCTACCGGGGGATCCTGACGACGCCGCTGCTGACGGTGATCGCGGGCTGCGACGTGCTCGCGGGGGCGAGGGTCCTGCCGCTGATGCTGTAGCTCAGCCGACGACGGACAGGGGTCGGGCGATCGGCGCCCAGGCGAGCACGGACGCCCACGGCCACGACGCCGTGACGCGCAGCCCGTAGCGCTCGGGGGCGCGGCCCATCGGGGACAGGCGCTCCAGCTGGAACCGGTTGTGCTCGACCCGCGCGCGCAGGGCGGGCCGGCGTTCGATCGCCGCCTCGACCGAGGCTCGCTCCCGGCGCTCGGCGTCCGCGTCGGCGTGGGGGAAGCCGGTGATGTAGTTGACGATCAGGCCGACCCCCGCGGCGGCCGCGTGGTCGAGGGTCGCCTCGAAGAGGGCGCGGCTCTGGGCCTTGCCGATCATCCGCTGGGCCCCCGGCTCCAGCGTCTCCAGCCCGATCTCCAGCGTGTCGGCGCCGGCGGCGGCGAGGCGGGCGAAGAAGGCGGCGTCGTAGCGGCGGCTCAGCTTCGTGCAGGCGCTCCAGGGGACGGTCCCGTCCGCGATCCCGAGGATCCGCGCGAACGTCCCCGGGAACACGAGGCTGTCCTTGAACGAGACGGCGGCGGCGCGGTCGCGGGCGGCGGCGAAGGTCGCGCGCAGGGGGCCGTCGCCGAGGACCCGGACCGAGCCCTCGATCGCGGGGTAGGTGCAGAACGCGCAGCGGCCGTAGACGCAGCCCCGGGCGGCCTGGGCGGGGAGGGTCAGGCGCGGGGTGCCGTAGCGGGCGAGCTCCTCGAAGACCGGGACGACGTCGCCGTCGCCCGCCGCCGCCCGGGGAGCCGCCCCGCCGCCTGCCCGGATCACGTCGGCGGGGAGCGGGTCGCCGCGCTCGATGGCGTCGAGGACCCGCACGAAGGTGCGCTCGGCGTAGCCCGCCGCGAAGCCGTCGACCCCCGCCGCGCCGTAGCGCCGATCGGCGGCGATCCCCGCGGCCAGGGCGGAGACGTGGGGGCCGCCCCAGACGACCGGGACTCCGGGCCACCGCGCCCTCGCCCGGAAGGTCGCGACGAGGGCGCCGAGGACCTGGCCCGAGTACAGCACCGAGACGCCGACGAGGCCGGGCCGCTCCCGGGACGCGAGGTGGCCGTCGATCCAGCCGCCGACCGGGCCCCGGGCCAGCGCCGCGGCGGCGCGGGCGACCTCCTCGAAGGAGAACGTCAGCGTCCGGAGCGGGTCCTCGCCGAGCGACGGGTGCGGGCTCGGGTCCAGGGCGCCGGCGACGTGGGCGAGCCAGGCCCGCTCCCGGGCCCCCAGCCAGGGGACGGCCTTGTCGTGGTCGCCCGTCCAGCGGGAGACGTTGGCGCCGGGGCGGGCGGCGGTGGGGGCGGGGCCGATCCAGCGGATGTTCAGGTCGAGGACCGACGCGTCGTGCCCCCCGGCGCGGGCGGCGCCGGCGAGCAGCGCCGGGCCGAGCAGCGGCCCCGCCGAGTACTTCACCAGCGGGGGGACGAGGAGGAGCGCGCGCGCCATCAGCCGTTCGCCGCCTCCCAGAAGACCGTCGTCACCCAGCCGGCGACGGACCGCGCGACCACCAGCCCGTAGGTCCGGATCCAGAGCCCCTCGTCCTCGCCCGGCGGCACGTCCCGGCGAAGCAGCCGAATCCGGGCGCCCGTCTCGCCGGGCGGCGGCGCGGCGCGCGTCCCGTAGCGAAGGACCAGCCGGACCATGGCGCGGGTGACGCCCCGCTCCCGCATCCGGCGGCGGGCGTGGTGGGTGAGACGGAGGTGGTGGCGAGCGACGTTCATGGAGCTGATCTAGACCGGGTCCGGTCATCGATCAAGGACAAAATCACATTGCAATATTGCATCGCATGTCATTGACACCGTCTCTGCGGAGCGTACCCTGAAGGGGTCTCCATGGCTCTGGAAATCGATCAGCTGCAGTCCCACCTGGGGCAGTACGAGTCCAACGACGCGGCGGGCAAGAAGCTCGCCGAGCACATGGCCGCGATCGCGGAGCGCGACCGCAGCGGGGTCAAGATCCCCCAGCCGCGGAGCCTGGGCGCGTACGTGGGCCAGCTCCGGCGCGGCGTGACGACGTGGTGGGAGGGGACGCGCGCCAGTCAGCAGCTCGCCCGGCGGGCGCTCGCGGAGATGCTCGGGGCGACGCCCGAGGAGCTCGGGCTCGTCCGGCCGCCCGATCCCTGGATCGCCTTCCGCGACTTCGAGGCGCTGCCTCCGCTGGACGTCCACGGCGCCCCCCCGCCGGAGCTGCTCGCGCCGTCGGGGAACGTCGGCCGCCTGGCGTGGTGGGAGCTCCCCGAGCGGGTCACCGTCCAGCGCTTCTGGTACGTCGTCCCGCCGGGCTTCGGTCGGAGCCTGCTCGCGTCCTGGTGGGAGCGGCGGCGCGAGGGGGTGGTGTTGCGGGTGGCGTCGCTGGGGGAGCTCGGGACGCTGCCTGCGGACGGCGTCGTGGTCATCGAGCTGGACGGGGAGGGGGGCGACGAGGAGCGGGAGGCCCTCGCCGGCCTGACGACGCGGGCCGTCGTCGTCGTCCTCGCGCACCGCGACCGGACGCTCCCCGAGGTCCCCGAGGAGTCGCGGGAGGCCGGCGAGAGCGCGCCCCCGCCCCGTTCCCGGCGGCGTCGCCGGGGGCCGGCTCCGACTCCGGACCGGCCCCCGGACGAGCTCGACCCCGCGGGCCACCACCAGGTCTCGAGGAAGGACGTCGAGGAGGCGCTCCGGGCGGGGATGGCGGCGGCGGCGAGCCGGGGCCGGGGGGCGCCGAAGTGGCTGACCGTCCGCTGGACGCCCGTCGACGACTGGCGGGAGCGGTTGGTCCGCTGGGTCGCGGGCCGGCTCCCCGACGACTCGCCCCTGGACGCGGACGCCGTGATCGAGGAGCTCGAGGGGTTCGCGGACTGGTACGCGGCCAGCCCCGACTCGCTGATGTCGCTCCTCGCCGCGCTCCACGACGACGAGGCCCCCGTCCCCGACGACCCCTACGACCTGTCGCTCGTCCAGCGCTTCGTGCGGGGCGCGGTCCGGCGGCACGGGGAGGAGGGGAGCGCTGACGCGGAGCTCCTCGAGCGGGCCGGCTGGGAGTTCGTCGTCCGGCTGGTCCACCAGCGCGTCCTCGACTCCGCGCTTCCGCTGGACGGCGGGCTGCCGTTGGCGACGTGGGAGGCGCTCGCGGCGGGGAGCGGGTTCGCAGGGGACCGCGACGTGCTCGTGGAGCGCGCCGCCGCGATCGCCGCCGAGGCCGATCCGGAGGCCCGGGCCGAGGCGCTGCGCCGCTTCCAGCTCGACGTCGTGGGGGGCGACCGCCTCGTCCGCGGCCTCGTCGAGGCGCGCCTCCTCCGCCTCGTCGAGCCCGGTCGGTTCGCGCTGACGCCGCCCTGGCTGGTGGAGCAGGTCAAGGTCGCCGTGGCCGGGGCGCTGACCGCCGACCCGCCGATGTTCTGGGGCGCGCCGGGCCGCGAGCGGGACCGCTACGACCTGCTCTGGTCGACGCTCTACGGTCTCGCGTACCACGACCCCGACGACTTCCGCCGCGCGGCCGGCGAGGCGCTGGCCCCGGCGCCCGACCTGCTCGCCGTCCGCGTCGCCCAGATGGCGGTCCTGCAGGCCCTGCTCGTGGTCGGCCTCGAGCTGATCGTGGCGGACGACGAGGCGGAGGCGGAGTTCCCCGAGCAGCTCGCGCTGGTCCGCGACCTCCTCCCCCCGCTCCTCCGAGCCGCCCGGGACATCGAGGTCCGCCCCTTCACCAACACCCTCGGCGCCCCCGCCCCGTGGCTCGTCCAGGGGGAGACCACGGCGGCGCTGCTGGGGGTGTTCGGGGGCTGGCTGGCGAGCCTCCTGCTGCCGTCCGACGGATGGGACCACGAGGGCCTGGAGCCGTGGCGCGTCCCCGGTTACCAGGACGGCCTCCGCCCCGACGCGATGTCTCCGGAGCTGGCGATGACCCTCGGGTACGCCCACCCCCGGAGCGTGACGGAGTCGGAGCGGCTGGACGCCGACACGCTCTTCTGGGCCCTCCGCCCGGCGCTGGCCCGGTTCCGGGACCGCGTGGACTGGGGGGGCTGGGACGACTGGCCCCCCGGCTCCATCCCCCGCGTGCTCCAGCCCGAGCTGGTGGTCCACGCCCTGGCCCTCGAAGACGACGACGCGGCCGCCGCGCTGCCGGACCGGATCGCCGAGATCGGGAGCATGGAGGCGGAGCTCTGGGAGGAGGTCGACGACCTGCTCGGCGAGCGGCCCGACCGCGCCGATCTCCTCCGCCGGGCGCTCGCCCGCCACCCGGAGGCGCAGAAGGGGGTCGCTCACCTCGCCTGGGACCTCCGGAACCGAGAGGCGCTCGGGCGCTTCGCCGAGGTGCTCGACGAGGCCACGATCCGGGGCCTCCTCGACGACCACGAGCTGGGGACGAACGCGTACTCGCTTCCGTCCGTCCCCGAGCCGTTCCGCGGCGCGGCGCTCCGGTGGCTGCTCGCGGACCCCGAGGAGCACGGGGAGCTCCTGCAGTCCCTCGCGATCGGCCTCCACCGCCGCGGCGACGCCCCGATGTTCGACGACGAATCGCTCCTCGACGAGCTGTTCGCGCTGATCGAGCTGACGACGCTGTGGAACGCGGCGAAGTTCGCCTGGGACCGCTGGCCGGACGCCTGCTGGCGGGAGCTGCGCGTCGAGGCCGAACGCGGGCGGGCCGCGGGCCCGCGCTCCCGGACGATCTTCAAGCAGGTCCCCGACCGTCAGCTCGACCGCGCCCTGAGCTGGCTGGAGGAGCACCCCGACGTCCTCGAAGAGGACTACCGCCCCGGCTGGCTCGCCCGGCGGTTCGGCTCCGCGGAGGTCGGCGCCGAGGTCCGCGATCGCCTCTGGGACCTGCTCCGCCGCTAGCTCAGCCGGCCGCCGCCCGCCGCGCCTCGGTCTGCGCCTCCTCGATCTCGGCGAGGACCTCCGCGATCTGCTTCTGCTGCTCGTCCCGCATTCCCATCGCGCGGACCACGCCGTCGGCGATCCACTTGTTCCCGAGGACCGGGAAGAACCGCTTCATCCGGTCGATCCAGGGGGCCTCCTTCGTCACCAGGATGCGCGGCTTCTTCTTCCGGACACCCCGCAGGATCGTCGCCGCCGCCTTGTCCGGCGTGATGCCCATCTTCTTGAACCGCCGCTTCGTCCGCTCCAGGATCTCCGCGTCGTCCTGGTAGTGCTTCGACGTGTGGACGATGTTCGTGTCCACGCCCCCGGGGTGGACCACGCTGAAGCCGACGTGCGTCGGCCGGTACTCCTCCCACAGCGCCTCCGTCAGCCCCCGCACCGCGAACTTCGTCGCGCAGTAGGCCGTCTGCCCGGGGATGCCGACGATGCCGAACACCGACGAGATGTTCACCACGTGCGCCTCGTCCGCCGCCTCCAGCAGGGGCAGGAACAGCTTGCAGCCGTACACCACCCCCCACAGGTTCACGCCGACCACCGTCTCCCAGTCGTCCAGCGTCTTCTCCCGGAACGACCCCGCCACCGTCAGCCCCGCGTTGTTGACGAGCAGGTGGACGCAGGGGTGCGCCTCGGCCACGCCCGCCGCGAACGCCTCCATCGCCGCCCGGTCGCTCACGTCGACCACGTGCCCGCTCACGGTCACGGCCGCGCCGAGCTCCGCCGCCAGCGCCTCCGTCTCCGCGAGCGTGTCCGCGTTCCACTCCGCGAGCACGAGGTGGCAGCCCTCCCGGGCCAGGGCGAGGGCGAGCGCGCGGCCGATGCCGCTGCCCGCGCCGGTGATGACGGCGACGCGATCCTTGAACTGCCTCATGGGCCCCGCATCCTGCTACATACCCCCCGTGACAGCCAGTCCGCCGTTCGTGCACCTCCCGCTGTTCGACGGCCCCCTGGACCTGCTCCTCCACCTCTGCAAGCGCCACGAGCTGGAGGTCGCCGAGCTCCCCGTCGCCGCCGTCACGGAGCAGTTCCTCGCCTACCTCGAGGTCCTCGACGAGCTCCAGATCGAGGTCGCCGGCGAGTTCGTCGAGATGGCCGCGCTGCTCTGCCTCCTCAAGTCCCGCGAGATGCTCCCCCCGATCGACCTCGACGACGAGGACGAGGACGACGGCGAGGACCCCCGCGCCGCCCTCATCGCCCGGCTCCTGAGCTACCGCCGCTACCGGGACGCCGCCGACCAGCTCGACGCCGGCGACCTCCCCCGCCGCGACCACTTCGTCCGCCCCCTGGAGCCCCGCGCGGCGGCCGGGCTGGAGGACGTCGACGCGCCGCTGGACGTCGACCTCACCGAGCTCCTCGCCGCGCTGCGCGACCTCCTCGTGGAGCGCGCCCAGGCCGAGCCCATCCACGCCGTCACCGTCCCCCTCGTCCCCCTCGAGGACCGCGTCGACGAGGTGCTCGACCTCCTCGCCGGCGGACCGAAGAAGGTCGAGTTCCGGCGGCTCTTCGTCGGCGCCGTCACGCGCGCCACCGTCGTCGTCACCTTCCTCGCCGTGCTCCACCTCGCCCGCCTCCGCCACGTCCGCATCGCGCAGGACGGGCACCTCCGCTCCATCGTCGTCGAGCGCCGGTTCGCCCGCGCCGCGCGGCCCGCCCTCGACGGGGTGACCGATGGCCGCTGAGGGCGGGCTCCTCCTGGACGCCGTCGTCGAGGCGCTGCTCTTCGTGGCCGACCGGCCGCTGGGGGTGGCCGACCTCGTCGCCGCGCTGGAGGCCGAGGCGGTCTCCGCCGACGCCGTTCTCGCCGCCCTGGCCGAGCTGGAGGCCCGCCACGACGGCGCCGGCGGGCGCGGCTTCCGGCTCGTCCGGCTCGCCGACACGTGGCAGTTCCGGACCACCGCCGCGGTCAGCCCCTGGCTGAAGGTGTTCACCGGCCTGCAGCCCGTCCGGCTGTCCCGCGCGGCCCTGGAGACGCTCGCCATCGTCGCCTACCGCCAGCCCTGCACCCGCGCCGACGTCGAGCGGGTCCGCGGCGTCGACACCGGCGGCATCCTCCGCGCGCTGATGGACCGGAGGCTCCTGAGGGTGGCCGGCCGGCGCGACGAGCCGGGGCGCCCGAACGTCTACGCGACGACCGACGAGTTCCTCGCCGCGTTCGGCCTCGGATCGCTGAAGGACCTGCCCTCGCTGCGCGAATTCACGATGCTCGGGGCGGAGGACCAGGAGGCGGTGGACGACCTGATGGGCACAAAGGGGTTGCAGGGGCAGGTCACCTTCGACGAGTATGCCGCGCGCCGCGCCCTGGACAGCGTGGACGCGGCCGCAGACGAGCGGCTGCAGGCTCGCCGTACGGCGACCCGGAAGGAGTAGGCAGATGGCCTCCGACCACCTCGTGAAGATCCTCGCCGAGCGCGGGGTCGCGTCGCGCCGCGGGAGCGAGCGCCTCATCCGGGCCGGGCAGGTGACCGTCGACGGCAAGGTCGTCGCGGAGCCGGGCGCGAAGATCGACCCCCGCGCCCAGAAGATCGAGATCGACGGCCGCGGCCTCCCCGCGAAGCCCGCCCGGCGCTACCTCGTCCTCAACAAGCCGACCGGCGTCATCACCAGCCGCCAGGACCCCGACGGGCGCCGGACCGTGTTCGACCTGCTCGACCCCGCGGACACCTCGATCGCCGCCGTCGGGCGCCTCGACTACGGCACCGAGGGCGTCCTCCTGATGACCAACGACGGCGAGCTCGCGTACCGCCTCACGCACCCCAGCTACGGCGTGCCGAAGTCGTACCTCGCGAAGGTCTCGGGGACCCCCGACCAGCGGAAGATGGTGCGGCTGCAGCGGGGCGTGCAGCTGGACGACGGGCCGTCGGGGCCGTGCCTCGCCGAGATCGTCCGCACCACGGGGCCGTCGAGCTGGCTGCTCCTCACGCTCCGCGGCGGCCGCAACCGGATCGTCCGGCGGATGCTCGAGTCGATCGGCCACCGCGTCCTCAAGCTGAAGCGCGTCGGCTTCGGCGGGATCACCCTCCGCGGGCTCGCCCTCGGGGACACCCGGGAGCTGACCTCGGGCGAGCTGGAGCACCTCCGCCGCCAGGTCCGGACCGCGGGCCGGAGCAAGCTGTGGGTGTCGCGCCAGGTCCAGGTGGAGGTCGCCGAGCAGCTGCGCCTGCCGCCGCCGCCCAAGCCGGAGGTGCGGGGGCGGGACGAGGAGGGGCGCCCCTACCGCAAGAAGGGGTGGGCGCGGCCGAAGCCGAAGAAGCGTCGCCACGGCCGGAAGGGGCCCGGCGGCCGGAAGCCCCGGAGCTAGCCCCCCGCGCGGCGCCCGCGCGGCGCCCGCTCAGCGGCGGATCAGCGCCCGCGCCCCGCGAACCGGAAGCCGTGGCGGCCGGTCGCCTTGATGTACAGCGACGCCGCGAACGGCTTGCCCGCCTGCGAGGTGAAGTTCTCCAGCACGGGGGTCTCGCCGTCGGCGAACAGCTTCGTCGCCTCGGCGCGGGTCAGCTCGCGCTTGCAGATCTCGCGGGGGATGTTGATGCGGCAGCCGTCGTCGGTGCACACGAACGCCGTCGCCGTCTCCACGATCTTCGCCTCGGGGTGCTTCGGGCAGGCCCCCAGCGGCTCGGCGTTCACGGGGAACTCCTTCGCCGGGCCGCCGCTGCCGCGGTTGTTCTCGCGGGGCGGGAAGTCCCACTTGATGCGGCCCGTGTCCTCGAGGATGAGCGACGCGCTGAACGGCCGGTTCCGCTTGCTGACGAACCCCTCGAGGAGGCTCGTCTTGCGGTCGGGGCCGAGCATCTGCGCGATCTCCTCGACCGACAGCGACCGCTGGCAGAGCTGCAGCGGCAGGTTCAGCTTGCACTTGCGGTCGGCGTAGAGGTCGCAGCGGTAGCCCTTGGTGCTGCGGCGGACCATCGACTCGGGGTGGAACGGGCAGGGGCCGACGTCGGCGGGCTCGACCTCCTCGCCGAGGTCGATCTCGGCGCCCTTGGGGCGGACCACGACGCGGCTGTCCTCGGTCCGGACGAGGCTCGCCTCGTACTCCCGGCCGTCCCGCGTGAAGAACCCGGCCTTGACCGGCGTCTCCATCCCCGCGACGAGCTCCTCGGCGCTGCGGCGGTCGACGTAGCGGCCGCCGACCTCCTTCCAGATGACGAACTCGCACTCGCCCTCGCGCCCGCCGTTGGTGCACGTCCAGGTCCGGAGCGTCTCGACGATGTGGCCCTTCTTGCAGGTCGGGCACTCCCCGAGGTCCGACGCCTCGGCGTACAGCTCCTGGAACGAGAACGTCCGGATCTGGTCGACGATCTTCTTCGTCCAGTCCCGGATCTCGCCCATGTAGTCGTTGCGCGTGGCCCCGCCGTGCTCGATGTCGCGGAGCGCGTCCTCGAGGTTGGCGGTCAGCTCGGCGGACGTCAGCAGCGGCAGGTCGATCCGCTCCAGCGCGTCGATCAGGCGGATGCCGCGGGTCGTCGCCCGGAGCGCCTTCCGCCCCTGCAGCGACGTGCACCGGCCGGCGTACTGGCGGGCGACCAGCGTCTCGATGATCTCGGCCCGCGTGGCCGGCGTCCCCAGCCCCCCCGTCTCCTTGAGGACGCGCGCCTTCTCGCTGTCCTCGACCTCCTTGCCGGCGGTCTCCATGAGGCCCAGGAGCGCCGCTTCCGTCAGCCGGGACGGGGGCTTCGTCTCCTTCTCCTCGGACTTGTGGTCGAGGAGCGCGACGCTCGCTCCGGTCGGGTCGGGGAGGGCGGGGAGCTCCTTCTTCGGCTCCTTGTCGCCCCGGTCGAAGACGGCCCGCCAGCCGGGGACCTTGAGGACCTTCGTCCGGGTCCGGAACCGGTCGTCCCCGATCGCCGTGATGCGCTCGACCTCGGTCGAGATGGCGGGCGGGTGGAAGGCGGCGAGGAAGCGTCGGACGACGAGGTCGAAGATGCGGCGGTCGTCGCCCTTGAGCGCGGCGGGGTTGCCCGAGCCGGTGGGGATGATCGCGAAGTGGTCGCTGACGGCGGCGTCGTCGAAGTTGCGGCGGGTGTTGCTCAGCCCGTCGGCGATCAGCCGCTTCGCGGCGGCGCCGTAGTCGTCGAAGCCCTGGAGGAACGCGACGGCGTCGTCCACCTTGCCCCGGTAGTCCTCCGGCAGCGCGCGGCTGTCGGTACGGGGGTAGGTGATCATCTTGTGCTGCTCGTACAGCGCCTGGGCGGCGGACAGCGTGCGCCGGGCGGAGAAGCCGAAGCGGCGGTTGGCCTCGCGCTGCAGGGAGGTCAGGTCGAGCAGCGGGGGGGCGTTCTCCTTGCTGTCCTTGCGCGTCTCGGACGCCTTGGCGGCGGGCTTGCTCGCGAGGAGGGCGAGGACGCGGTCGCGGACGGCGGGGTCGAAGATCCGGTCCTTGGGGCCGTCGGCGGAGGCGTCGAACCAGGTGCCCGTGTAGTCGTGGGCGGGGTCGGCGTCGCTGCGGAAGTTCGCCGAGATGATCCAGTAGGCCTCGGGCTCGTGGGCGAGGATCTCGCGCTCCCGGCGGACGAGCATGGCCAGCGTGGCCGTCTGGACGCGGCCCGCGGACCACGGCACGGAGCGGTTGCCCCGGGTGCGGAGGCGGACGGTCAGCGCCCGCGTCGCGTTCATCCCGATGAGCCAGTCGGACTCGGCGCGGCAGTCGGCGGCGTCGGCGAGGCCCTGGACGTCGCTGGCGGGGAGGGGGGCGTCGAGGCTCTGCCGGATGGCGGCGTCGGTCATCGACTGGAGCCAGAGGCGGTCGACGGGCTTGTCGGTCCCGCTGTAGCGGTAGATCTCGCGGAAGATCAGCTCGCCCTCGCGGCCGGCGTCGCAGGCGTTGATGACCCGGGCGACGTCCTTGCTCTTGAGCATCCGCTTGAGCGCGTTGAGCTGCTTGGTGTTCCCCTTGACGGGGGTGAGGAGGAAGTCGTCGGGGAGGATCGGGAGATCCTTGAGGCGCCAGCGCTTGAGGGCCTCGTCGTAGCCCTCCGGGGCGACGAACTCGAGGAGGTGGCCGACCGCCCAGGAGACGAGGTGGTCGTCGCCCTCCCAGGCGTGGGCGGTCTTCTTGCCGGCCCCCACGACGCGGGCGATGTCGGCGGCGACGGAGGGCTTCTCGGCGATGATCAGGGTTCGGGGCAAGGGTCGTTCCTCTTGGTCCGGGTCGGAGGGCGCAAACAACTACCCGCCCAAGCCGAGCGATTCAACCCCTCTGTGCGTCGTTTTTCCTCCGTGCCTACGGCACGTGACTTCCTATATAAGTGGCGGCCGTGCTCCGAGCCCTCCTGCTGGTGGTCGCCCTGACGCTGCTGCCGAGCGCGGCGGGGGCCGAGATCCGAGGGGGCGCGTTCGAGGTCGGCGGGATCGGCGGCGGGGTCCCGTGGTCGAACAAGCTGGGGCTGAAGCCGTGCGGCTGGTTCGGGGGGTTCGCAGGGCACCGGTTCGAGCCGCTGGCGGAGCGGCTGTACCTCGGGTTCCGGGCGAACTGGGAGGGGTGCATCACCGATCAGCAGGTCACCGAGGACCGGATCGACATGATCCTCATCGACGTCCACTTCACCTACGGCGTGAAGGCGACGGAGTGGCTGCTCCCGTACGGGACGTCCGGCGCCGGGTTCCTCATCGCCGACGCCACCCCCAGCGGCGGGGGGCCGACGCCGCGGACGGTGTTCCAGACCGGCGGCGGGCTGTTGTTCTCGATCGGGCCGCACCTGATCGTGGACGCGTCGGTCCGGCTGCTGATCTTCGAGAACATCCAGTTCGGGACGATCCAGGGGCAGTTCGGGACGGTGGTCTCGCCGCTGTTCTCGCTCGCGGTGGGGGCGCAGATCTGATGCGCTGGATCGTCGTCGCAGCGGCGCTGTCATGCGTTTCGGTGGTAGCCCACGCGGAGGACTTCGCGCCCGACCCGGGGCCTGCGGCGAAGGTCCCGCTGGGGTTCCGGGCGGACTTCCGGCTGGGGTGGAACCTGACGGACGGCGTCGGCGTGATCGACTACGCGGGGATGGGGCTGAACGTCGGGCCGGTGTTCGGCGCATCGGTGGTGGGCGGCGCGCCGGTGGTGTCGCCGTTCGCGGAGGCGACGTTCGGGATCGCGGAGGAGGGGCGGCCGTCGATCCGGGCGGTCGGCGGGATCGAGGTGGGGTTCGCGCTCCGGGCGGACGTCGAGCTGGTGCCGTCGCTGTTCGGGGGGTACTACCGGGCGTTCGACGACGACGAGCGGGCCGGAGGGACGGTGGGGGCGGGGCTCGCGCTCCGGATCCGGGGGCCGAACCGGTTCTTCTTCAGCGTCGAGCCGGTGCGGTTCGTGTTGCTCCCGCCGCCCGAGTCGGGTTACACCCGGTACACCACGCACTTCGCCCTGGACATGGGGATCGTGCGGTTCGGAGGGATCACGCCGTGAGGCCGCTGAGTACAGCGATCACGCTCGTCTTGGCGCTCGGCCTGGGGGCCTGCGTGGGGCCGGACCTGGACCGCGAGCCGTACTGCCAGCTGGGCACGGGCGACGTCGAGTTCGTCCCGATCGACGACGGCTCGGAGGTCGGCGTGGTGCGCGGCATCCAGGGCGGCGACCACATCTGGGGCAGCGCTCGCGTGGTCGGGATCGACTGGACGGACGTGACGCTCGTGTTCGAGCTGCTGGACGACGAGGGGCTGCCGGTGACGGAGTCGTCCACCCTGATCGGCGAGCTGAACCACTGCCCGATGCAGGACGCCGGCTGCGCCCGGGGCATGGGCGAGACGGTCGGCTTCCCCGTGATCGTGGAGGACGTGTCCGACGTGGTCGCCCACGCCATCACGATGAAGGTGACGGCGGTGGACGCCGAGGGGAGGACGGCGACGCACGAGGTGACCGTCGATCCGTTCCGGGAGATCGAGTAGCGGCGGCCCGCGAGTGACCGCGGGGCCGGACACTGCCGCCCCCCCTCGGCGCGAGCACCCCGCCAGTGGCCGCGGGGCCGGACACTCCAGCCCCCCCTCGCCGCCAGGGGGAGACGAATCCGGTCGCCACCGACCGGATTCCCCCACCCTCACCGCCAGGGGGCGACATTCCGGCCGCCACCGACCGGATTCCCCCACCCTCACCGCCAGGGGGGCGACATTCCGGTCGCCACCGACCGGATTCCCCCACCCTCGACGCCAGGGGGCCAGAACCCCGCCCAGCCAGCCCTGCTCCCCCCGTTTCGGCCGGTTCGGGGCCCCCCGGCGGCCACAACCCCGGCCAGCCAGCCTGGCTCCCCCCGGTTTCGGCCGCTCCG
>CAYFOA010000055.1:0-38552 GCA_964344575.1 uncultured Rickettsiales bacterium | reverse complement strand
CGCCCCCGAGCTGTGCGACGGGCTCGACAACGACTGCGACACCGTCGTCCCCACGGACGAGGGCGACGCGGACGGCGACGGGGTGGCCCCCTGCGCGGGGGACTGCGACGACGCCGACGCGGCCATCAACCCCGCCGCGGTCGAGCTGTGCGACGGCGTCGACAACGACTGCGACGGCGCCCTCGGCCCCAACGAGGTCGACGACGACCTCGACGGCGTCCTCGTCTGCGCCGGAGACTGCGACGACGCCGACGACACCGTCATCGGCTGGGACGCGACCGACAGCGGCTTCATGCGGAGCGAGTGCAACCCCGTCCTCGGCCTCGGCGCGTCGGGCGAGTGGGACGACGCGTCGGTCGCCCCGATGACGATCTGGTGGAGCGGCGCCCAGTGGGTCCTCGCCTACGCCGGCTACGACGGCGCCACGTGGCGCGCCGGCCTCGCTCTCTCCGACGACCTCCTGAGCTGGGCCCGGTACCCCCTCAACCCCGTCCTCGACGTCGGCGCGGGCGGCGCGTTCGACGACGTCCACGTCTGGATCGACGACGTCCTCCACGACGGCGTCACCTGGCACGCCGTCTACAGCGCCTACGACGGCAGCCGCTACCGGATCGGCCACGCCACCTCCCCCGACGGGTTCGCCTGGTCGAAGGACCCCGCCAACCCCGTCCTCGACCTCGGCGCCTCCGGCGAGTGGGACGACCACCACGTCTTCTTCGGCTCCCTCGCCGAGTACGACGGCGCCTACCACCTCTGGTACACGGGCGCCCCCTCGAGCAGCGGCGACCGCCGCGTCGGTCACGCCACCTCCCCCGACGTCGCCACGTGGACCCGCGACCCGGACAACTGGTACCTCTCCCCTGACCTGTCCGGCGAAGGGAGCTACATCGGCTCCCCCAGCGTCCGCGAGCTCGACGGCCGCTGGTACATGATGACCACCCGGCACACCGGCAGCTCGGCCCGGATGCGGATCACGACCTCGTTCGACGGCATCGGCTGGATGCGCGCCCCCGACGACCCGTCCTTCGAGCGCGGCCCGTCCGGCGCGTGGGACGACGCGCGCAGCTACCAGGGGAAGATCCTCGCCCACCAGGGCGGCCTCCTGATGGCCTACCGCGGCGCCGCCTCGAACTCGTCCACGGGCAACCAGATCGGCCTCGCCTGGAACGAGGCCCCGACCGCCGAGATCACCTTCCCCGCCGACGGCGCCCTGTACGACCAGGGCGAGACGATCGACATCGACGTCGTCGCCGGCGACCAGGCCTTCGTCGACGAGCTCTCCGTCCGCGTCGAGTCCCACCTCCAGGGGCTCATCGGCGAGGGCAACCCGACCCCCGCGGGCGACTTCGGCGTCGCCACCGCGAACCTCGCCCCCGGCCTGCACGAGATCACGGCCACCGTGGTCGACGCCGGAGGCCTCGAGGCCGTCGCCACCGTGGTCGTCGACGTCGCCCCCTGGGACTGCGTCGGCGACCCCTCCGGGCCCCCCGACAACGACAGCGACGGCTGGACCGTCTGCCAGGGCGACTGCGACGACCTCGACCCCGCCGTGGAGGGCTGGGACGACACGACGTCGGGCTGGATGCGGACGGAGTGCGGGCCCGTCCTCGGCTCCACCGCCTCGGGGTCGTTCGGCGACCGCCACACCTACCTCCAGGAGGTCTACGACGACGCCGGCCTGCTGGTCTCCTGGTGGTCGGGCTACGACGGCGGCACGTGGCGCGCGGGGCGGGCGACGTCACCCGACGGCGTGAACTGGCGCGTCGACGACGAGGGCGCCCGCGTGCGCTTCTGGCCCAAGCGCCGGCTCGACGTCGGCGAGAGCGGCACCTGGGACGACGCGGGCGTGGTCTACGTCGTCCCCGTGGACGACGGCGACCCGACGCTGAAGCTCCTCTACAGCGGCCGCGACGGCACCCACTGGCGCAACGGGCTGCTCTACACCGACGACCTCCTCGAGTTCGAGCGGGAGCCCCTGAACCCCGTCCTCGACCTCGGCACCTCGGGCAGCTGGGACGACTACCACGTGCTCCACCCCACCGCCCTGTGGGACGGGGTCGAGTACCACCAGTGGTACATGGGCCGGCCGAGCTCCTCGGGGACGTGGCGCATCGGCTACGCCACCAGCTCCGACGCGCTCGCGTGGGTCCGCCAGGGGCTCCAGGTGGTCGACACCGGCAGCGGCGGGAGCTGGGACGACGCCCACGTCGGCGCGCCCTCGGTGCTCCAGCTCGACGGCGAGTACCTGATGGCGTACGCCGGCCACGACGGGAGCCGCTGGCGGATCGGCCTCGCGTCGTCGACCGACGGCTTGAACTGGACGAAGAACGCGGTCAACCCGCTGGCCCTCGGCCCGTCCGGCGCCTGGGACGACCACCACCACTACACGCCCGCGCTCTATTTCGACGGGACGGACTTCCACCTCTGGTACGGCGGCTGCCCCAGCTCGAGCTGCTCCTCCTTCCAGACCGGCCACAAGCTGAACCGCCGCCCCACCGCGACGATCGACAGCCCCGCCCCGGGCGACACCGTCTCCGAAGCGGCGGGCCCCGTCGCCTTCGTCGCCACCGCGATCGACTACGCCGCCCACGAGACGCTCGACGTCCTCTGGTTCGACGAGTCCGGCAACATCCTCGGGGCCTCGGTCCCGAACGTCCTCGGGGAGGTCACCTTCAGCACCACCG
Source organism: uncultured Rickettsiales bacterium (assembly GCA_964344575.1). Classification (GTDB taxonomy): domain Bacteria; phylum Myxococcota_A; class UBA796; order UBA9615; family UBA9615; genus JAAESI01. Next base: position 35,868 of record CAYFOA010000055.1, on the reverse strand, counting down.
TGCTGGGCGTCGGCGCGCACGAGGTGACGATGCTGGTGACCGACGAGGGCGGCATGAGCCACCAGGCCACCGTCGCCTTCGACGTCGTCCCCTGAGGGGGGCCCGCCCGCGGCCTACGGGTCGCAGTCGAGGTAGATCGTGAACTGCCCCTCGTTGGGGTTCGCGTCCGTCGCGTTGGCGTCGACCACGAAGTAGTAGGTGTAGCCCGCCACGACCTCGACGTCGCCGCTGTTGAAGATCAGCGCGTCCTCGACGCACTGCGTGTTCACGCAGTCTCCGTTGGTGCCGTCGAGCACGACGATGTCGTGGTTCAGGTCCGCGGGGCTGGCGTCGATGAAGCCGACCTCGATGGTCCCCGTGACCGTCGCCAGCCACTCGAACGCGATCTCCGGCGCGGCGTAGTTGCCGACGTTGCAGGGGTAGCCGTCCATGGAGTCGGTCTGGCCCGGGATGGGGCTGGACGACGTCCACGTGTTGTCGTTCAGGAGCTCGTCGCCGCACTGGATCTGGACGGCCGTGTCGCTGTCGCAATAGGCGGCGCAGTTGGACGCCCCCTGGCAGTCCTCGAGGTCGTCGCAGTCGACGAGCCCGTCGCCGTCGTCGTCCACGCCGTTGTCGCAGTCCTCGGAGTCCTCGACGGGCTCGCAGTCGACCGCGATCTCGTAGTCGCCCTCGTCGCCCTGGTAGCCGTCGACGACGATCCAGTAGTCCGCGCCGGGCTCGGTCTCGAACTCGGCCGACAGCGCGCCGAACTCGAGGCACGACTCGCTGCTGCAGGGGATCCCCTGGTCGTCGAGGATGAAGACGTCGAGGTCGAGCGGGCTGTCGTAGGACAGGTCCACGCTGACGGTGTTGGCCTGGTCCAGCGGCGCCTGGAAGTAGTAGGCGAACTCGGGGCCGGACTCGACCCAGCTCGTGCAGCTGTAGCTGTCGACCTGGTCGGTGCTGCCGGGGCCGCCGTTGTTGTAGCTGTCGACGCTGCCGCAGAAGAGCGACCACGCCTCCTGGCAGATCTCCGTGCAGACGATCTTGTCCGCGCAGAAGGGGTCGTCGCAGTCGGTCAGCCCGTCGCCGTCGTCGTCGGTGCCGTTGTCGCAGACCTCGTTCGTGCTCGGGCACTCGACCTCGATGTCGAAGCTCCCCTGCGCGCCCTCGTAGCCGTCGACCACGAAGTAGTACTGCTCGCCCGCGGTGACGTCGACGTTGATGCAGGAGTTGCCGAACTGCTGGCAGTTCGACCCGTCGCAGCCGCCCGCCTCGTCGATGACGAACAGGTCGAGGTCGGAGCTGATGTTGCTGAGGCAGACCTGGATGGACTCGGTGGTCTCGGGCCGGAACACGTAGGTGTACTCGGGGCCGGTCTCCTCCCAGCCGACGCAGCTGTACTGGTCGATGTTGTCGGTGCTGCCGCCGCCCCAGTTCGTCCACGAGTCGGTGTCGCCGCAGGCCAGCTCCCACTGGTCCTCGCAGGTGCCGCCCACGCCGATGACCTCGCAGTCCTCGTCGCCCTCGCAGTCCGCGTCGTCGCAGTCCGCCGCGCCGTCGCCGTCGTCGTCGACGAAGTTGTCGCAGACCTCGCCGCAGATCGGGTCGTCGCCGGCGCACTCCTGGTCGTCGCAGTCGACGTCGCCGTCGCCGTCGTCGTCGATGTTGTTGTTGCAGTCCTCGACGTTGCAGTTCGGGTCGGTGAGGCAGTCGGCGTCCGCGCAGTCGACGTCCCCGTCGCTGTCGTTGTCGATGTCGTCGTCGCAGTCCTCGTCGCCGCAGAACGCGTCGCAGTCGCTGTCGCCGCAGTCGATGTCGCCGTCGCCGTCGTCGTCGACGTTGTTCGTGCAGTCCTCCGCGCACGCGGGGAGGTCGAAGCAGAGCGGGTCGTTGCAGTCGACGAGGCCGTCGCCGTCGTTGTCGATGTCGTCGTCGCAGATCTCGCCGGACGTCGTGCAGTCCGGGGTGCCGACGCACTCGGAGTCGGCGCAGTCGACCTGGCCGTCGTCGTCGTTGTCCATGTCGTCGTCGCAGATCTCGTCGACGCAGGCCTCGAACAGGTAGCAGCCGGTGTCGTCGCAGTCGACGTCGAGGTCACCGTCGTTGTCGATCCCGTCGTCGCAGATCTCGCTGTCGCAGGACGGCCACCCGAGGCAGTCGTCGTCGTCGCAGTCGAGGTCGCCGTCGAGGTCGTTGTCGATGCCGTCCCAGCACTGCTCCTCCTGGCAGTCGATCGAGTCGGCGCACTCGGAGTCGTCGCAGTCGGCGGCGAGGTCGCCGTCGTCGTCGGTGCCGTTCCAGCAGATCTCGGCGATGCAGTTGCTGTCGGACGCGCACGTCGGGTCGGCGCAGTCGATCAGGCCGTTGCCGTTGTCGTCGATGTCGTTGTCGCACGTCTCCTGGGACTCGTCGCAGACCGGGTTGCCGGCGCACTCGCTGTCGGCGCAGTCCGTCTGCCCGTCCGCGTCGTCGTCGACGCCGTTGCTGCAGTTCTCGGGCGAGCACTCGGGGCTCACCGAGCACTCGACGTCGGCGCAGTCGATCTGCGCGTCGCCGTCGTCGTCGACGCCGTTGCCGCAGTCCTCGGGGGTGCACGCCGGGGTGCCGTCGCACTCGTCGTCGGCGCAGTCGATGAAGCCGTCGCCGTCGTCGTCGATGGTGTTGGTGCAGCCCTCGGGGATGCAGTCGCTGTCGGACGCGCAGTCCGCGTCGCCGCAGTCGACCGCGCCGTCCCAGTCGTTGTCGGTGCCGTCGCTGCAGTCCTCGTTGAGGATCCAGCAGAGGATGTCGAACAGGCAGGCGCTGTCGTCGCAGTCGATGTCGCCGTTGGCGTTGTCGTCGAGGTTGTTGCCGCAGTCCTCGCCGCCGCTGCCGCCGCACTCCACCGCCTCGGCGCAGTTCGCGTCGTCGCAGTCGATGGCGCCGTCGCCGTCGTTGTCGATGCCGTCGTCGCAGATCTCGGGCTCGGGGGCGCCGCACGCCGGCGTGTCGATGCACTGCGGGTCGTTGCAGTCGATGAGGCCGTTGCCGTTGTCGTCGATCGAGTTCGTGCAGATCTCGAACCCCTCGCCGCCGCACGCCGGGTCGGGGCCGCAGTCGGCCGTGTCGGCGCAGTCGATGAGGCCGTCGCCGTCGTCGTCGACGCCGTTGGTGCAGGACGTCTCGCTGCCGCCGCCGGGGCCGGGGTTGCACGCCGGGTGGCCGGTGCAGTCGCTGTCGAAGCAGTCGACGAGGCCGTCGCCGTCGTTGTCGATGTTGTCGATGCAGTCCTCGCCGCCGCAGGCCGGGAGGATGCTGCACTCGGTGTCGTCGCAGTCGATGAGGCCGTCGCCGTCGTTGTCGATGTTGTCGTCGCAGATCTCGCCGACGCAGGACGGGTCCACGGCGCAGTCGGAGTCGGCGCAGTCGACCTGGCCGTCGCCGTCGTTGTCGACGCCGTCGGTGCAGACCTCGGCCACGCAGCCGGGGGTGCCGGCGCAGTCGCTGTCGTCGCAGTCGGTCGCGCCGTCGCCGTCGTCGTCGATGCCGTTGGTGCAGTCCTCGGGCGCGCCGCCGAGGCTGCACGCGACGCCGAGGCTGAAGGCGCCGACGTTGTTGTTCCAGCCGTCGACCACGACGTAGTAGGTCTGGCCGCCGACGACCGTCATCGTGACGGACTCGGGGTTCGTCCCGCCCGAGGTCGAGCTGTCGAGGCAGCTGTTGGGGTCGCAGCCGGCGCCGCTGTCCTGGAGGCCGAAGAGGTCGAGGTCGGCGTCGAGGCCGTCGAGCGTGAAGGTCACCTCACCGCTGCTCGGCGGCGTGAACGACCAGGCCAGCTCGTTGCCGTTCTCGTTGGACGGCGTGCAGGCGTACTGCGTGATGACGTCGGCCGCGGACGGGTCGGTGTCCGTGTTGCCGGAGATGGGGCCGGACGCGCAGGTGATCGTGCCGACGGGGTTGCAGGTCTGCACGCAGAAGGGGCTGCTGCTGCACTCGGAGTCGTCGCAGTCGACGAGGCCGTCGCCGTCGTCGTCCGTGCCGTTGCCGCAGTTCTCGGCGTTGCAGTCGGGGTGGCTGAAGCACTCGGGGTCGTCGCAGTCGGCCAGCCCGTCGCCGTCGTCGTCGGCGATGTTGTCGCAGATCTCCGGCTCGCAGCCGGCCTCCCCGAAGCACTCGTCGTCGTCGCAGTCGATGAGGCCGTCGCCGTCGTCGTCGAGGCCGTTGCTGCAGCTGGACTCGGGGATGCAGTCGGAGTCGCCGAAGCAGTCGGTGTCGTCGCAGTCGACGAGGCCGTCGCCGTCGTTGTCGAGCCCGTCGCGGCACTCCTCGCCGCTGCATGTCGGGTAGCCGAAGCACTCGGAGTCGTCGCAGTCGACGTCGCCGTTGCCGTTGTCGTCGATGCCGTTCTCGCAGTCCTCGCCGGAGCAGCCGAGCTCGCCCCAGCACTCGGTGTCGTCGCAGTCGACGTAGCCGTCGCCGTCGTCGTCGAGGTTGTTGCCGCAGTCCTCGTCGAGGCAGTAGGGGTCGAGGGAGCAGTCGAGGTCGTCGCAGTCGACGTCCCCGTCGCCGTCGTCGTCGACGCCGTTGAAGCAGTTCTCGCCGTCGCCTCCGCCGCTGGGGCAGAGCAGCTCGAGGGTGAAGTTGTCCTGCCCGCCGGCGTAGCCGTCGACCACGATGAGGTAGTCCTCGCCCGCCGACGCGGTGAAGTGGACGGTGGACGCGCCGTAGGCGATGCAGTCGGTCCCCTCGCAGGTGCCGTCGTCCTCGAGCACGAAGACGTCGAGGTTGCCGTGGCCGGCGACGGTCAGGACGGCGGTGACCTCCTCGGTCGTCGAGGGGCTGAAGCTGAAGGTGTACTCGGGGCCGGTCTCGTCCCAGGTGGTGCAGGAGTCGTAGGAGTCGACGGCCTGGGTGTGGCCCGCGCCGCCGTTGTTGGCGTTGAGGATGTCGCCGCAGCTGATGGACTCGGCGGGGCTGCACTCGTGGAGGCAGTTGCTGTTCCCCTCGCAGTCGGAGTCGCCGCAGTCGGTGAGGCCGTCGCCGTCGTCGTCGATGCCGTTGGAGCAGTCCTCGTTCTCGTAGGTCTGGGTCTGGTCGTCGTCGTCGTCCGGAAGGAACGAGTCGTCGTCGTCCAGGACGGTGTTGTCCGTGATGCCGCAGTTGCAGCCGGAGAGCGCGAGGCTCCACAGGATCATCAGTCCAGCGAGACAGCGACAAAGGAGGACAGCGCGCATGTTCGACTCCGTGCAGGGATCCCTGGCAAGGGACTCCGGCAACTTGTCAAGGAGGTGTCAAGAGGTCAAGGGCACCGTGGCTTCATCACAACGATTCCACACCTCGGTCACATGCGTATGATGCCCCAGCGCTGACGCCCCCAGCTGCGACGCATGATCGAGTTCAAGGAAGTCACCAAGCGGTACGGCCGATTCGGCACGGCCCTCGAAGGCATCGACCTGACGATCGAGCGCGGTCAGTTCGTGTTCGTGACGGGCAGCTCGGGGGCCGGCAAGTCGACGTTGTTGAGGCTCCTGTACGCGGCTGAGCAGCCGACGACGGGGGACGTGCTGGTGGAGGGGAGGTCGGTGGCGCGGCTGCACCCGCGGTCGGTGCCGTTCCTGCGTCGGAACCTCGGCGTCGTGTTCCAGGACTTCAAGCTGCTGCCGGCGCGGACGGTGTTCGAGAACGTGGCGCTGCCGCTGGAGGTGACGGGGACGTCGTCCGGTGAGATCGCGCGGCGGGTCCGCGAGGTCTTGGAGCGCGTGGGGCTCGGGGGGCGGGGGGACCGGCGGCCCGGGGAGCTCAGCGGGGGCGAGCAGCAGCGGGTCGCGATCGCCCGTGCGATCGTGGGACGTCCCTCGATCGTGGTCGCCGACGAGCCGACCGGGAACCTCGACGCCGAGCTGACCCACGAGATCTTCGAGCTGCTCGTGGGGCTGCACACCGAGGACGAGACGACGGTGCTGGTGGCGACGCACGACACCGTCGAGCTGGACCGCTGGTCGGACTTCCGCCGCGTCCGGCTCCGCGACGGCCGGCTGGTGGGCGAGGACGCCTGATGCCGTACGCGCTCCGGAGGGCCCTCAAGGGGATCGGCGAGCACCGCCTGCTGGCGGCGGCGACGGTCGGCACGGTCGCGACGGTCCTCATCCTCGGGGGCGCGTTCCTGCTCGTGATCACCAACCTGTCGGGGCTGCTCGACCGGTGGGGGCAGGACGTCCAGGTCAGCTGCTACCTCCGGGACGACCTCGCCGACGACGCGCTGTTCGCGATCAAGGCGGAGATCGAGGCGATGCCGGAGGTCGTGTCGGTCCGGTACGTCTCGAAGGAGGAGGCGCTGGAGCGGTTCGGCGACGCCGTCGACGGGATGGACCGCATCCTCGCCGACCTCGACAGCAACCCCCTGCCCGCCTCGCTGGAGGTGCGCCTCCGTCCCGAGCTGCAGGAGCCGGGCAAGGTCGCGGACGTGGCCAGCCGCCTGTCCCGGCCCGAGTTCGAGGACATGGACTGGTCGCAGGAGTGGGTGGAGCGGTTCCACACTTTCCTCGGGCTGCTCCGGTTGAGCGCGCTGGTGCTCGGGACGCTGCTCCTCGCGGCGGCGGTGTTCCTCGTCAACACGACGATCCGGCTGGCGATCCACGCGCGGCGGGACGAGCTCGAGATCATCCAGCTCGTCGGGGGGACGCGGTGGTTCGCGCGGACGCCGTTCCTGGTCGAGGGGGCCTGCCTCGGGGTCGGGGGGGCGGTCGTCGCGCTGGGGGTGCTGCCGCTGCTGTACCGGTACGCGTTCGTCCAGCTGCAGGACTCGCTGGGGATGCTGCTGACCCCCGGCGTGGTCGGGTTCCTGCCGGGGCCCACGCTCGCCGCCCTGGTCTGCGCGGGGCTCGCCGTCGGCCTCCTCGGGGCCTTCACCTCCGTCATCCGGGCGCAGGTGTGAGGCCGCTCGTCGGCGTGCTGGCGGTGGCGTTGGCGACGGCGGCGGCGACGGCGGCGGCGCCGGCGCACGGGCAGACGCGCGCGGAGCACCTCGAGACGCTCGAGCGGCTGGAGATCGAGCTGCTCAAGATCGACGACGAGCTGCGCGGGGCCAGCGTCCGTGTGCGGGAGCAGGACGGCCGGCTGCTCGCGCTGGAGGCCGAGCTCGCCGCCGCCGAGGAGCGGCTCGACGAGCGACGGGAGCGGCTGGAGCTGCGTCTGAAGGCGATGTACCGCATGCGGCATCGGGGCTTCCTGCCGCTGCTGTTCGCCGCGGACAACCCGCACGAGCTGATGCGCGGCGCCCGCTACCTGTGGTGGATCGTGCGGGCCGACCAGGACGCGATCGACGCGTGGCGGGCCCAGCAGGGGCGGGTCGACGAGCTCCGGGCGGAGGTCGAGGCGGAGCGGGCGTCGCTGCTCCAGTGGGCCGGGGAGCGGTCGCTGCGGCGAGAGCAGGCGCTGGCGGAGCGGGACGAGCGGCAGGCGCAGGTGGGGCGCGTGCGGTCGCCGACGGACCGGCGGCGGATGCGGACCACCGTGACGCCGACGGGCCCGGCCGAGCCGCCGGTGGACGTGTCGCTGGACCTGTCCGGCGCGGGGGAGGATCCGCCGGCCGGCGTCCCCACCGAGGAGGTGGCGCCCACGACCACGTTCGAGCGAAGCCGCGGGCTCCTGCCCCTGCCGGTCGTGGGCACGGTGACGCGGGTGACGCGGGGCGTGGACATCGCGGCAGGCGACGCCACGCCGATCCGGGCGGTCCACGCGGGCGTGGTCAAGAAGGTGACCGAGGTCGAGGGGTTCGGCCTCGTCTGCATCCTCAGCCACGGCGGCGGCTGGCGCACGGTCTACGGGCTGGCCGCCGGGTTCGACGTCCGCGTGGGCCAGCACGTGGCCAGCGGCGACGTCATCGGGACGACCGCCGACGCGGGCCTCCACTTCGAGGTGCGGCGCGCGCGCGACGCCGAAGATCCGTTCGACTGGCTGGCGATCCCCCCCGGGGTGAGGGTACGAGGACGCTGACGTGCTGTCCGTAGTCCTGCCCGCGCACAACGAGGCCGACAACCTGCGCCCGCTCCTGCGGGACGGGATGGCGGCCCTGGGGCCGCTCGCGCACCCCCTGGAGTTCGTCGTCGTGGACGACGGGAGCACGGACGGGACGTGGGCGCTGTTGCGCGATCTCGCCGCCGCCGACGCGCGGGTCCGGCCCGTCCGCCACACCGTCAACCAGGGGTACGGCGCGGCCGTGGCGACGGGCCTCGCCGCCGCCCGCCACGACCTCGTCCTGCTCTGCGACGCGGACCGCCAGTTCGACCTCGCCGACGCCCCCGCGCTGCTGGACGCGGCGTCGGACGCGGACGTGGTCGCGGGCTACCGAGCGCCGCGGCGGGACCCCTCCGGCCGGCGGCTGCTGGGGCAGACCTGGAGCCGCCTCGTGGGGACGCTGTACAGCCTCGGCGTCCGCGACGTGAACTGCGCGCTGAAGCTGTTCCACCGCCGCGCCCTGGAGACCGTCGAGATCCGGAGCCGGGGGGCCCTCGTCAGCGCCGAGATCCTCGCCCAGGTCCGCGGCGCGGGGCACCGCATCGCCGAGGTCCCGGTGGGGCACTACCCGCGCGTCGCGGGGGAGCAGTCGGGGGCGCGCTGGGACGTCGTCGCCCGGGCCGTCTCCGAGCTCGTCGCCAACCACCGGCGGCTGCGCGCCTCGCGGAGGGGCGCGGCGTGACCGAAGCCGGGCGGCGCGCGGTCGTCATCGGGGCGGGGGTCGCGGGGCTCACGGCGGCGCTGTCGCTCGCCCGCGCGGGGGCGGCGGTGACCGTGCTGGAGGCGCGCCCCTACCTCGGCGGGCGGTACGCGACGGTGGGGACGCATTCGTTCGAGCACGCGGGGCGGACCCACACGTTCCCCATCGAGCACGGTCTGCACGGCATCTGGCCGCACTACCGCAACATGCAGCGGCTGCTCGCCGAGGCCGGGGCGCTGCCGAAGCTCCGCCCGGCCTGGCGCCAGGAGTTGATCACGACGGCCGAAGGGGCGTGGCCGGCGCTGGAGATCGGGGAGTCCGTGCGGGGTTCCCGCCTGCCCACGATCGCCGCGTCGGGGGCCCTCCTCCGAGACCGCAGGTTCCGCCGCGGGGTCATGACCTCGGGCCCGCTGGCGCTGCTCCGCTCGGCGATCGCGCTGCAGCACACGCTGGCGTTCGATCCCCGCCGCGACCTGGGCCGCTACGAGCACCTCACCGTCGCGGATCTGCTGCACGGCTGGCCGCGGCCGCTCCGGATCTTCTTCGGGGCGCTGGACCGCTCGGCGTTCTTCCTCGACCCCGCCGAGGTGGGGCTCGCCCCCTTCCTCGTGGCGATCGGGAGCTACGCGACGGAGCGGAAGGACGCGTCCGCCCTCCACGTCCTGCGCGGCGATCCGGGCAGCGCGCTGTTCGAGCCCCTGGCGGAGAGGCTGGCGGGGCTCGGGGCCGAGGTCCACCGGGGCACGCCGGCGGCGCGGATCCGGGTGACGTCGGGACGCGTCGGGGCGGTCGAGACGGTGGCCGGCGAGCGGCACCCGGCCGACGCCGTCGTCCTCGCGGTGGAGCCCTCGGCGGCCCGCGCGCTGCTCCCCGACGAGGCGGCGGTGGGGTACGTCCCCGACGCCCTCGATTCGGTTGCGGTCCGCCTCTGGTGCACGAGGCGCCCGCCCCCGGACCGCGGCGCCAGCGGGGTGTTCGGCAACCACGAGGTCCACGAGGGGCCGGACAACTTCTTCTGGCTCGACCGCTTCCAGGACGTCTACGCCGCGTGGGCCGAAGAGACGGGCGGCGGGGCGGTGGAGTGCCACCTCTACGGGCGGCGGGCGGACTCGGTCCGGCAGTCCGACGACGGGGCCGTGGTCGCGTTCGTGAGGGCCGCGGTCGAGCGGGCCTGGCCGGAGCTGCGGGGTCACCACGTGTCGGCCTGCGTCCACCGGGCCGGACCGGGGCACGCGGCCCTGCGGCCCGGCACCTTCACCCGCCTCCCCGCGGTCCGGACCGAGCTGCCGGGGCTCGCCCTCTGCGGGGACTGGATCGCCTGCGACGCGCCGGTGCTCTTCCTCGAGCGGGCGTGCGTGACGGGGCTCCTGGCCGCGCGCGCCGTGGCGGCGGACGTCGGGCTCCCGGCCGAGCGCCTGCCCGCGCCGCTGCCCATGCCCCGCCCGGCCCGGAGCGTGGCGGCCGCGCGGCGGGCGCTCCGGCCCCTCCGGGACGCCGGCTGGCTCCCCGAGATCCGCCGGCGCCGCCGCTGAACGGCCGAACCTCGCTCGTCAGCGCCCGAGCGCGATCCCGGCGAGCAGCTGGGGGACGCTCCTGACGGGGGGCGGCCGCCCCGCGAAGGCCGAGGCGGTGAAGTCGACGATGGCGGGGGCGCGCGCGGCGAGGCCGTGGGCCCAGGGCCGACCCCAGCCGTACATCCACGGCAGGGCGGCGACGCGAGCGTGCAGCGACGGCCCGACGCGCGAGGCGGCGAGGGTGAGGCCCCACCGCGCGAACCCGAAGCGGTCGCGGCGGAGCGCCCGGTCGATCACGCCGGCGGCGACCCACGCCATCTCCACGGCCTGCGCGATCCCCTCCCCGAAGACGGGGTCCACGCCCGCGGCCTCCCCCACGAGGAGGACGCGGGGCCGGGCCGCGGGGAGGGTCGGATCGAAGCCGCGCACGGCGAACCGGCGCAACGGCGAGCGGTCGGACGGGGCCACCCCGAGGGCGTCGAGGCGGCGGTCCAGGCGGGCCCTCGCGCGGGGGGGCTCGGGGCCGCCCGCGAGGGCGTAGACGCCGCGGCAGGTCCAGTCGCCGCCGGGCAGGGGGGTGGGGAAGTCCCAGGCGTAGCCGGACAGCCCCGGGGGGGTGAGGTCGAAGTGGAAGGCGTCGGGGTCGGGGTCGTCGGGGAGGCGGGGCGAGTCCAGCTCCACGGCCTGGGCGCGGTAGCGCGACTCGGGGATGCGGAGGGCCCGCCGCACGCGGCTCGCCGCGCCGTCCGCGCCCACCGCGACGCGCGCCTCGAGGCGGCCGCCGGAGGTGACGACGGTGACGCGGTCGTCGCCCGGCCGGACGTCCTCGACCGCGACCCCTTCGTCGACCCGCACGCCCCGGCGGCGGACCTCGGCGACGAGGGCGGCGTCGTACTCCCAGCGCCGGACGACCCGCCCGAGCGGACCGGGGCGCCGGACGACGCGCTCGCCTCCGACCTGGACGGACATCGCGCCGATCCGGACGGAGGGGACGTCGACGACGAGGCCGATCCGGGCGTGGAGGGCGTCGGCGCGGTGGGCGACGGCCCCCGCGCACGGCTTCTCCCGGGGGAAGCGGGCGCGGTCGAGGATCAGGATCCGATCGGCGAGGTCCGGCCGCCGCGCCACCAGGAACGCCGCCAGCGAGCAGCCGGCCGGACCCGCCCCCACGATCACCACCTCGTGCACCGGAGTATTATCCCATCGATGGGCGAAGGAGGAGCCCCCCGCATCGGGATCGTCGGCGCCTCGGGGGCGACCGGCGCGCTGGTCGCGGAGGAGCTGGCCCGCGCCGGCCACCCCCTGCTCCTCGTCGCCCGGCGCCTCCCCCCCCTGGAGCGTCTGGCGGACCGCCTCGGCGGAGACGTCCAGTGCCTCGCCGCCGACGTGCACGCGAGCCCCGACCTCGACGCGGTCCTCGACCGGGCGGGCGTGATCGTCGACTGCGCCGGTCCGTTCCGTCCGCGGGGGACCGGCCTCGCGGTGCGGGCGTCGGCGGTGGGGTGTCCCGTGGTGGACGTGGCGGGCGAGGCGGGGTGGGTCGAGGACCTGGCCCGCGACCTCCCTCGAGACGGCGCCCCCGTGGTCCCCGCGGCGGCCGTCGAGGGCGGCCTGGCAGAGCTCGCGCTGGCGGAGCTGGCCGGGCCCGACGACCCCGTCGAGGCGACCGTGTGGGTGGCCGCCCGCGGCCTCCGCTTCGGCCCCGGCTCGCTCCGGTCCGCGGTCTGGTCGGCCCGCGAGCAGGTCCGGGACCGCCGCGCTCCGGGGGCGTTCGGGCGGACTGCCCGCCGCGCCTTCGGGGCTCCCTTCGGCACCCTCCCGCCGCTCCGCGTTCGCTCGGCGACGGCCGAGCTGGCCGCCAGATCCCGGCCTCGAGCGCGCGTCGAGGTCCGGTACGGATTCCCTGCGGCCGCGCTGCCCTTCGCGTGGAGCGGACCGCGCCTCCTGGCGCGAGCGCCCGCCGCGGCCGTGGGGCTGCTCGACGCCGCCTTCGCCCGGGCCCCCGCGCCGTCCCCGTCCCGCCGGGAGGCGGCCCGCGCGAGGCTGGTCCTGCGGGCGGCGGGGACGAACGCGCCTCCCCGCGAGGCCACGATCGACGTGGTCGATCCGCACGCGACCTCTGCCCGCCTCGCCGCCGCCGTCGCCGCGGCCCTCGCCGAAGGGTCCGCAGGGTCCCACCGAGGTCTCACCTCCCCCGCCCAGGTGGTCGGTGCCGGCGCGCTGCACGCCGTCGCCGCCGCCGTCACGATCGCCCCCCTGCCCGCCGGAGCGAGCCCATGACCTACCGCCACCTCAAGTGGTTCGATCCGTCCTTCCCTCCTCCGGCCCGGGTCGAAGGCGCGGAGAGCACGTTCCTCCTCCTCGGCAAGGGGAGCTCGCCCCCGTCCGCGGGTTCCAGCCTCCTGCCGAAGAAGGTGTCGGCCGGGTGGTGCCACTGTTGGGGCGGCTGCCCCTTGTGCAACCCCGTCGTCCCCGTCGCGCCCGTCCTTCGAGGCGGCGGCGGGGGCGGGCCGGCGCCGACGCCGCGCCAGGACCTGGTCAACAAGATGATGAACGACCGCCTGGAGGAGGATCCCGACAAGCGGTACGCCTTCACGACCCCCGAGGACGCCCCCGTCCTGATGGCGATCACCGAAGGCTGGGCGGGGATCGCGGACGGCTCCGGCTTCGACGAGCCGGGATCGGGGCGGTACCGGGAGTGCGCGTTCGCCATCCCCGTCATGCGCTGGGAGCGCGCCTCGGCGTCCGACGTCTGGAGCAGCGACTCGGCCGAACCGGTCGGATGGTACTTCCCCACGCTCCTCCTCGACGAGGGCTGCGCCATCGCCACGGGCCGCGAGGTGTGGGGCTACAACAAGTGCCTCGCAGGGTTCCCCATCGTGAAGCGGGACTGGCTCGGCTTCTCGCGGGTCCGGGTCCAGGTCAACGGCTGGCCCGACACCAGCGCGAGGGCCAAGAGCCAGATCGTCAGGCTCGTCGATGCCGAGCGCGTCCTCCCCCTCGGGGCGACGGTGTCCGCGCTCTCCAGCACGCCCGGCGGCGCCCTGGTGGGGTCCGTGGTGGGGGCGGCGCGCTCCGTGGTGTCGACCGCGTTCAACGCCGTCGGTGCGCTCATCCCGACGACTCCCATCGGCGCGCTGGCGACGACCCTGTCCGACGTCTTCCCAGCGACTTCGCCGGAGTTCCCGCACCCCGAGGATTCCAGCAAGGGCGTCGACCGCCCGCTCTTCGCGGGCCTCGACATGCCGATCTGGAACCTCAAGCAGGTGCGCGACGCGGAGAGCGACAAGGACGTGGAGCGGGCCGCCCTGAGCCAGATCGTCGGCGCCGTCCTCTCGATGTCGATCCCGCTGCCCCGGTGGGCAGTCCCTCCGGGAGGGTGGAACGTCCGGCTCAGCAAGGGTGGCCCGAACCACAGCCACGACCTGTGCAAGCTCCTCGGCCTCGAGGAGTACCCGGAGGTCCTCGGCGGCACCCACGTCACCTACGACGCCGAGCTCCCCCCGGGGAACGTCCTGCTGTAGTGCCCATCGAGCGGATCCACATCCTCGGGGGCGGCCTCGCCGGCCTGGCTGCGGCCTGGGCGCTGACGTCCGAGCCGCACTGGCACAAACGCCGGACGGTGACGCTCCACCAGGCCGGCTGGCGCCTCGGCGGCCGCTGCGCCAGCGGCCGGAACCCCGCCCACGCGTGGCGGATCGAGGAGCACGGCCCCCACGTCTGGATGGGCTTCTACGACAACGCCTTCGCCATGATGCGGGGGGCGTTCGCGGAGCTCGGCCGGCCGCAGGGGAGCCGGATCGCGACGTTCGACGACGCCTTCTCCGCCGAGCCCCACGGCGCCGTCCTCCGCCGGGCGGGCGGCGGCTGGGAGAGCTGGCCGATCCTCCCCGGAGTCAACGCCGGCCGCCCGGGCGAGACCACCGGGTTCTCGTGGCGCCACCTCGTCGAGACCGTGCTCGGCGGGACGGCCGACGTGCTGGCGGGCCGCGGCGGCGGTCCCGGACCGGACGGCGAGGTCGCCCCGGGCGCGGGCCCCCTCCGACCCGGAGGCGTCGCCGTGGGGCTCGCCGGGAGCCTCCTCGCCCTCGCCAGCGCCCCCCTGCGCCGCGACCACCGCGCCGAGCGGACTCGCGCCGCGGCCCTCGCCTCGCTGCGCCGCCTGCAGCGAGCCCTCCGCGCTCGGGGACGCCGGGGGGCGGCCGTCGAGCGCGCCGCCCGCCGCGGTTGGATCCTGGGCGATCTCGGCCTCGCGATCCTCCGCGGCCTGGTTACGGACCGTCTCCTCGGCCGCCCCCTCGGCGCGTTCGACCGGCTCGACGACGAGACCCTCCTCGGCTGGCTGAGGCGCCACGGGGCGAGCGAACCGACCCTCCGCTCGGGCCCCGTCCACCAGGTCCACGAGGTCTGCTTCGCCTTCCGGGACGGCGATCCCGAGCAGCCCGACCTCGCCGCCGGGGCCGGCCTCCGGACGCTGCTCCGGGTCGCGTTCACCTTCCGCGGCGCGCTCCTCTACACGATGCGGGCGGGCATGGGCGAGACCGTCGTCGCGCCGCTGTACGAGGTCCTGGCCCGACGGGGGGTCCAGTTCCGCTTCTTCTCGCGGGTCGACGGCCTCGAGGTCGACCCCGCCGGGGGGGCGCTGAGGGCGGTCCGGATGCAGATCCAGGCCCGCGGACGGAACGACCGCTACGACCCCCTGGTGGACGTCGACGGGCTCCCCTGCTGGCCCGTCCGTCCCCTCGCCGATCAGCTCCGCGAGCCGCTCCCCGGACCCGCCCACCATGAGCTCGACGTCCGCCCCGCGCGCGCCCGGCGGCGGCGGCTGGTGCAAGGGCGGGACTGGGACGCGCTCGTGCTCGCGCTGCCGATCGAGGTGCTCGCGGCGATCGGCGGCGGCCTCCCCCGCGCCGCGCCCCGGTGGGAGGCGGCCCTGACCGTGCCCACCGCGGCCACCCGGGTCGGGCAGCTCTGGCTGGACCGCGACCGCGAGGGGCTCGGGTGGCGCGGCGGAGGTCCGTTCGTCGGCGGCTTCGCGCCCCCGTTCCCCAACTGGGCGGACCTGAGCCACGTGCTCGCGGAGGAGCGGTGGCCGGGGAACGCCGGCCCACGGAGCGCGGCCTACGTCTGCGGTCCGATGCCCGACGCCCCCCCGGATCTCGCCCTCGCCGACGGGCGCGCCCGGGTCCGGCGGGAGCTGACCTCCTGGCTGGAGCAGGAGGCGACCGGGCTGTGGCCGGCCGCGACCGCCCCGGGGGGCGGGTTCGACTGGTCGGTGCTGCACGACCCCGAGGGCCGGACCGGTCCGGCCCGCCTCGACGCGCAGTACCTCCGGAGCAACCACCGGCTCGCGGAGCGGCAGCCGTTGTCGGTCTCCGGCTGCAACCGGCACAAGCTGCGCGCCGGCGACAGCGGCCTCGCCGGCGTCGTCGTCGCGGGCGACTGGACCTTCAACGGGTTCAACGTCTCCTGCGTCGAGGGCGCGGTCCTGTCGGGCCTCCAGGCCGCGCGCGCGCTCGGCTGCGACGTCGGCGGGCTGTCCGGCGAGGGGAGCTGCGCGCCCGACTACGCCGGCTGAGCGGAGGGCCGATCGAGGATCCGCTCGAGCCGCCCCAGGGGGACGAGCGCGCCCAGCTCCTCGAACGACGTCCGCGCCGCCTGCAGCCCGTCCTCGTCGCCCGTGAGCAGGGCCTGCCCCGCGCCCGCGAGAGCCTCGTCGAGGGAGAACCCGCGGCGGGCGGCGAGGCTCCGGACCGAGGCAAACCGGCGCCGCGCGGCCCCCGCCCGCCCGCGGAGGACCGCCACCTCCGCGGTCATCAGCCGGTACCGCACCGTGGCCACCCCGTTGACGAGGGCGAGCAGGTGGAGGCGGCTCAGGGGGAGGCGGACGGCTCGCTCCGCGCGGGCTGCCTCGGCTTCGTCCGCAGCCGCGTGCCAGCGACCGAGGTGGAGCCGGATCAAGGCCGCCACCCCGGTGAGGCAGTAGTAGGTGGTGGGCGGGGACCGGCGCAGGAGCTTGGCGGCCGCCGCGGCCTCGACGTCGGCCTCTCCGGGGCGGTCCAAGAGCTCCTCCCCGAGGGCGAGGAGGCCGCGCGCGAGGATCTCGTTGAGCGCGGTCGTCTCCTCCTCCGCGAGTACGTCGCGGACCCACTGCATCCGCTGGATGAGGTCGTTCAACGTCTCGAGGGAGCACGCGAGCAGCCCCGTCGCGGCGAGGAGCATGTTCTCGTGCTGGCGCCGCGGCGAGGCGAGCCGCCAGAGCTCCAGCAGCGCCCGCTCCGCCTCCGCGAAGGCGCCTCGATGCAGCGCGCTGAACCCCACCAGTGACAGGTTGATGCCGACCCGGTACGAGTCGCCGAGGCGCCGGAAGCTCTCCTCGGGGCGGGCCCGGCACCGCTCGACAACGTCCCACCGCCCGGTCGCCGCGCCGTAGGCCAGCTCGAGCTGGATCGAGTAGGCGAGGGTCGGCTCGTGGCCCAGCCGCTCCGCGACCTCCAGCCCCTTGCGGTGGTAGCGACCGGCGAGGGTGGGGAGGCCCATCATGCCGGCGACGACGCCGGCCGCCCCGTACGCCGCGGGGAGCTCCCGGCAGTCGCCCGCGCGCTCCGCCGCGTTCAGCGCGCTGACGACGGCGTGCGTCAGCCGGACCGTCTCGGTCTGCCGGTAGTAGAGCTCCGCGAGGTTCTGGTAGGCGTTCGCGGCGATGCGGCGGGCCTCGGCGCGGTCACCCGGCAGCGCCAGCGAACCCGGCGTCAGGAGGTGGCCGATCTGGACGAGCACGGCGCCGACCGTCGAGACGAGGAGCCCCGGCAGGGTCCGCGGCTCGGACCGCCCCAGCCAGGTGAGCACCCGCCGCGCGCCGCTCCTCAGGTCGGCCCAGCGGGCGGGGCGGTGGTCGGCTTCGGCGATCCAGGCGGCCCACCGGGCGCGGCGGTTGGAGCGGCCTCCACCCGCTTCGGGATCGAGGTCGAGCGCCTCCTCGAGGAGCGCCACGGCCTCCTCGTTGGCGTACCTCTCCATGGCCTGGGCGCCGGCCTTGGCGAGGTATTCGACCGCCTGGGCGGGCTCGCCGGCGCGGACGTAGTGCCACGCCAGCAGCGGCAGGGCGGGGGCGTCGCCCGACGACGCGGCCTCGTACCAGCGGGCGATGGCGAGGTGCAGTCGCCGCCGCTGGCCGGGGAGCATGAGCTCGTAGGCCTGGTCCTGGATGAGCGCGTGGCGGAACCGGAACTCCTCCGCGAGCGGATCCCCTACCACCTGCGCGAGGCCCGTCGAGACGAGGCCCCGCACCAGGCCGACGAGCTCGTCCCGCTCCTCCGACACGGGGTGGACGGCCCGGAGGATGGTCAGGTCGAACTGGCGCCCCACCACGCTCGCCACCTTGAGGACGCGCTGCTGCGCCGGGGCGAGCGAGCCGATGCGGCCGGCGATGACGCCCTGGAGCGTGGGCGGGTGCGAGACCCCCTCGGCGTCCGGCTGCTCGGGACCGACCTTGGCGACCCCGTCCACCACCTCCACCACCCCCCCCTCGAGCAGCGCCCGCGCCAGCTCCTCGGCGTACAACGGGTTGCCCGCCGACTCCGCCTGGATCGTCAGCCTCACCGACTCCGGCAGGCTCTCCACCCCGAGCGCCTGGGCCGCCACCCGGCCGGTCTCGTGGCGCGACAGGAGGGGGAGCCGGAGTCGCGTGCAGCCGAGCATCGCGGCGAGCGCGGGGCCGTCCTGCCCGGGCGTCCCCTCGGATCGCGCGGTCGCCACGAGCAACAGCCGGGGCACGCCCTCGGCGACGGCCCGCACCAACGCCAGCGACGGGCTGTCGAACCACTGGAGGTCGTCCAGGGCGAGGACCCGGGGCCCCTGGACGGTCGCCCCCCGCAGCAGCCCGACGACGATCTCCCGGAGCGCCTCGGCCCGCGGCTGGTCCTCCATCTGGGCCACCGCGTCGGAGGGCGCGAGTCCCAGGGGGAGGATGTCCTCGAGGACCGGGAGCCACGACCGCACCCGGTCCGCGTCGGGGTGCTCGTGGAGGAGGCGCTCCAGCCGCGCCACCTGCTTGGGCTCGGGGCGCCCCGAGGCGGACAGCACCGTCGCGCCGGGGCGGTCGAGGCCGAGCACCCCCGCGATCACGGGGCGCCACGGCCGGTAGGCGGTCGCGCGGGTGATCGGGTCCCCCGTCCCCCCGAGCACCGGGATGCCCCGACGGCGCGCGCCGTAGACGATCGCCTGCAACAGCGCGGACTTGCCGATCCCGGGTTCGCCGTCCAGGAGGATCCGTCCGCCGAGCCCGTCCGACTCCAGCCGGCCCATCGCGTCGTCGACGAACCCCAGCTCGGCCGCGCGTCCGACCAGGTCGGAGCGGCCCTGCAGCATCTCGTCCAGCGGTCGCACCACCCGCGGCCGGTAGGCATCCAGCGGACCCTCGAACCCCTTGACGGTGATGGCGGGGAAGGACTCGACCTCGATCCGGCGCCGGGCCTGCTGCGTCGTTTCATCATCGGCGAGCACCGACCGCCGGGCCGCCTCCGCCAACCGGGCGGCCCGGTTCACCGGCGAGCCGAGGACCGTGTACGCCCGCCGGCGGACTCCGCCGTAGGCGCCGGCCCACGCCTGCCCCGTCGCCACCCCGACCGAGCACGTCACCTCCATCGCGGTGAGGCGCGCGTGGAGGGCCATCGCGCCGGTCATCGCCCTCACCGCGGAGTCCTCGTGCTCGTTGAACGGCATTCCCCAGACGGCCATGAGCACCACCCCGTGGTCGTCGGCGACCAGCTTGTCGAGGGCGCCGTCGAGCGGCTCCAGCTCCTCCTGGGCGACGGTCCAGAGGTGGTTGAGGCGCTCGACGGCCCCGGCCCCCTGGACTCCCACGCCCTCGACCCGGGCGAAGAGCACGGACACGCGGCGGAACTCCGCGAGGAACCCCGCCGACCCGGCGTCGAGGCCGTCCCGCACGGCGCGGGGGAGGAAGGTCGCGAGCACGTTCGGGTCGACGGAGGGGAGCTCGCGGAGCCGAACCGCCGGCAGGGGCGCCCGCAGGGACTCCACGGTGCGGTACCCGTCGACGGGGGGGTCGCCGTCGATCGCGTCGCGGGTGAGGTACTCCGCCTCCGGCCCGAGCACGATGGTCCCCGGCTCGGACCGCTTGCAGGCGCGGTTCGCCTCGACGATGGGGGGGCCCACGGCGAGGTACGCGCGGCGTGAGGGGGTGCCCGGGAGGAGCGCGTAGGAGAGCGCCCCGAAGCCGATCCCGCAGTGCAGGGGGAGCCGGTCGCCGGCGCGGGCGTCGGGGCCCACCGCCTCGACCGCTTCGACGGCGCGCCGGATGGCGGAGGCGGGGAGCGGACGGTCGGGGGTCACCTCGAACGCCGCGACGACCGCGTCGCCGACCAGCTCGAGGACGTCCCCGCCCCCGCGCCGCACCTCCTCGATGAGCGGCCCCAGCGCGGCGTCGAGCTCCCGCGCCAGCTCCTCGGCCCCCTCCGCGCCGTGGCGGGCGAGCGCCTCGGTCTGGCTCGTGAAGCCGACGACGTCGGCGACGAGCACCGCCGCGTCGACGGTGCGGTGGATCCGGGGCTCGGTCACGTCCTCGTCCAGGTCGAGGAACTCGAGGAGGCGGTGGGGGGCGAACTGCTCGAGGTCCCACCCGCCGCCGCCGGCCGGCGCCGTCATCCCAGCAGCCCGCGGAGGCGCACGCGGGCGCCCATCGCCGTGAACGTCCGGTACAGCCCGTAGCAGGTGCGGTCGAGGTAGACGAACGTCCGCGGGAGCGTGACGGGGGTCCGATCCGAGGCGAGCGTGGCGAACAGCTCGCGTCCCTGCGCCGCGAACTCGGCGTCTGCGGCGAAGTCGAACACCTCGCTTCGCAGCGGCCTCACCAGCCACTCCTCGAGCCCGGGCAGCCAGCGCCGCCGGTGCTCCGCCGCGCGCTGCCGGGAGCGGTCGGGGACGACCCCGAGGGCGAGGTACTCGTCGAGCACGCCCTCGTCGTCGCCGTCGAGGAGGCCGCGGAGCACGCGCGTGCGGCGCGCCACCAGGTCGGCGGGGAAGTCACGCACGCAGCCGAAGTCGAGGAGCCCCACCGAGCCGTCGGGGGAGAAGAGGGCGTTGCCGGGGTTCGGGTCGACGTGAACCCGACCCTCGCCGTGCAGCGACGCGGTGAGGGCGTCCGCCAGCGCCTGGGCGGCCCGGTCGCGCGCCGCCTGGGACGGGCCCGTCGCCAACCACGCGTCCAGGTGGAGCCCCGGCAGCGCCTCCGTGGTGAGGAACGCCTCCCCGCACAGCTCCGGGAAGATCGCGGGGACGCGGAGGTGGTCCACCCGGAGGTGCGCCCCGAACCAGGCCGTCATCGCCGCCTCCCGCCGATAGTCCACCTCCTCGCGGAGCCGGCGCTCGAACTCGGCCAGCGCGCCGAGGAGGAAGCGCGAGTCCGGGAGGCGGCGGAAGAGGGCGCGGAGCACGGCCACGTCGCCGCGGATGGCCCGCTCGATGCCGGGGTAGCGGACCTTGACCACGACGTCCTCGCCGCGGTGGGTCCGGGCGCGATGGACCTGGCCCAGGCTCGCAGCGGCGAAGGCCTCCCGGTCGAGGGAGGCGAAGCGCGCCTCGCCGTCCGTCCCCTGCCCGTCCCGCAGCGCCCGCCTCACGACGTCCCAGGACAGCGGCGGGTTGTCGCTGCACGCGGCCTGGAGGCGGACGACGAGCTCCGGAGGGAACAGGTCGGACTCCAGGCTCAGCAGCTGCGCCATCTTCAGGGCGGTCCCCCGGAGGCGGCCGAGGGCCTCGACGATCGCGGCCGCCGCGGCGTCCCGCTGCGACGAGGTGGAGGCCCCGCCCCGCCGTCCCCGCCAAGCCGCCCGCGCGGTCGCGCCGCCGAGGACGGCAGCCCGCCTCAAGGTCCCCTGCGGCAGCTCGGAGGACGCCACGCGTCAGTCGCGGTCGTTGGTCCCGTAGACGCCCCCCCGGTGGCCGGCGAGGAAGTCCAGCCACGGAGCCTTGACCTTCTCCCGTGCCGGTTCGCGCCGGAGCAGGTTGACGTCCGTGTCCTTGCTCCAGAAGCCGCCCCCGGCCTGGCGGGCGAGCCACGCCAGCCGGTCGAACGGCCACGGCAGGGGGCCCATCTCGAAGGCGCGGAAGAGGTCGTTCAGCTGGCGCGCGCCGAGGGCCTGCTCGCTCCGGCGGAGCGCGCCGGGGGCCTGCCCCGCGATCATCGTCGCGAGGAGCGGCGACGTCTCCTCGATGAACTCGACCGTGACCTCGCCGTGGGCGCTCCGATCGGTGGCCCAGCGGCCGAGGACGAGGAGGAAGTGCGACCACAGGACGTCGGCGTAGTCGGGGCCGTCCGCTTCGTCGAACTCCTCGATCCAGCCGGACGCGACGATCGCCTCCAGAAACGGCTTCGCCAGCCGCACGACCCACTCCTCCCGGAGCTGCGCGACCGTCTCGACCCCGGGGGGCACGGCAGGACCGAAGGAGAGCAGCCCGCGGCGGTGCTCGCGCAGGGTCGTGGTCTCGCCGGAGACGAGCGGCTCGAGGCCGAAGAGGAGGACCATGAGGAGCGTCCATGCGCGGCGGACGAGGGCGACCGTGGGCGCGCCCGAGGCGCCCCCGACGAGGTCGGGGAGCTCGAGGGCGACGTGGTCGCAGTGGACCAGCAACGCCCGCCACAGGAGCATGTCGCGGTCGCGGCTGAGCTTCACGTCGCGGAGCTGGTCGCGGACGCTGGCCACGGCGAGCTTGAGGTCTGCGTCGGGCGTCCCCTCCCGCTCGCGCATCGGATCGACGAGATCGAGGACGTCCTCGCGGGCGCGCGCCTCGGGCAGGCGGCTGAAGATCGCCGAGTTGCGGGTCGCGTCCAGGACCTCGCGACCGAACCGGTGCCGGAAGGCGACCAGGGCGGCGGCGACGGACGCCTCCCTGAGGATCTCCCAGCGGCGCGCGGGCGCCAGGCCCATCCACGTGGTGGTCGCCGGGGCCCAGGGGGTCACCGACGGCGGGTTCAGCTTCCCGACCAGCGGCAGGTCCGCCGCCTGCCGCATCTGGCGCAGACTCTTTGCTTCCCGCAGGGCTTGAATGATGGTGCTCTCGTCCGACATGACCCCTCCAGAGGTTCCACCACCTTAGGCAGGGGCGGTCCGTTCGCGCTACCTGCCGCCGTGGAGCCGCGCGACCTCGACGGGGAAGACGAGGGCGTACCCCTCGTCGCGCGCCTGTTCGATGAACGCCTCCGCCGCGGCGACTCCTTCGGCGGATGCGTCCACCGTCACGATGCCGTACCCGCGCCGGACGGCGAGGTTGCGGGCGACCACCGGGCCGCGCTCGGCGCCCAGGTGGCCGGCCCGGCGGAGGTAACGGACGCCGGCCGTCGCCGCGGCCGCCGCGAGCTCGGTGGGGTCGGCGTCGCGGGCGTCGATCAGGGCGACGTCCCGGTCCGCCAGCGGTTCCAGCCACGCCGCCGGGTCCTCCGCCGGGGGATCGACGGTGAGGAGCGCGACCCGGGCGTCCGCCATCGCCGCGAGCTGCCCTTCCACGTCGTCAGCCTCCCGCAGCACCACGACCGCCTCCTTCGACGCCCACGCGGCCTCGCGCGCCGACCCCACCGCGTGAGCCGCGAACGGGGGCAGGCCGACCGCCAGGGGCGACTCCCAGCGCGTCACGCGCCGCAGCGTCGCGTCGTCCCGGTCGTCTCCGAAGAGGAAGATCACGCCGATCTCGGGCGGATCCGCGCCGCTCACCACCGGGCGCTCGGGGAGCCACGGCCGCACCGACCGCGTCAGCAGGAGATTCCGATCGCCGAACACGCGGAGTCGGTACGCGAGGTCGTCGACCTTCGTGACGTACACCTCGCACGCGGCGAGGTCGGGGTGCGCCCGGAGCGCGTCCTGCAACGCCCGCCCCGAGGCGCCCTTGGGGAGCTCCAGGAGGTCGTCTCCGCTGCCCGGACCGTCCCCCGGCGCGCCCAGGGTGATCAGGGTGCGGTTCACGATCTCGGCAACCCGCTCCGGAGAGGGGAGGTCCGTGACGGCGACCTCGGCGGCCGCCTCGGAGGCCTCCGGGACGGGGAAGAGCGCCTGCCACGCCCACGGCGCCACCCGCGCGACGGCGAGCGCCAACGCGCCCGCGCCGAGGATCCAGAGGAGGGCTGTGGTCCGGCCGCCGCTCACGCGGCGGATCCTACTCGGGCTGCTCCGCCGCGGCCTCGTCGGCCGGCTCGGGGAGCGCCGCGGTGGGCTCGCCGAAGAACACCTCGGTGCCGACGGGGTCGAGCAGGTAGGCGACGGCGACGTGCATCTCCGTGTCCGCCGCCACCGCCTCGTTGACGTCGTGCGCCTCGAGGAAGGGAGTGAGGTCACCCTCGGGGCCGGCCGCGCCGCGCTCCCCCAGCGCGATGTGGGGCTCGATGCCGGACCCGTGGATGTTGTGCCCGGCGGGGGTGTAGTAGCGGGCCGTCGTCAGCTTCAGCGCGCTGCCGTCGGACAGGTCGAAGAACATCTGCACCGACCCCTTGCCGTAGGTCGGGTAGCCGATGAGCTTGGCCCGCTCGTGGTCCTTGAGCGCCCCCGCGACGATCTCCGCCGCCGACGCCGACCCCGAGTCCACGAGCACGGCGATCGGGGTGACGTTGTCGGTCCCCGCCGCGTGCGCCTCGTCGCGCTGGGTGATCGTCCGCCGGTCGATGGTCGAGAC
Organism: uncultured Rickettsiales bacterium; assembly: GCA_964344575.1. Taxonomy (GTDB): domain Bacteria; phylum Myxococcota_A; class UBA796; order UBA9615; family UBA9615; genus JAAESI01. The sequence goes on along the minus strand of CAYFOA010000055.1, from coordinate 11,994 downwards.
GATGAGCCCGTCGTCGATCCAGAGGTCCGCCACCGCCACCGCCTGGCTGAGGTAGCCGCCAGGGTTGCCCCGCATGTCGAGGACGATGCCCGCGAGGGGGTCGCCGTTGGCCTCCTCGAGCTCGGTCAGCGCGCGCCGGACCTCGTCGAAGGTCTGCCGCTGGAACCGCTCGATGCGGAGCAGGCCGATGCCGGCGTCGGTCAGGTCGGACTCCACGGAGCGGGTCCGGACGCGGTCCCGGCGGACCGAGACGTCCATCGTCTCCTCGCCGCGCAGGATCGTGAGGACGACGACGGTGCCGCGGTCGCCGCGGACCCGGGCGAGCGCCCCCTCGGTGCCGATGTCGGTCACCAGGGCGTCGTCGACGGCCAGGATCTCGTCGTCCGCCTCGATCCCCGCCTCCGCTGCGGGCGAGCCCTCCAGCGGCATCACCACGAAGATCCGACCCTCGCGGGTGGCGACCTCGATGCCGACGCCGAAGTACTCGCCGGAGGTCTGCTCCCGCATCTGCTGGTAGCGCTCGGGGTCGAGGAAGACGGAGTGGTCGTCCAGCCCCTGCGTCAGCCCCCCGATGGCGTCGTAGACGAGGTCCTCGGGGTCCCGCTCGTCGACGTAGTGGGCGTCGATCTTGGACAGCGCCTCGGCGAACACGTGGAGCTTGTCGAACGGGTACGCCCCCGCCGCCGCGGTCAGCGCGGCCCCCGTGAGGGTGCCGGCGACGAACGCAGCGAGGACGGAAGACGTGCGGAAGCGCATCGCCACCAGCATAGGTCACCTGCCAGCGCGGCGCATGGGCACTGTAGTGACCACCCGGGGACTGTTGACACATGCGCCATTCGCCTGCTCAAGTGCCTCGCGAGAGGTGGGCCCGTCATGAACGAGAGTCGCGAACACACACGGCAGCCGCTGCGGCTGCAGCTGAACTACCGCGACGCCACGGGCGGGAACTTCCTGTACGAGTACAGCCAGAACATCAGCCGCGGCGGGATCTTCATCGAGACCACCACGCCGGCGGCGGTGGGCGCGAACCTCGTCGTCCGCTTCGCCGTACCCGGCGGCGACGACACCCTCGAGATCGAGGGGACGGTCGTCTGGGTGAACGACTACAAGGAGGGGGACGACAACCCCAACCCCGGCATGGGCATCCAGTGGACCAACCTGGATGAGTCGGCGCGCGCGTTGATCGCCGACATCGTCAAGGCGATCGCCATCCTCCCCGACTAGCGCGCCTCGCAGACCAGGTCGTAGCCGGCGGCCTGGACGACCTCCATCGGCACGATGTCCCCGAACCGCGCGTTCTTCGCGTCGGTGATGATCACGCAGCCGTCGATCTCCGGCGCCTGCGTCGACGTCCGCCCCTGCCACAGCAGGTCCGGCTGCTCCGGGTGCGTCCCCTCGATCAACACGTCGACGACGTCGCCCACGCGCGCCTCGGAGCGGTCCGCGTGGATCCCCTGCTGGAGCTCCATCAGCGCCTCGCGTCGCTCGATCTTGACCTCGTCGGGGAGCTGCCCCGGGAGGTGCGCGGCGGGGGTCTCGTCCTGGGGGGAGAAGGTGAACACGCCGACGTTGTCGAAGCGCTGGGCGGCGACGAAGTCGTAGAGCTCGGCGAACTGCGCCTCGGTCTCGCCGGGGAAGCCGACGATGAACCCGGTCCGGATCGCGACCCCGTCGATGCGGGCGCGGAGCTTGTCGAGCAGCCGCTTCGTCCGATCCCGGGAGACCCCGCGGCGCATCGCCTTGAGGATGGGGTTGGCGATGTGCTGGAGCGGCATGTCGAGGTACGGCACGACCGACGGCAGCTCCCCGATCGCGTCGATCAGGGCGTCGTTGAACTTCGCCGGGTAGCTGTACATCAGCCGGACCCAGTCGATGCCCTCGACGGCGTCGAACGCGCGGAGCAGGTCGGGGAGCCGCGCGTCGCCGATGTCCCGCCCCCAGGAGTTGCTGTCCTGCCCGACGAGGTTGATCTCGCGGACGCCGGCGCGGGCGAGGGCCTCGACCTCGTCGACGAGCACCGGCAGCGGCCGGCTCATCAGGTCCCCGCGGAGCTTCGGGATGATGCAGAAGGTGCAGCGCTGGGGGCAGCCTTCGAGGATCTTCACGTAGGCCGACCACGGGGTCAGCGTGTTCACGCGCGCCTCGGCCCCCTGGACGTAGACGGGGTCGCCGACCACGTCCCCGCCGCCGCCGACCACGTCGAGGATGCGGTGGTAGTCCCCCGTGCCGACGAACGCGTCCACCTCGGGCAGCTCGGACCGGAGCGCGTCGTGGTGCCGCTGGGCCATGCAGCCGGTGACGACCAGCCGCTCCGCCGTTCCCGCCCGCTTGTGCTCGGCCATCTCGAGGATGGTGTCGATGGACTCCTCGGTGGCGGCGTCGATGAACGTGCAGGAGTTGACGACGATGACGTCGGCGGCGCCCGCGTCGTCGCTCAGCTCCCACCCCGCCTGGCCCATGCGGGCGAGCATCGCCTCGCTGTCGGTCCGGTTCTTGGGGCAGCCCAGGCTGACGAAGTGGACGCGCTTCCCCTCGCCCCGGAGCTCGTCGGGGATCGACGGCGCGGGGGCGGCGGCGGGCTGGATGACGGGGAGGCGGCCGGGCACCGGCGGTCAGTAGCCGCCGCAGCGGCGTCCGTCAATCGGCTTGGATCTCGCGGTACCCCTCGCGCGGCGTCCACACGAAGTCCGCGTCGGGGATGTCGCGGCCGGTGCGGACGTTGGACAGGACCACGTCGGTCTGGTCCCCGAAGGGGTTGGTGTTGCGGATCGAGGCGACCAGGCCGGTCTTCGGATCCGTCCGCACCTCGATCGTGCCGAGCGTGTCGTTCGGGTCGGTCGGCTTCAGCACGAGCGCGCCGTCGTCCGACAGCGTCACCGCGAAGTGCTTCTTCACGTCGGCCATGCCGGTGAGGAAGTCGAAGTAGCGGGCGAGGACGCCGTCCATGCGGGGGTAGATGGTGCAGGTCTTCTCGCCCTCGTCGACGATCCAGAGGGTCGTCCCGTCGGACAGGTAGGCCTGGACGCGGGGCTCGGTGAACCGCCAGGCCATCGACCCGGGCCGCTCCAGAGCGAGGGTCCCCTTCTGCACCAGCGGCTCCATGTACGACATCCCCGTGGACGTCTGGACGAAGTCGGCTTCGACGGAGGCGACGTCCTGGTAGGCGGCCTGCAGCTTCGCCAGGGCGTCGTCGACGGGGTCCGCCGCCGCGGTCGCGGGGAGAAGCAGCCCGAGGAGCAGTCCGAGGAGCCTAGTCGTCGTCATACGGCTTCACGAACACCTCGCGGGGCCGGGCGCCGTCCTGGGGGCCGATGACGCCGCGCTTCTCCATCGCGTCCATGATGCGGGCGGCGCGGTTGTAGCCGAGCTTGAGGCGCCGCTGGAGCAGCGACGTCGACGCCTTGCCCGCCTCGGCGACGACGGCCACGCACTGGTCGTACATCTCGTCGAGGTCCTCGTCGGACAGCCCGTCGTCGTCGCCGTCCTCGTCGGGGTCGGTCAGGATCGCCTCGACGTACTGCGGCTCGCCCTGCGACTTGAGGTGGTCGACGACGCGGTTGACCTCCTCGTCGCTGACGAACGCCCCGTGCACGCGGATCAGCTCGGAGCTGCCGGGCGGCAGGAAGAGGCCGTCGCCCATCCCCAGGAGGTTCTCGGCGCCGTTGGAGTCGAGCACGGTCCGGCTGTCCACCTTGCTGCTGACGCGGAAGCTGAGCCGCGTCGGGAAGTTCGCCTTGATCAGACCGGTGATCACGTCGACAGAGGGTCGCTGGGTCGCCAGGAGCATGTGGATCCCGGCGGCGCGGGCCATCTGGGCGAGGCGGACGATCGACTCCTCGACCTCCTTGCGCGCGACCATCATGAGGTCGGCGAGCTCGTCGATGATGATGACGATCGACGGCATCTTGTCGGGCGCGCCGACGGGGTCGTCGCCGCGGCTGACGTAGCAGACGGTGTCCTCGCCGGGGGCCCGCCCGCAGTCCGGCTTGGCCGGGTCCTTGCCCGCCCGGAGCTGCTTGTCGTACGTCTCCCACTCGGCCGTGATCTGCTCGACGCGGGCGTTGTAGCCGGCGATGTTCCGGACCCCCATGGCGCTGAGCACCTTGTACCGGCGCTCCATCTCGCGGACCGCCCAGTGCAACGCCACGGCCGCCTTCTTCGCGGACGTGACGACGGGGACGAGGAGGTGGGGGATGCCGTCGTAGATGCTGAACTCGAGCATCTTCGGGTCGACGAGGATGAAGCGGACCTGCTCCGGCGTCTTGCCGAAGAGCAGCGACAGCAGGACCGTGTTGACGCAGACCGACTTGCCCGAGCCGGTGGTCCCCGCGATGAGGACGTGGGGCATCTTCGCCATGTCGGAGCAGACGACGCCCCCGTCGATGCCCTTGCCGAGCGCCAGGGGGAGGCGGGAGCGGGCCTTGCGGAAGGTCTTCGAGGCGAGAATCTCGCGGAAGTAGACCGTCTCCCGCTGAGGCGACGGGATCTCGATGCCGACGGCGCCCTTGCCCGGGATCGGCGCCACGATGCGGACCTTCACCGCGCGCAGCGCCATCGCGAGGTCGTCCCCGAGGTTGGCGATCTTGCTGACCTTGATGCCGGGCTCGGGCTCGAACTCGAACATCGTCACCACGGGGCCGGGGAGGATGTCGGTGACGCGGCCGCGGACGCCGTAGTGGACGAGCGTCTCCTCGAGGCGGGCGGCCTGGGACTGGAGCTCGTCCTCGTCGACCTCGGTGGCGCCCTCCGGGGGGAGGTCGAGCAGCGACAGGGACGGCAGCTCGAACGGCTCGTCGCGGCGGCGGAGGAAGCGGCGGGCGCTGACGACGCGCTCGACCTTGGCCGCGGCGACGTCCTTGGGGGCCGCGCTGAGAATGCGGGGGCGGCTGTCGGAGGTGGACGGCTCCTCCGCGGACGCCGCGGAGACCTCCTTCTTCGCGGTCGTCCCCACGTCGATGACGGCGTGAACGACCCCGCGGGTGGTGGCGCCGCGCATGCTGTCGACGCGCTCGAACGCCTCCAGCTCCTCCTGGGTAGGTTCGAATTCGACCTCGGCGAGCACGTCGAGCGGGCGCTCGGCCGGCGGCTCCGGCGGCGGCTCCTCCAGGGGCGCCTCGATGGACGCGGGGGTCGGCGGCTGCGGTCGGCTCGGGCGCCGGACGCGGGACCGGCGGCGGGTCTCCGGCGGCGGCGAGAGTGTGCTGTCGGCACCGACCGACTCCAGCCCCAGCGAGTCCAGCCCGGCGTCGGCGGGGGGCGGGGCGGCGGCGTCGTCGGTCAGCGGCGCGTAGCCCTCGTAGCTGTCGAGTCGGTCGTTCTCGAGCTCCCGGTCGAGCCGCTCCTCCTCCATCCGGGCGAGGCGCTCCTCGCGCTCCCAGCGCTTCTCCTCGAGGCGCAGCTCCCGCTCGTGGCGCCAGTCGTCCAGCGCTTCCCGGGCCGACCGTCCGGCGGAGCCGAGCCCCGTCGCGAACCCCGCCAGCCCGCCCCGGGCGGCCCGCCCCACGCTCCCCGCGCCGCTCCCCGTCCAGCCCAGGACCCGGCCGCCGCCGTCGCGGAGCATCCCGAAGAAGCGGACCCCGAACGCCAGCCGGGCGGAGACCAGCAGCGCCGTCAGGCCGACCACCCACGTCCCCGGCACGGACAGGCTCCCCACGAAGGCGGTCGCGAGGACGTCGCCGAGGAACCCGCCCCCGGCGAGGACTTCGCCGCGGAAGGAGACCTCCGGGAAGACGAGGTGGACGAGCAGCGCGACCGACGCGACCATCCCCACGAAGCCGCCGGCGTCGCCGACGCGGGGCTTGCGGGAGCGCCGGCCGGCCAGCGCGAAGACCATCAGCGTGATGAGGACGGGGAGCACGAACGCCGTGATCCCGAGGGCGGCGACGAACCACTCGGCGATGACCGCGCCGACGGGGCCGACCCAGTTCCGTACCACGGCGTCGTCTTCGACCAGGCCCCAGACGCCGACGCGGGTGTCGGCCGGGTGGTAGCTGAGGACGGCGAGGAGGAGCAGCGCCGCGATGCCGATCCCGAGGAGGCTGACGACGTCGAAGCCGAGGGCGGCCTGGCGGCGGCGGAGGGACTGGATGGAGGTGCGGATGCGACCCCCGGCGCCCCGCGCGTCCCGGCTCAGGACAGCGCTGCCGCGGCCCACGCGGGCGGTCGCCTTCCCCGCCGGCGGCTTCTTGGAGTTTCGCTTGGGCTTTCGTTCGGTATCCGTCCGTGGTGCCACGTCAAACCTCGACGTTTTCTACCATACGCCAGATCCGCGCCCTGCACTCGACCTTCGTCCCCGTCCTGCGCTTGACCGCCTGCCGGAGGGCGATCCGGGCGAACTCCTCGATCTCCTCGTCGTCCGCCCGCTTCAGCTTCCCCGCGAGCGCCGCGGCGAGCTCCTCGCCGACGGCCCGCTCGGCGACGGCGCGCTCGGACGCGGCGAACACGCCCTGCGTCACGACCACGGGGGCGTCGGCCAGCCCGCCGCCGTCGGGCGACCAGGGGAGCACCGCCGTCGCGCCGCCGGTCCGCGCCAGCTTCCGCCGCGACTTGAGCGCGGGCTCGCTCGCGGTCCACCGCGCCGCCCCGGTCGCGAAGGTCGCCTCGGGCGGCAGCTCCGGCCGGTCGACCTCGACGTCCCCCGAATCGGGGCGCAGCGTGAGCGTGTCCCCGGACTCGGCGCGGAGCACCTGCTCGGGGGTCAGCCCGGCCTCGTCGAGGAGGTCCCGGTGGCGGGCGAGGTGCCAGTGGGTGCCGTGGACGGGGAGGACCCAGGCGGGACGGACGGCTTCGAGCCAGCGACGGATCTCGTCGCGGCGGCCGTGGCCGGAGGTGTGCAGCTTGGGGCCGGCGCCCCACGGCGGCTGGACGTCGACCCCCATCCGGATGAGGCGGTCGACGACGAGGCCGACGGCGCGCTCGTTGCCGGGGATGACGCGGGCGCTCCAGCCGGCGAAGTCGCCGGGGCCGAGCTTGACGAGGGGGTCCTCGCCGCGCCCGATCCGCGCCATCGGCGAGCGCCACTCGCCCTGCGTCCCGGTCACCACGACCACGCCCTCGCGCCTGGGTCCCTGCACGATCGCTTCGACGCTCGCGAGGTCCCCTTTCTTCAGCGGGTGCAGCCCGAGCTCGGTGGCGAGGCGCCACGTCGTCTCCATGCTCCGGCCGTAGATCGCGACCCGCCGCCCCACCCGGCGGGCGGCCTCGACGATGCCGACGATCCGCTCGACGTGGGAGCCGAACGTCGTCAGCACCACCAGGCCGGGGACGCCGGCCATGCGGGCGGCGAGGTGATCGACGACGGCGCGCTCCTCCAGGGTGCGGCCGAGGCTGCCCGCGCCGGTGGAGTCGACCAGCGCGAGGTCCACGCCGCGGTCGCCGAGGGCGTGCAGCCCGGGGAGGTCGGTGGGCTCGCCGATGAGCGGCGCGTCCTGGATGCGGAAGTCGCCGCTGTGGATGACCGTACCGTGCGGCGACTCGACCGAGACCGACGAGCAGCTCGGCAGCGAGTGGGTGACGCGGTGCCAGGTGATCGTGGCCTCGCCCAGCTCCAGGGGGACGCCCTGGTGGACGATGTGCAGCCCCGACAGGGAGTGTCCCGCCTCCTGGAGGTGGCGGCGCGCGACGCCGATGGAGAAGGCGGTGCCGTAGACGGGGAGGCCGGGGACCGCGTCGAGGAGGTCCCGGACGGCGCCGACGTGGTCGAGGTGGGCGTGGGTCAGGAGCAGGCCGCGGAGGCGCCCCGCGGCGGCGCGCTCGCAGGCGACGTCGAACGGGGGGAGGATCCGGTCGACGCCGGGGTCCTCGGGGCCGGGGAAGAGGACGCCGCAGTCGAGGAGGAAGGAGTCAGGGCCGAGGTCGAGCGCGAGGTGGTGGTGCCCCATCTCGCCGAGCCCGCCGACGGGGGCGACGGTGATGCGTCGCCGGGCCTCAGCCATCCCCGCCCAGGCGGACCGGCGCGCCCTCGGCCGTCATCGACCGCTGCCCTGCACACAGGATTCGGACGACGTCGAGCCCCTGCCGGCCGGGCGTGTCGGGGGTCTTGCCGTCCCGCACGCAGTCGACGAAGTGCTGGCACTCCAGCGCCAGCGGCTCGCTCATGGTGAGGCTGGGGATCCAGATGTCCCCCTGCCGCAGCGAGATGAGGTCGGCGTAGGTGTCGTAGTCGACCTGCCGGTCGGCCCCCTTGTCGTAGATCCGGATCTTCTCGCGGGGGGCGGTGTCGTCGAACGTCACCATCTTGCGGCTGCCTACGAGCGTCAGGTTCCGGATCTTGTGGGGGTCCAGCCAGGAGGTGTGGATCTCGGCGGTCTGCCCGCCCTCGAACTGGAGGTTGGCGAAGACGACGTCCTCGTTGTCGGGGCGGATGTAGCTGTTGCCGCGGGCGCTGACCGAGGTCGGCGAGGCGTCGAGCAGGTAGAGGATGATCGAGATGTCGTGGGGCGCCAGCGACCACCACGCCGACTCGTCCTTGCGGACGATGCCCAGGTTCAGGCGCTGGCAGTAGAGGTAGTAGATGTCGCCGATCTCGCCGGCGGTGATCTGGCCGCGGATCCAGCGGATGCCGGGGTGGTAGATCATCAGGTGGCCGACCATCAGGGTCAGCCCCCGCTCCTCCGCCTCCCGGACCAGCTCCTCGGCGTGCGCCTCCTCCAGCGCCAACGGCTTCTCCACGTAGACGTGCTTGCCCGCCTGGAGCGCCGCCAGGGCCAGCTTATGGTGCGACGCGGCGTCCGTGCAGACGGCGATCGCGTCGATGGCCTCGTTCCCGAGGAGCTCGTCGTAGTCCGCGGTCACCGTCGCGTCGGGGGCCGCCGCGCGGGCCCGGTCGCGGTTCCGGTCGTGGAGGTCGGCCACCGCCAGCAGGCGCGACCGGCCGCACTTCGCGAAGTTGCGGACGAGGTTCTTGCCCCAGTAGCCGGCGCCGACGACGCCGAGGCCGAGATCCGAGTCAGACACGCCGCACCGCCCCGTCCGCGAGCACGTACCGCTCGCCGGAGCCGGGGCACGTCGCCGTCCCGTCGTCCCCGAACTGGAGCCGCTCCCCGTGCGCCGACACCCAGCCCAGCTGCTTCGCGGGGACGCCGACGACGAGCGCGTAGGGGGGCACGTCCTTCGTCACCACCGAGCCGGCCCCGACCATGCAGTAGTCGCCGAGATCGTTGCCGCAGACGATGGTCGCGTTCGCCCCCACGGTCGCCCCGACCCCGACCCGCGTGGGCCGGAACTCGTCCTTCCGCTCGACGTGGGCGCGCGGGTTGAGGACGTTCGTGAACACGCAACTCGGCCCCAGGAACGCGTCGTCGCAGACGGTCACGCCCTTGTAGATGGAGACGTTGTTCTGGACCTTGACGCCGTTGCCGATGGTCACGTCGCGGTCGACGTTGATGTTCTGCCCGAAGATGCAGCGCTCGCCGATCACCGTGCCGCTCTGGACGTGGTTGAAGAACCAGATCTTCGTGCCGTCACCGATGACGACGCCGTCATCGATGTAGGAGCTGGGATGGACGAAGTAGCCGCTGGTCATGCGGCAGGAAGATACCGGACTAGCGGAAGCCGAGCGACACGCCGAGGTTGACCCGGTTGTCGATGTACTCGCCGACGTTGCTGCTCGACGGGTTGACCGCGCTGAACTGGTAGCCCGCGAGGATGTGGAACCACTGCGCGATCATCACCTCGACGTCGACGCCGCCGGTGAACTGGTGCTCCTGGCGCGGGATGCCCGGGTCGGCGCCGCCGACCTGGCCCTCGATGTCCCGGTAGGTGTACGAGAAGCGGGCGGCGATGCCGAGGCGGTCCGCGATCGTGCCCTTGTACTTGAAGTACGCCTGGGTGTCGGTGATGTGATACGCGTAGTAGCGGAAGCTGAAGTCGCGGTGGAACCCGAGCGCGAGGCGCTGGCTGCGGATGGGACGCAGCGCGATCTCGGCGCGCCCGATGAGCCCCTCGAGGCCGGTCAGGTTCTGGGCTCGCAGCGCGGTCCCGAGGTACACGTTGCCGTACCCGATGAGGCCCATCATCGACAGCTTGCGGGTGACGTCGCCCTTGAGGCCGACGAGCGCCCGCCAGTACGTGTTCTCGACGGCGGAGTCGTGGTTCGCGGCGTCGGCGGGGCCCTGGAAGACGTGCCCGACGTCCGCGTCGATGAGGAGGTGGGAGCGGGGGAAGAACTTCCAGTCGAGCGACATCCCGCCGCCGACGTCGTGGGGCTGCCCGAGGATCTGGGGGTCGGGGTCGAAGGGCGGGAAGTAGGCGCGGACGTACTCCCAGTGGCCGTCGATCCCGATCTGGAAGGCCTGCGTCGGGCGGATGCGGAACTCGATGGGGACGCTGACGGTGAGCTCGTAGCTGAGGTCGCTGCCCTCGACGTCGTTGACGTCGGCGCCCCGGCGGCCGCGGCGGTTGGCGAACTGGGGAGAGGTCCAGAAGCCGAACTTCGCCTGGCGGCCGGCGTCGATGGTCGTACCGACCCCGAAGCTGGCCAGATCGCGGAGGACGTCGTGGTTGATGCCGCCGACGTTGAAGTAGGTGAAGAAGCGGTAGTAGGCGTCCAGCTCCCAGCGGAAGTTCTCGCCGGGGTAGACGAAGCCGACGTTGGGGAGGAGCGTCAGACCGAGGTCGGCGTCGGGCGAGCGCTGCTCGCGGAAGACGTTGCTGTCGTAGACGGCCTCGATCTTGATGGAGGGCTTGGCGACCAGGGGACCGAGGGGGATGCCGTCGTCGCCCGCGAGAGCAGGTCCAGCAGCGAGAACGACGACGGCCAGGGTCGCGAGGGCGACCCGCCGGACGGCGCGCTGGATTCCCGGTCTGCTCGGCCCCACCACTGACTGCCTCCGCACCTGCTCAGCTTCCGCGCTGGGCAGCCTCTCCCCTGAAACGGCCACCCGGTTGTGCCTGACTCGGAGCGACCGCGCAAGCCGCTCCGCGCGACTACTCGACCGGCGACGAATCGGGCGGCCGCGTCTCGCCACCCTCCGCCGCACCGAAATCGTCATCGGCACCCTCGGATCCTTCGTAACGAACCACCATCCGCGTCTGGCCGGGGAACGACGTCCCCACCTGCCCGATGCACGCCTCGGCCTCGGCGGCGATCGCCTGGCCCTGATCCCGCGCGATGAACGCCTTGCGGAAGTTGTGCTCTTGCAGGTCTGCGTTCTCTCGCGCGACCGCCTCGGCGAGGTCGATCTTCGCGTCCTGGGCGACCTTGTGGAGGCCCTTGAGGAGACCGAGCTTCTCGTTGAGGCAGTTGAGCAGGATGACGTCGTTGGTCGCCGAAGCCGCCTCGATGAGGCTGATCACGTCCGTCATCGCCGCGTCGAGCTCATCCACCGTGGCGGCGGCGAACTCTTCCTTCTGCTTCGACGTGAGATCGGCCCCCGTGATGTCCTCGCTGGTCGCCTCCTGGGCGACGGCGGGGACCACCATGAGGCCCGCAAGGACCGCCAGGATCAGAAAGCTGGTGCGAAACACGTGACCTCTCCTGCAGCGGACCAGAGCCACAGTGGTTGAGTATGGGTTCGCTTCACCCCGGTGTCAAACCAGCCTTATCGGCTACTGCTTCGCCAAGATGAATGGGTATCCGGCAACTTCCATCTCGTCCTCGGGAGGAGGCACGAATCGGATGCGCTGGACCACCTTCTTGATGCAGTCACCCAGGGCCGAATTCCCCGTGGTGTTGGCCGCGACCGAGACGCCGCTGACGTTCCCCGAGGTGTCGATGTCGAAGGAGACCGTGACCTTGCCGCCGAGGTCCGGGTTGCCCTTGAGTTCCTTCTCGTAGCACTGCTTCACGCGGCCGGTGTACCGCTTCATCGTCCGCGCCACCGAGGTGGTGTCCTCGGGGCTGCTGCTGACGATGTCGGCGCTGCCGGTGCTGACGTTGCCCTTGATCTCGACCGCCGTCGCCTCGACCGACCCGCCGGGGCCGCCCCCGGCGCCGCCGAGCTCGCCCGCGCTGGCCGCCGCGTCGCCGCCGCCGCCGCCGCGGAGGCCGGCCTG
>CAYFOA010000054.1:0-38704 GCA_964344575.1 uncultured Rickettsiales bacterium | reverse complement strand
GCCGTCTGTCCCCGATTCGCGTCCCATCGGGCGTAGATCAACGGACTGCTAGCGCCTCGGGGCCCGCGGCCGGGCCATCGCCAGCTTGACGTCCCGCCCCCGCACGTTCAGGGACGCTCGGCCGTGGAGAACGGCGTCGGCGATCTGGCGGCTGACGCCCACGAAGCTGCTCCGCTCACCGACCTGGATGCGGCCGATGTCGCCCCCGGCGATGCCCGTCTCCCCCGCCAGGGCGCCGACGAGGTCGCCCGGGCGGACGCCCATCGCGCGGCCGGCGCCGATGAACAGCTCGCACTCGGGCGGCCCACCGGGACGCGGACCCCGGCCGCGGGGGGGCCGCGCCTGCGGAGCTCGCGACTTCGGCGGACGCGGCGGGGGGCGGAGGTCGGCGGTGGCCCAGCGGGGGAGCTCGTCGGGGAGATCACGGGTCAGCGGCACGGAGCGCGCCTCGGCGACGAGCTCCAGCGCGGCGGCCGCGAGGTCCTCGAGCTCGACGCCCTGCTCCAGCAGGTGCTGCATCCAGGCGCGGGCCTGGTCCCCGGCGCCGCTCAGCTCGTCCGCCAGCTTCGCGCGAGCCCGCTGGGCGAGCGCGGCGTCGGTGGGGAGCCGGTACGCCTCGAAGTCGGCGCCCAGCACCCTGCTCATCCACCGCAGCTTGCCCGCTTCGCGGGGGGTCACCAGCGTCAGCGCGGTGCCTTCGCGGCCGGCCCGGCCCGTGCGGCCGATGCGGTGGGTGTAGCTCTCGGGGTTGTCCGGCAGGTCGAGGTTCACGACGTGCGTGATGTGGTCGACGTCCAACCCCCGGGCAGCCACGTCGGTCGCCACGACTACGCCGATGCAGCCCGAGCGGAGCCGCCGCAGCACGCGCTCCCGCTCCGCCTGGGCGAGGTCCCCGTGCAGGGCGTCCGCCTCGATGCCGGCGGCCACGAGCGCGCCCGCGACCTCCCCGCAGCCGAGCTTCGTCCGGCAGAAGACGAGCGCCGCGCCGGCTGCCTCGCCGCGGAGGTAGCGGACCAGCGCGTCGATCTTGAAGGCGTGCGGCACCGTCAGCGCGCGCTGGCGGACGTGGTCGACCGTGGTGCCCCGCGCCATGTCCGTCTCGACCGTCAGCGGGTCGCGGAGGTAGCGCTTCGCGGTGCGCCGGATCGGCGGGGGCATCGTCGCCGAGAAGAGCGCGACCTGGCGCTCCTCGGGGGCGGCCGCGAGGAGCCGCTCGACGTCCTCCAGGAAGCCCATGTTGAGCATCTCGTCGGCCTCGTCGAGCACGACCAGCTCGACGCCGCTGAGGTCGAGGCTGCCCCGCTCGAGGTGGTCGATGAGGCGGCCGGGGGTGCCGACGACAACGGTCACGCCATCCTTCAGGGCCCGCAGCTGGGGGCGGTACGACGCGCCGCCGTAGATGGTCACGAAGCTGATGGGGAGGCCGCGCGCGTAGCTCGCGAGGGCGTCGCCGACCTGCGACGCGAGCTCCCGGGTGGGGGCCACCACGAGCGCGCGGGGTCCGCGTCCACCGTCCTGGAGGCGGTGCAGGAGCGGCAGCCCGAAGGCCGCGGTCTTGCCCGATCCGGTGCGCGCCCGGGCGACGACGTCGCGCCCTTCCAGCAGCGGCCCGATGGCGTCGGCCTGGATGCCGGTGGGGCGCTCGAAGCCCAGCTCGGCGATCGCCGCGACGAGGCGCGGATCGAGGCCGAGGGCGTCGAACGATGGGTCGGAGTCCTTGCGTGCGTCGGGCATCGGCGCCCCAAGTGCCCCGCCGGACGCCGAAAGTAAAGGGATTTCCGACGGTTTCCGTCGCTCAAGTCCCTCCTCCGTCCGCCGATAGGGTGGGAATGACCCGTCCGGGAGCGCACGACATGACCGAGCCTGCGAAGATCCGTCCGATGGACAGCCGCCCCGCCCCGAGCGGCCGCGAGCAGCGGACCGCGCCCCGCGTCCCCGCCCGCATCCCCGTCGAGCTCGAGGTCGACGGCACCTCCGTCACGACGACCACGCACGACATCAGCGCCACCGGCGCGGCCGTCGAGTACGGCGGCGCGGTCGAGCTGGGGCAGGTCTTCAGCATCGCGTTCGCGCTCCCCGACGACGGCGAGGAGATCGCCTGCGCCGGCCTCGTCCGGAGCTTCCGCCCGGGCAAGCAGGGCGGCCGCATCGTCGGCGTCGAGTTCCACAACCTCCCCCCCGAGAAGCGCCGCGCGATCGCCCGCTACGTCCGCTGGGTCATGTCCGGCGAGGACGTGCAGGCCGCGGCGGCGGCGCACTGGAGCGGGGCGGACCACGGCGCCGCGAGCGTGGTCGACGCCTCCGACGTCCCCGTCGTCCGGTGGGCGCCTGGCTTCTCCACGCTCTTCCTCGAGGTCGCCGCGCACCTCCAGACCGTCACCCAGGTCTTCGTCCCGGTCGTCGACCACGGCCTCAGCGAAGGCGACCGCGTCTGGTTCGAGCTCGTCCCCCCCAACTCCCACGTCGTCGTCCGGAGCATGGGCGAGGTGACGTGGGTGGAGCGCGAGGGGGAGGCCGGCGTGGGGCTTCGGCTGGCCGGGCTGACGCCGCTGGACCGCGCGGTCCTGGCGGGCATCAAGGGTTGGTTCGACCGGGAGCGGGCCCGCTACTCGTAGCCGAGCGCGGCGAGGATCTCGCCCTCGACCGACTCCAGCCAGTCCTCGAAGTCCCCCGTCGCGGGCACGACCACGCGCACGATCCCGTTGCTCTTCTTCGTGACCGACCCGGGATCGGAGCAGCCGAGCGGGATCTCGATCCGCTCGCGGTTGATGTCGCGGTCGTCGAGGATCTCGAGGATCAGCTCGATCTGGGGAAAGGTGACGGCCTCACGCATGAGCGCGCGAGTATAGATGTTGCTGCTCCGGGGCTTTGTCTGTAGAAGGCGCGACCATGAGCCGGTTCCGCATCGTCCTGTGCTCGCTGGTCGCGCTCGTGTCCGTCCCCGCGACGGCCGACGCGCAGATCATCCCCCGCTCGGCCGAGATCGACGCCTTCGGCGGCGTCTATTTCTTCGGCGGCAACCTCGAGAACTTCCGCCACGCCCCCATGATCGGCGGACGCCTCGGCATCAACATCATGGAGTACATCGGCGCCGAGGCGACGATGTCGTACATGCCGGTGACCACGGAGCACGGGCTCAAGGCCGGCCACTACCTGCTCCCCCACTTCGACCTCGTCGTCCACATGACGCCCTGGAGCGTGGTCCCCTACGTCGCCGTGGGGGCGGGCTTCCGGTACTACGAGATCGACGACCGGGTCCGCCCCAACGCCCGCGCCTCGGGCAGCTCGGCGCTCCGGGATCCGTACCTGTCCGACGAGCAGATCCAGGCCGGGAACCTGCTCTACAGCGACAAGGACATGGACTTCGTGTTCGACGTCGGCGGCGGGATCAAGTTCCTGATCGTGGACCGCTTCGGCATCCGCATCGACGGCCGCTACGTGCTGTCCCTCGGGGACGACGACAACTGCTACGACCCGAACGTCGACACGATCGACGTCGACGCGTGGCGGCGGAACGTGGGCACATGCGACGCGATCCCGGCGTGGCAGCGCGGCTCCGGCGTCGTCGAGTGGCACGACACGTTCCACCACGCCGAGCTGACGGGCTCGCTCTTCGTCCTCCTCGGCGGCAAGTCCCGCAAGGACACCGACGGCGACACGATCCCCGACCGGGACGACGAGTGCCCCGAGCAGCCCGAGGACTTCGACGACTTCCGCGACGAGGACGGCTGCCCGGACCGGGACAACGACGAGGACGGCGTCCCCGACGTGGACGACCAGTGCATCGACGAGCCGGAGGACCGCGACGGCTGGCGCGACGGCGACGGCTGCCCCGAGTTCGACAACGACCGCGACGGGCTGAACGACAACGCGGACGCGTGCCCCGACCAGGCTGAGGACGTCGACGGGTTCCAGGACGCGGACGGCTGCCCCGAGCCGGACAACGACAGCGACGGCATCCCCGACGTCCGCGACGGCTGCCCGCTGGAGGCCGAGGACAAGGACGGCTTCCGGGACGACGACGGCTGCCCCGAGCCGGACAACGACGGCGACGGCATCCCCGACAGCTCCGATCTGTGCCCCAACGCGGCCGAGGAGCTCAACGGCATCGACGACGCGGACGGCTGCCCCGAGCAGGACAGCGACGGCGACGGCGTCTACGACGACCGCGACCAGTGCCCCGGCGACCAGGAGGACCTGGACGGGTTCGAGGACAACGACGGCTGCCCCGACCCGGACAACGACGCCGACGGGATCATGGACACGGTCGACCAGTGCCCCAACGACGTCGAGGACGCGGACGGCTGGCAGGACGGCGACGGCTGCCCCGACTTCGACAACGACGACGACGGCCTCCCCGACGACGCCGACGAGTGCCCCAACAAGGAGGAGGACGAGGACGGCTTCGAGGACAAGGACGGCTGCCCCGACCTCGACAACGACCAGGACGGCGTCCTCGACGTCGACGACCGCTGTCCGAACCACCCCGAGACGCTGAACGGCTTCGAGGACGAGGACGGCTGCCCCGACGAGATCCCCGAGGAGCTGAAGCGCTTCACCGGCGTGATCCCCAACATCAACTTCAAGGTCGACAGCGAGGAGCTGCTGAGCTCGTCGTTCCCGACGCTCGACCAGGCCGCGTCCGTGCTCAGGGAGTACGAGGGCGTCCGCATGGAGATCCAGGGCCACGCCAGCAGCGAGGGGGAGGACGACTACAACCTCGACCTGTCCCAGCGCCGCGCCGAGAGCGTCCGCCGCTACCTCATCGGCCGGGGCGTCGAGGACTGGCGCCTGAGCGCGGTCGGCTACGGCGAGCAGGTCCCCATCGCGACGAACAAGACGGAGGCGGGCCGCTCGCAGAACCGCCGCGTCGAGTTCCACATCGTCCAGCCCGAGGAGTAGCGCCGGACGAACTAGACGAGCTGCGAGAGCAGCGTGCGGGCGGGGACGACCCGCGGCTCTTCCAGCTCGAAGACATCGCGGTCCACGTACTCGGCGTCGAGCGCGATCTGGAACGCGTGCGGGGCGCCGGTCTGCTTCTGGAAGCGGGCCAGCGCGGGCGACAGCGGTCCTGCAGTCGCCTTGATCTCCACCAGGAACCAGGCCTCGCCGTCGCGGCTGACGAGGAAGTCGACCTCGTTCTTGTCCTTGTCGCGGACGAAGTGCAGGCCGAACTCGCCGAACCCGTGGTCGGTCCAGAAGTGCACGGCCCTGAGCAGGGCGGAGGCGACGAAGTTCTCCGCCCGCGTGCCCGGATCGTCGATCTGGCTCCAGTCCCACAGGTAGTACTTCGGCTCCTTGCGGAGCGCTCGGGTGACGTTGCGGTGCCACGGGCGGACTGCGAAGCACCAGTAGAGACGCGCGAGCGTCTCCAACCAGCGGGAGATCGTGGGGATGGAGGCGCGGACGTCGCGAGCAAGGGAGGCGTAGCTCGTGAGCTGGCCGACGCGGGCGCGGACCATGCGGGCGAGGACCTCGACCTGCCCCAGCTCGGCGATGCGGGTCAGGTCGCGCAGGTCCTCCTTGAAGAGCTGCTGGTCGCGGGTTCGCCGCCAGCGGTTGAAGAAGCGGGGGTCCTGCCGGAGGAACGGCTCGGGGAACCCGCCCCACCGCAGGAGGGCCTGCCAGGCGTCGTCGTCGAGCCGAGCCGGCGGCGAGATCGGGCTCTCCGGCACGGTCGGACGAAGGAGCTCGGCGACGGACAGGGGGTGCATCCGGTAGGGGAAGTAGCGCCCCATGAGCGAGTCGCCGCCGGCCTTGAAGACGTCGAGGCGGGCGCTGCCGGTGACGACGATGCGCGCGTCCGGGCTCCAGGTGTCGAACAGCCCCTTGAGGAAGGTCTTCCAGCGGCCGAAGCGGTGGATCTCGTCCAGCACGACGACCAGCGGCTCGTCCCGCACCCGGGCCAACTCGAGCCGCTCGGCCACGGCGGCGGGCCCGCGGGCGATGGCGTCGGCGTCGGCGGGGACGTCCCAGTTCAGGTAGGCGTACTCCGGGAACGAAGCCCCGGCCGCCCGGCACGCGGTCGTCTTGCCCACCTGGCGGGGGCCGGAGACGAAGAGCATCTGACGCTCGGTCCGGAGGTGGAGCCGGGCGACCTCGGAGTGGAGTCGGTCGATGCGACCATTCTAACGCCTTCGTTCAGATGGTCGCGACTATTCTAACGACTTCGTGCAAATGGTCGCCGCGGATCAGATGGGATCGGGCGCGACCCACCAGAGCTGATCGACGGAAGCGAGGGCCAGCGTCATCTCGGGCGCCGAGAGGCCGCTGCCGTTGGTGACGAGGAAGGTCACGGGATCGCTGCGGGTCTGGACGGCGGTGAACCCGAGGTCTTCGATCTGGGACTGCGCGTACGCCGGCAACGTCCCCTCCGTGAAGGCGATGCGGACCTGATCGGCGACGTAGTCCACGCCCTCGCACTGGAGGAGGCTGCCCGGGAACCAGTGATCGGGCAGCGGGGCGCCGTCCGCCGCGATCGACATCAGGTAGTAGCAGTCTTCGGGCACGGAGCCCGACCACGTTGCGAACAGGCTCCAGGTGTCGCATGTGGCGGTGGGCGCAGTGTCGAGGTCGAGCTGGTACTCGTGGCCCGCGTCGACCACCATCCCGAACGGCCGGTTGGCCTCGACGACGGCAATCGTGGCGATGCCGAGGCCGTCCTGCTCCACGTCGAACTCCAACGAGGTCCAGGTGCAGCCCTCGGGGAGCAGGTTCTGGACGAGCACGACGGTGGTGGAAACAGCAGCGTCGTCGTCGTCGCCGGACGCGTCGTCGTCGTCCCCGGCCGCGTCGTCGTCGTCACCGGCCGCGTCGTCGTCGTCCCCGGCCGCGTCGTCGTCGTCAGCGACCGAGTCGTCGTCGTCGCCGGCGGCGTCGTCATCGTCTCCGACAGCATCGTCGTCGTCCGCAACGTCGTCGTCATCGACAGCGTCGTCGTCATCGCCGGCGCAGTCGGGGGACTCCGCGCAGTCCGGGTCGTCGCAGTCGTACGCGCCGTCCCGATCGTTGTCGGCCCCGTCGGCGCACTCGCCCGGCGCGTCCCCCTCGTAGTCATCGACGGGACAACCGGCGAGGACTCCCGCGAGCAGCAAGATCATCCAGCAGCGCATCGTTCCCTCCGCGCCGATCCTACATCCGTGCGCGTGCCGCCCGGGTCAGGTACGCCTAGCGCTTGCGGGCAGCGATGATGAGGTCGGCGACGGTGTCCGGAAGCGTCTCCTTGGAGGCCAGCTTCTGGACGCCCTCGGACAGCTTGCCGCCGGTGTCGCTGCAGACGTAGTAGCGGACGTTCGTCTTCGTCCCGTTGGGGGTGAAGCGCCACTCGCCGTAGTTGACGGGGGGCTCGATGGCGTCCTCGTGGTCCCGCTCCAGCTCGTCGACGAGGTCGGGGTACCGGGTCTTCCAGTCGAACCGGTTCCACTGGAACGCCACGCTGCCGTCGCTGCGGTTGTGGATCCGGCCCGCGAGGACCCAGTAGCGGTCCTTCGTCAGCGTCCAGCGGGGGGTGTCCAGGAGCTGGAAGTAGTGGACGACGTCGCCGTCGTTCCCGAGCGTGCGGGACGCCTCCATGGGGGCCGACGACCAGCTCATGGCGCCCTCGATGTCCGTCGCCACCGAGAGCAGCTTGTCCTTCCCCACCTCGACGTCCGCCTCGCCCACGAGGCAGGGCCGGTCGCCGACGTACTTGATGCGGATCTGGACGTCGAGCGCCGCCCCCTTGTGCTCCTTGACGCCGAGGCTCTCCCAGCCGGACTCGTCGGTCAGCGTCGAGACGGGGCCGAAGTCGGCGGCGACGACGCCGCTCGCGGGGAGCAGGACGAGGAGGGCGAGGAGGGGGCTGATTCGGCGCATGGCGGTCTCCGGCGGGCGGACGGACCGTCTAGGTAGCACGCCCTCCCGCCAATCAGGAAGACCGGAAATCAGCGCCAGAGGGAGCGCGTGGACTCCGAGGGGAGGGGATCGAGGACCACCTCGATCGTGATCGGCTCGCCCTGGCGGACGACGTCGAGGGAGACCGTCCGGCCCGCCGGCGTGTGGGCGACGCGGTTCCGGAGGCGGGCCGACGTGTCCGTGGCGTGGCCGTCGACGGCGAGGATGACGTCGTGGCGGCGGAGGCCGGCCTCCTCGGCGGGGCTGCCCTTCACGAACCCCGCCACGAGCACCCCCCGGAGGTCCTCGTCGAGGCCGAGCTTGTCGAAGTCGACGGCGCCGGGGACCGCGTCGCGGATGGAGACCCCGAGCCAGCCCCGGTCGACGCGGCCGTTGTCGAGCAGCGACTCCATGATCGGGCGCGCCAGCGTCGTGGGGATCGCGAACCCGATCCCCTGGTTGCCGCCGGTGCGCGACAGGATGGCCGTGTTGATGCCGACCAGCTGGCCGGACAGGTTGACCAGCGCCCCGCCGGAGTTGCCCGGGTTGATGGCCGCGTCGGTCTGGATGAAGTCCTCGTAGTCGACGATCGAGACGCTGCCGCGACCGAGGGCGCTGACGATGCCCATCGTGACCGAGCCGGACAGGCCGAAGGGGTTCCCCACGGCGAGGACCGTCTCGCCGATGCGGAGGCTGTCGGAGTCGCCGAAGGGGATGGCGACGAGGTCGTCGGGGACGTCGCCGACGAGCTTGAGGACGGCCACGTCGGACTTGGCGTCGCTGCCTACGACCTTGGCGGGGAAGGACTCGCCGTCGTGGGTGGTGACGCGGAGGTCGCCTGCGACGGAGGCGACGTGGTGGTTGGTCAGGATGACGCCCCCGCGATCGACGATGACGCCGCTGCCGCTGCCCCCGGGGCCGCGCCGGGTGGCGCTCTCGACGTTGACCACGGACGGGAGCACGGCCGCGGCGACGTCGGGGATGGAGGCGCCGTCGGGGACCGCGGCGAGGGCGGCCGGCATCGCCGCGAACGTCGGCGCCGGTGCCGCGACGGGGACGGTGCGGACGGGGACGGGGGCGGGCTCGGCGGGGGTCAGCGTGACCCCGATGAGGACGCCGGTCAGCAGCAGGAGGGTGGCGACGGCGGCGCGCTCGTACCAACGGATCGATCGAGTCGTCATGCGTTCTCCAAGGACACCTCTGGCAAAACGGTGTTCCGTGACCGTAGGTCTGGGTGGGACGATGACAAGCGTGAAGGATCCCCACCGCAAGCCGGCGCCGGCGACCGAGACCTGGGACGACGTCGTGCGGACGCTGTACCTCCACGCGCGCGGGCTGGGGTGCTCGCGGGAGGAGGCGGAGGACCTCGTCCACGACGCGCTGGAGGTCACGGTCCGGGATCCCTCCTGGTACGACCGGTCGCGGGGGCCGCTGACGCGCGTGCTCCGGGTCGTCATCACCAACCGGGTGCGGGACCGCTACCGGGCGGGCGTCGTGCGGCGGCGCTCGCGGTCGCACCTGGAGCTGCTGTCGAAGTCCCCCGAGCGCCCCGACGAGACGCTGGGCAAGGAGCGAGCCTCGGAGCTGCGGCGGGAGTTCCTGTCCGCGCTCGACGACGGCGAGCAGCTGCTCTTCTACACGTGGATGGCGCAGCAGCGGGGGGAGCTGACGGGGTGGACCGCCGCGGACAGCCTGAACATCACCTACCGCGAATACGAGGCGCGCAAGAAGCGCTTGCGTCGCCGCTGCCGGAGGATCCTGGAGGACATGGGCGTCTCGACGGACGACCTGTGGGACGCCGGCGCCAAGAGGGTGGAACGATGAGCACCGAAGACGACACGATGGACGGCCTGCTCGACGCGATCGGGCAGGGCACCGAGCCGCCGGGGGACGCGGAGGAGGCGACGAGCGCGATCCTCGACCGGCTCGGCATCGACGGAACGCGGCCGATCCCCCAGCCGCCGGGGGCGACGCGGGCGAAGGGGCGGGAGATCCCGGCGCCGTCGTGGGGGCTTGCGGCGATGCTGCTCCTCGGCATCGCGCTGGGCGTGGTGGCGGCGGTGCTGGCGCTCCGGCCGGTCCTGGCGCCCGACGAGACGGCGGCGCGGGGGGGCGCGGAGCCGGCGACGGCGCCGCTGGTGGTCGTTCATGGACCGCTCGAGCCGGCGCTGACGGAGGGCGAGGCCGAGAACGAGAACGAGAACGAGGTCGAGAACGAGAACGACCACGAGAACGAGAACGACCACGAGAACGAGAACGAGAACGAGAACGACCACGAGAACGACCACGAGAACGAGAACGAGAACGAGAACGAGGTCGAGAACGAGAACGCAGTCACCGGCGCAGGCGCGTCCCCCGCCCGGCTGACGGGTCCCGTCCGCGACTCGTCGGGCGCCGCGCCGTCCGCCGAGGTCGAGCGCGACGCCGACCGGGTCGCCGTCCTCGCGCCCTCCGCCCCGACCCCGACCCCGGCCGCCGCGCGCGAGCGCTCCACCGAGGGGCTCGTCCGCCACGGCGACGCGGGCCTCACCATCCGGGGCAAGGCCGCCGTCCTGCGCTCGGGGCTCGTCACCTTCGTCCGCAACGACGAGGTCCGCCCCACCGTCGAGCACGTCCGCTTCGCCACGGTCCCGGCCCGCGCGCTCCCCGTCGGCACCGTCTTCACGTCCGGCGCGGCGCGGGGCGTCGGCGCCATCTCCGTGCAGGAGGGGCTCGTCTTCCTCGTCGCGGACAGCGGCAATCCGTTGGCCGAGGTCCGGCCCGGCGAGGCCGTCGCCGTCGTGCATGACCCCGAGCAGGGCCTCACGACGGTCCGACTGGACGGCATGCCGCTGGACGAGATCGTGGCCGAGATCCCCGAGGGCAGCGAGGCGCGCGCGGCCGAGGTGCGGTCGCTCGTCGCCCAGCTGCGCCTCGCCCCCGTCAGCGGGGAAGCCCTCCAGACGCTCCTGGAGTTCGGAGCGGAGGACCTGGAGTGAGGCGGGGACTCGCCCCGCTCCTCCTCCTGACAGCGTCGCTGTACGCCGCCTCCGCATCCGCGGGGGAGCAGATCGTGGCGCTGGACCTCCAGTCCCTGGAGGACCTCGCGGCCCGCGCCGACGCCCTCATCGACGACTGCCGCGACGGCACCGTCGAGTGCTGGAACACCGACGCCCGCCTCGCCCTCGCCCGCGCCTACCTCGTCCGCGTCACCCACCGCCGCGTCGTCCTCGGCCACAACGACCAGCAGGGCGCGGCCAACGCCCGCTACCTCGCCCCCCACGTCAGCCGGACGTGGAGCGAGGCCCTCCCCGAGGACGACGGCACCGTCCCCGAGGACTGGCTCTTCGACCTCGAGCTGCAGGCGATGGCCGCCGAGCGGGCCGCCGACCGGGAGGAGGACGAGCTCGACGGCGGCGCGCCCGCCTACGAGCTCCCCGACGAGGCCGCGCCGGACGCGGCCGTCATCGACCTCGATCTCGACCTCGGCTACCACCCCCTCGGCGTCCGCGGCTCCTTCAGCGTGGTCGGCCGGCTCGGCGCCCGGCCCGGCCCCGTCCAGCCCGGCACGACGCTGACCGGCGGCCCCGAGCTGTCCCCCGAGGTGGCCGCCTTCGGCCACGCCGTGCTCGGCCGGCGCGGCCTCGTGCGCGGCGGGCTGGAGTACCGCTACGTCCACCTCAACGCCCCCGGCGAGATCGAGCGCCTCACCAACGTCTCCCCCGAGGAGCAGACGCAGACCGGACGGGGGGCGCTGCTGGCGACCCACGGCACGCGCGTGGAGGCCGGCGGCGGCGTCCGCGTCGGCGGCCTGCAGCGCCACGAGGCCCAGCTCTGGGCCGCGATCGGCGCGAGCTGGGGCGGCTTCACCACCGAGACCAACCGCCACCTCTGGGACGACTACGGCCACCTCGCCGCGCCGGGCTACGCGGGGCTGGGTCCGCGCCTCGGCGTCACCACCACCCACGTCCTCGGCCCCGAGGCCCGCTGGGCGGTCGTCTGGTCGGTAAGCGCGACCGCGGAGAAGCGCTGGACGCACCGCCGCTACGCGGACCCCGCCCTCCCCTTCGACTTCCCCCGCGCGGGCGAGGACGCGCTCTTCCCCGACGAGCTGACGCGGGACGACACCACCGCCGACCGGATCACCGTCGACGCCGACCTCCTCCTCCGCTTCCGGGCCGGCGGCGGCGTCGCGATCGAGGTCGGGCCGGCGTTCCGGCTGCTGACGGAGCTCGAGAGCGAGGACGCGTCGGCGGCCTGGTTCGGCACCCGCGTCCCCGTCGCGCAGACGGCGGCGTTCGTGATGCCGCGCGTCGGGGTGACGATGCTGCTGCGTTGATGGTAGGACCCGCCGCGTGAAGGTCTTCGTCACCGGCGGGAACGGCTTCATCGGGTCCCGCGTCGTCCACAAGCTCGTCGCCGACGGCCACGAGGTCCGCTGCCTCCTGCGGGAGACGTCGAACACGAATCGGATCGACGACGTCGCCTTCGAGCGGCACGTCGGCGACCTCCTCGACGTCGACTCGCTGACGGCGGGGATGAAGGACTGCGACGCCGTCATCCACCTCGCGTCGATCTCGTCGTGGGACCAGATCCGGTCGCCGATGATGCGGAAGGTCGTCGTCACGGGGACGGGGAACGTGCTCGAGGCGGCCACGTTCGCGGGGAAGCTCCGGACGGTGTTCGTCTCGTCGTGCACGGCGATCGGCGCGACCACCACCCCCGAGGTCCAGAACGAAGAAGCCGACTTCGACCTCCCCCCCGAGCCCTTCGTCTACGCCCACGCCAAGATCGAGGCGGAGCAGCTGTGCCGGGACCTGTGGGAGCAGGAGCGGCTGCCGGTCGTCATCGTCAGCCCGTGCGAGGTGTGGGGGCCCCACGACGACGACTTCATCACCGCCGAGTACGCCCGCGACACGCTCAAGGACTGGCCCGCGCTGACGGTCAACGGGGGCACGGCGCTGGCCCACGTCGACGACATCGCCGCCGGCATCGCGTCGGCTATCGAGAAGGGCACGCCGGGCGAGCGCTACATCCTCGGCGGCGAGAACATCGCCGCGCCCGACCTGACGCGCCTCATCCTCGAGTGCGCGGGGGTCAAGAAGTGGGTGCTCCAGCTGCCCAACGGGCTGACCCTGGCGGTGATCCGGTGGCTCGCGGCGGTGGGGCTGCCGACCCCGGTCAACCCCGACCTGCTCGCGCACGCGGTCCTCTACTGGTTCGTCGACTGCAGCAAGGCGGAGCGCGACCTCGGCTACACGTACCGCCCCGCGAGGGAGACGGTGCAGGACCTGGTGGACTGGCTGAAGTCCGCCGGCCACGTCTGAGCTGATTCGGCCCCCCGGTGTCCCGCGGTAAGTTCACCGCGGAGGGCCCGCCATGCGCCACGTCATCATCTTCGCCCTGCTCGCCGCGCTGCTCAGCGCCTGCCCCGTGGACGACGACGACGCCACCCCCGACGACGACGACGTCGCGGACGACGACGACGTCGCGGACGACGACGACGTCACCGACGACGACGACTCGACCGCGGACGACGACGACTCGGTCGCCGACGACGACGACTCGGTCGCGGACGACGACGACTCGACGGCGGGCGACGGCGACCCTGCCGAGACGGACTGCGACGACACCGACCCCGCCCTGAACTCCCTCGACGCCGACGGCGACGGCGCGTCCTCCTGCGACGGCGACTGCGACGACGCCGACCCCACCGTCGAGTCCCTCGACGCCGACGGGGACGGCCTCTCCACCTGCGACGCGGACTGCGACGACGCCGACGACGCCAACTACCCCGGCAACGCCGAGGCCTGCGACGGCGCGGACAACGACTGCGACGGCTCCCCCGGGGCCGACGAGGCCGACGCGGACGCCGACGGCGCCGCGGTGTGCGACGGCGACTGCGACGACGCCGACCCCGCCGAGTACCCGGGCGCGACCGAGGTCTGCGATCTCGACGACGACGACTGCGACGGCACCGTCGACGAGCCCGACGCCGCCGACGCCGTCCCCTGGTACGGCGACGCCGACGGCGACGGCTGGGGCGACGACCTCGACTCCCTCGTCGCCTGCTACCCCCCCGCCGGCTACGTCGTCAACGGCGGCGACTGCGACGACGCCGACCCCGCCGTCCACCCCGGCGCGCTCGAGCTCTGCACCAACCCCGTCGACGCCAACTGCGACGGCTCGGTGGGCTACGCGGACGCGGACGGCGACGGCACGGCCGCCTGCGAGGACTGCGACGACCTCGACCCCACCTCCTTCCCCGGCGGGACCGAGGTCTGCGACGGCGCCGACAACGACTGCGACAGCTCCGTCGACGAGGACGTCCTCCTGACGTGGTTCGCGGACGACGACGGGGACGGCTACGGCGACCCCGATTCCTCCACCTCGGCCGACGCCTGCCTCCAGCCCGCCGGCTACGTCGCCAACGACCTCGACTGCGACGACGGCGATCCCGCCCTCCGCCCCGGCGCGCTGGAGATTTGCGACGGCGTCGACAACGACTGCGACGGCGTGGCCGACGACAACGCGTTCGGCGCGGACACCTGGTACCTCGACGACGACGGCGACACGTTCGGCGACCCCGCCGCCCCCACGGTCGCCTGCGACGCCCCCGCCGACCACGTCGCCGACGGCACCGACTGCGACGATGACGACGACACCGTCTACCCCGGCGCCCCCGAGCTCTGCGACGGCATCGACAACGACTGCGACGGCAACAGCGACGACGGCGCCCCCGCCCTGTCCCAGGACTGCGCCAGCGCCTCCTGCGCGACCATCCTCGCCGACGACCCCACCGCCGAGGACGGGCTCTACTGGATCGACCCCGACGCCGACGGCGACACCACCGACGCGTGGCAGGCGTGGTGCGACATGACCACCGACGGGGGCGGCTGGACGCGGCTCTACGCGTCGCTGTACCCGTACTTCTGGTCGGTCGCCGACTGGGAGGACATCGGCGACCCGGAGGACGACGTCTTCAGCCGCCTCGTCGAGCGGAACGACTTCGCCGACATCAGCGGCGTCACCACCTGGCGGCTCGAGGTCGGCAACTCCGGGGCGTGGGACACCGACCCCCGCAACCACTACACGATCTGGTCGCAGGCCCACGACCCCTTCGAGGCGACCACCAACGGCTTCGACTACGTCTACATCGCGGGCGAGGAGTCCACGACCTGCAGCGGGTTCAACGGCCTCCACGACAAGTACTGGACCGACGCGGGCGTGCACTGCCGCACCAGCGACGTCGACAGCACCGACGGCGTCGGCTGCTGGTGGATGCAGATCGTCCCCCTCGCCCAGTACGGCAGCCCGAGCAGCTACCCCGGCTACCTCGAGGGGTACGGCGGGCCGAACGTCCACACCTGGCACGTCCTCTGGGTGGAGTAGCGCCTCACGACGCTCGGCCGCGACCGAACCGCCGCAACCACGACCACCGCGTCCGCTCCTCGCGGCTGTAGACGTAGAGCTCGTCGCCGCGGCCCGTGAAGGTGACGACGTCGCCGACGGCGGCGGCCACCCCGCGGGGTCCGCCGACGCCGGACGCCGACCCGGGCACCACCCAGCGCGCGCTCAGCCCGCCGACGGCGGCGCCTTCGGGCACGAGCGCGAGATCTAGATCGGGGATCGCGGCCAGCGTCGCCGGCCGGCCGATCCCGATGACGGTCCCTTCGAAGCGGACGACCTGCGCCCCGTCGAGCTCCTCGACGGCGACGCCGGGGGCCGCCGCGACGGGCGTCTCGAAGATCACCCCGCCGAGGTCCAGGCGCCAGCCGCGATCGGTCCGCGTGACAACGAGGGAGCGGGGGTCGCGCGGCGCGGCCATCGGCGCGGAGTGTAGCCGCGCGGGTACAGTGGGGGCGGTGACGCGGGACGGCCTGCCGATCGGGGTGCGCGTGGGGGCCGGGCTGCTCGCCGGCGGCGCGCTGCTCGCCCTGCTGCTCTGGAAGGGGGACCCGGGCGAGGTCCTCGAGGGCCTCCGCGACGCGAACCCGGCCATCGTGCTCGTGGTGGTCGCCGTTCACTACGCCTCCCTCGTGGTCCGCGTCGTCCGCTGGCGGTGGCTGCTGGAGGCGGCGGACTGTGCCCCTCCCCCGGAGGCCCACCGGTGGTTGGTGACGGACTCCGTGTTCTTTGGCTGGCTCGGGAACCTCGTCCTCCCCGCCCGCCTCGGGGAGCTCGCCCGGCCGGGCATGTACGCGCGCGGCTCGGGCCGGCCGTTCGCGGCGGCGCTGGGGACGTCGGTGGTGGAGCGCGTCGCGGACCTCACCGTGGTGGCGCTCGCGGCGTACTTCGCCCTGGCCGTCCTCCCCGTCCCGGACTCGATCCCCGTCGAGCTCCGGACCGGGGCGCGCGCGTCGGGCCTGGTCGCGGCCCTCGCCTTGATCGGGCTGGTGGTCGCCGCAGCCCGCGGGAGCCACGAGGAGATTGCGTCGAGGTCCCGCGTCGCCGCCTTCGGGGCCCGCTTCCGCCAGGGACTCCGTCCGCTCCGCGACCCGGCGACGTCGGCCCGCGTGTTCGCGTCCACCGCGGTCATCTGGGGCTTGGAGGCGACCTGCGTCTACATCGCCTTCGTCGCCTTCGGCCACGACCCGTCGTGGAGCGCGGCGATCTGCCACGTCGTCGCCGTGACCCTCTCGATCGCGGTGGTCACGGTCCCGGCCGGCCTGGGCGTGGAGCAGGGCGTCACGGTCGCGGTCCTCGCGCCGTGGGGCATCGGGATGGCCGACGCCCTGGCGATGTCCATCGTGCTGTCCGCCGTCGCGATCGCCTGCGTCGTCCCTGGAGGCCTTCTCGCGATCGCTCGGCAGAACCTCGCCCGGCGCGAATCGCAGCCGAGAGAGGATCTGCTCTAGCTGTCGGATGAACTCAGGTCCGACAACTGCGCTCGGTCTAGCGGACAAGCTACGAGTTCGCGGAACTGCCGCTCCTTAAGGCCCAGGCTGCGGGCGCAGTTACCGATCTCGCGGTCTCTCAACTCGCCAGGGCTCCTCGACACCAGAATCGTGCCGACGTGCAGGTCGTCGATGTTAACCACGACCCGGTCGTGTTTGGCGCCCCCGACGACGTTTGCATCTGACTTCTTCTTCAGCGCGCGCTTGACGTCTCTCCACCTCACTGCCTCGCGACCTCGAGCATCGAACGGAGCGCCAACCACGTACGCGCTGGGGCACGGCCGAGCCGGTGCGACATACTGAGGGACTCGAGCCTCACCCAGGAATCGATCAGGTTGGCGCGCAGGGAGTCGAGTGCTTCGGCTTCATCCTCTCCCTCACCGTACAGGAGGGCGTCGGTCATATGCGCCTCGTAGAGCCCATCCGTCCAAAGGCGAACAACGACCGGGATGGGTCCCTGCCTCAGGCGGAGCGGCTCTGGCACGAAGAGGAGGTGCGCCATCCACTCCCGCTCGACACCCAGCGGCAGAAGCGCTTCGGCTACCGGATCGATCGCCCGCCCTGTCGAGATGCTCACGACTGACCCGGTAGCCCCCACAGCCAGCCCATCAGTGCCCTTTGAGACCTTGGAGCTATCAACCATTTCGACCCTCGTCTTCGACCAAACCCAGAGGCTTCGCCGCGAACGCTTGGAGCAACGAGCACTGGCTGCACGCCACCAGAGCCGCGGGGACGCTTCCCCCTAACTGCATCGTGCCGTCGCTGAACACTGGGAAGGCGACGAACCCTCCCCAGGTCCAGTTCTTCCCGCCGCAGTTCGGGCAGGGCCGGCTCAAGCTGGCCTGAACCGTCTCAATCGCCTCCGCCTCGGTCTTCGTGGGCATCAAACCTCCTCAGTCCGCAAGCCCGGGAGCGAGCCTCGGACCCAACGGGGCCGGGAACCTCTCCATCACTTACTCTACCTCTACCTCTACGATGGGGCGTATCACGCGCGACCGGTAGCCAGCTTCAGCGCGATCAGTCCGCCCCGCGCCGTCCGCCGCAGCTGGAGCGCCGGGTCCGCGCTCCGGACCACCCGACCCAGCCGGTGCGCGACGTACCGGGGCCGGAGGTAGAACCGCCGGAACGCCCGCCGCCGCAGCGCCAGCAGCTGGGTCTTGTTCGCGAACCCGTCGGGGACGTAGACGTGGCCCCAGAAGTCGTAGCGGCTGCCGTCCCACTCGCTGACGCAGGCGCCCCCCTCGGGGATCTCGTCGCTGCCGAGCTGCACCACGAAGAACTGCGCGAAGTCCGGCTCCATCGCGATCAGCTGGTCGACCGTCCGCTCCACCCCCGCGGGGCTGTCCCCGGGGAGGCCGATCATGATCGACGCGACCACCTCCAGCCCCGCCTCCCGGGCCCACCGGATCGCCGGCCCGATCGTCGTCGGGTCGAGGTTCTTGTTCGCCGCCGACAGCGCCTGCGGGTTGAGCGACTCGATGCCGAAGAGGATGTTCCAGCAGCCGGCGTCCGCCATCGTGTTGAGGAGCTCGGGGTCGACCCCGTCCGTCCGCCCCATGCACGCCCAGCGGACGCCCCGCGGCCCCTCGTCGGCGATGTGCCGGCAGACCTCCATCGCCCACTCCCGCTGGAGCGCGAAGGTCGGGTCGGCGAGGAAGAAGCTGCTCGCCCCGTAGCGGCGATGCACTTCGTTGATCTCGTCGATGACGGCGCCCACCGACCGCGTCCGCCAGGCCGGCCGGCTCTGGATCTCGCAGTAGAAGCAGGGATACGGGCAGCCGCGCGACGCGAGCACCGGCCACACCACCCCGTCGAGGCTCTGGTGGGGGGACGTCTGGTAGGCGGCGGGCTGCACGAGGTCCCACGCCGGGACCGGCGACCGGTCGAGGTCCACCTTGCGCGCCCGGTGCACGACGACGCCGTTGTCGCCCCGCGTCACCGTCCCCGGGATCGTCGTCCCCGCGCCGCCGTGGGCGAGGTCGTCGGCCAACGCCACCGCCGCGAACTCCGGCTCGTCGAACAGGAGCCCGTGCAGCGACGGCACCTCCTCGGCGGCCCTCCGCGCGTGGGGCTCGTCGAGCCGCCCGTACCCCCACACCGGCACCCCCGGGAGCGCCTCCCGCAGCGCCCGCGCCACACGATCGAGGACGTGCGACCCGATCAGCCGGTTGTAGTCGCTGTGCATCAGCAGGAGGAGGTCCGGGTAGCGCCCCTTCGCCTCGGCGACGACCGCCGGGAGCGACGTCGTCCGCCGGTGCTGGTCGACCACGCTGACCCGGTGCCCCGCCTCGCGCAGCGCGGCCGCCACGATCGCCGTGTAGTGGGGGGCGTGCCGCGGCGGGTGGAGGGGAGGCTCCAACGACGGCGGCGGGCAGACGAGGTGGACCTTCACCGCCGGGCAGCGTAGCCGGTGATCAGGTCAGGCGGCTCGCTTCGAGACGCTGTGTCCGCTGAACGGGTAGACGGTGAAGCGCTCCGGCCAGAGCGGGTCGACGAGCAGCGTCACGAACTTCCGCTCTTCGACGTACAGCGGCCCGAACCAGGTCTTGGGCGACAGGTTCTGCGTCCACGCCATGAAGTCCTCGCCGTCGAACGTGTACTCGATCTTCAGCCGGAACGTCCCCTGCCCCGAGAGGATGTGCCGGATGCGCCCGCGGGCGATGACGCCGCCCCGGACGAGCTTCCGGTCGAGGCTCCGCCAGTGCCGCCACGCGACCCCCGCGGTGATGACGCAGCACGGCAGCGACAGCCCCGCGAACCAGGCCCACTCGAAGGGACGCACGCCGGCGACGACCATCACGAGCCAGAAGAGGGGGATCCCCCACACGAGCAGCGGCAGCGTCAGCCGCGGCGTCGACCAGCGCGACTCGACGCGGCGGGGGAGCGGCGTGATCAGCTCCTGCTCGGGGCGCCACTCCTCCTGCACGGGGAGCCGCTGGGGGCGGGAGCGGTGGAGCGCGATGGCAAGGCCGCCGATGATGGCCGCGGGGTACAGGCCGATGAGCGCCTCGGGGTGCGCGGCGGTCACGACGAAGAAGAACGCTCCCGGGAAGATCGCCAGCAGGATGGCGACCCAGGCGAGGTGCCGAACGGCCTTGAAGCGCTTCCACTCGAGCACAGGCGATCTCCCTCTCCTCCCCTAGAGGATAGACCGCTCGCGCGCGATGTCAGGGGTCGTTCGTGCCCCTAGTGGTCCTCGAGCCACTCCTCCTGGGCGTCGAAGATGCCGTCGATGCCGCTGCGGGTGGCGTTGATCACGGTCGCGCTGTCGCCGAACGACGTCTCCGACCAGAGCGCCAGGAGGCGGAGCGAGCCGCCGCCGGTGCTGTCGGCGCTGCCGTCGTCGCTGAGGTAGCCGCCGCCGTCGCGGGGGACCCACACCTCGACCGAGTAGCTCTGGAAGATGGCGGTGTTCCCGTTGACGCCGACCGCGACCTCGGGGTCCCACGACCGCGCGATGATCGCCCACCGCTTCTCGCCCTCGTTGACGATCTCCTCGCCTTCGGTGAAGTCGGCGGGGTCGGGGAGGTTCAGGTCGACCCACCGGTACTGCTTGATGAGGTCGTACGTGATCGTCAGGAGGAGGTTGTCCTTGGTGAGGAAGTTCTCCGTCAGCAGCCGCTCGCACTCCTGGACGGGGAAGCAGACCTCGGTGCCGTCGAGGAACGTCCGGTCGTAGTGGTCGGGGGACGACGGCTCCACCGGGACCTGGTCCTCGAGGACCATGTAGCCGACGTGGTCGGCCGGCTCGAAGGCGGACGTCTTGGCGACGGCGATGGGGAACGTCCGCTCCGGGTCGACCGGCTCGCCCTCGAGATCGAAGCCCTCGGGGTAGACGTCGGGGATCTGGCCGAGCCCCTCCAGGTCCTCCTCGCCGAGGTCCTCGAGCTGCATGACGCGGTCCTGGTCGCTGGCCGCGGTGACGTCGACGGCGAGGTAGATCTCGCGCTCGAACTGGCGCACCGCGAACGCCAGGTTGGCCGGCTCGGGGTCGTCGAACTCGACGAAGGCGAACTTCGCGGCGTCGTTGAAGGAGGGGTTCGCCTGGGGGCCGGCGGCCTGGTCGATCGAGCAGGCGGACAGCAACGTCAGGGCGGCGAGGAGGCTGAGGAAGCGCGGCATGCGGGGCTACTACCCCAGGGCAGCGCCTCGGTTCAAGGGCTGATCCCGACCGAGTAGGTCGCCGTGATCGTCTCGCCGGGCCCGGGGCGGGCGGGGCCCCAGAGCCGGATCGTGTTCGCCGCGGCGACGTAGCTGTAGCCGTCGAGGTTCGCGGGGTCGTCCACCAGCGGCGTCTCCGTCCCGTCCGCTGCGACCTTGACGACGTCCAGGGTGCTCCGGTCCGGGGTCCGCCCCAGCCGGAACGCCGCCCGCTCGCCCCGCATCTGCCGCCCGAACTCGGCCAGCACCGGCCCCAGATCGCCGCACAGGGGCGCGACCTCGCCGGCCGTCCCGCGGGCCGCGTCGATGTACCGCGTCCCCGGCGTGGGCCCCCCGCAGCCGGCGTGCTCGGCGCTCACGCCCGTCTCCACCAGCGCCCACAGGCCGACGTCCCCGGGCTCGGCCACGAGGTCGCCGAAGCGGGCCACGTAGTCCTCGACGGGGACCAGCGACGCGATCGCCGACGTGCACGCCGCAGGCTCCGCCCCGAGGAGCGCCCCCTCGTCGCTGCAGTCGTCCTCGTCGGAGACGATCACGATCGCCAGCCGCGCCTCCTCCCGGCGGAAGCCGTCGTTGTCGTGGGTCGCGAGCGGGGGCGTCAGCGCGTACCACGCCGCCTCCAGGCCGCGCTCCAGGTTGGAGCCGACGATGCCGACGCCGATCCCCGCCGCGAGCTGGCCCGCGTCCTCGGTCCAGACCTGGCCCCCGGGCCCGATCGGGGCGAACCGGCCGCGGCGCGCGACATCGTCGATGTCGGTGGTGGTGACCGCCGCCCGCCACGCCACCCCGGACTCGGCGAAGGCCCCGGTCAGCGACGGGATCGCCGCCGCGACCAGCGCCTGGGACGCCTCCATGGAGTTGCTGTCGTCGACGACGAAGACCACGTCCACGGGCGCGTACGCGACCTCGAACTCGTCCGTCACGACGACCGCCTCCACGTCGATCTCGCACCCGAGGAGGGCGACGAACAGCAGCAGGGGGAGCGACCGCAGCAAGGCTTCGAACCGGTCCGGAAGTGTACACTCCGGCCCCGATGCGCTTCGCTCCCCTCCTCCTCTTTGCCCCCCTGATCGCGGCCGTCGCGGTGGCCGCGCCGCGGGTCGAGGAGGGGCTCCCGCTGGCGGATCCGGCGCCGACGGGGGAGTCGGGGCTGCAGGCCCGGATCCTCTTCACGTCGAACACGCTGGGGGAGTTCGAGCCGTGCGCCTGCCCCGAGATCCCGCTCGGCGGCGTCGCCCAGGCGGCCGCGCTCGTCGATGACGCCCGCAGCGGCGACGTCCCCGTGTTCTGGTTCGACTCGGGGAACCGGCTGTTCAAGCTCGACATGGCGATGAACGACATCGAGGAGGCCGAGCGCCGGCTCCGCGCGATCCTCCTGACGGACGCCGGGTCCGTGGCGGGGCTGGACGCGGCGGGGGTCGGGCGGCTCGACCTCGGCGCCGGCCTCGACTACCTCCGCGCCCTCGCCCGGCGCGCCGCCTTCCCCGTCCTCTCCGCCAACCTCGTCGACGGCGAGGGCGAGCTCATCTTCGCCCCCACCGCCCTGATCGAGCGGGACGGACGGACGATCGGGGTGACGTCCGTCCTCCCCGGCGACCGCGCGGGTGAGGGGTTCGCCACGACGGATCCGACGAAGGCGGCGAAGGACGCCGTCCGCGACCTCCGCGCCCAGGGGGCCGAGCTCGTCGTCGTCCTCAGCAACCTCGGCATGGACGCCGACAAGGGGCTGGCGAAGAAGTCGAAGGCGGACCTCGTCCTCGGCTCCAACAGCCGCGAGCTGACGACCGAGGGCGTCGGCGCCGGCCGCGCCGTCATCGGCCAGGCGGGCAGCCGCGGCCGCTACCTCGGCGACGCCCGCTGGTTCACCGACGGCCCCGGACGCGGCCCCCACCTCGTCGTCACCACGGCCCCCGTCTACGCCGAGGCCCCCCAGCACCCCCAGGTCGCGGCGCTGGTCGAGAGCACCCTGGAGCGCCTCGCCGACCCCGTCCTCGGCCTCCCCCCGATGAAGTTCGAGAGCTGGGACGACCCGGAGTTCCGAAAGCGGCAGGGACAGTGACGGAACGCACGACGCCGGCGCTGACGGGGGCCCTCCTGGGGGCGGCCGTGATCGCGATCGTGGCCATCCCCCAGTGGTCGTCCGAGCCGGTGGTGACGGCGAAGAAGACGGACGAGCAGATCGAGGCGCTGCAGGCCGAGACGAAGCGCCTCGCGAACGTGGCGCGGGACCTCGAGGCGCGCGTGATCCTGCTCGAGGACGGCCGATCCGAGACCGCGGACCGCGTCGAGGAGCAGCACCCCCGCGACGCGCGCTGGATCCCGCTCAAGCCCGGCGGCGCCGACCAGTGGGACTTCCCCGTCGGGGGCCGCGCCCAGATCCAGTTCCTCCACGTCGGCGACGACGGCACGCCGACGTTCCGCGTCAAGCACCGCGCCGCCGAGGGGGACGTCGCCCTGCGCGCGGGCGAGGCGATGCGGGCGGTGGACGACCTGGGGAGCGAGCAGCGCGTCTACACGACGACCGTGCACCGCGTCCGGCTCGACCGCACCGGCCGGCCCGAGGCGGCGCTCCTCTCCGTCGTCGTCACCCGCGAGTAGCGGCCGCGGCTACTCCCAGAAGCGGACCTCGCCGATGTAGAGGTCGTCGGTCGTCTTCCCCTTGCGGATGCCGCTGAACGACACCTTCACGGACGACGCCGTCACGGGCTTCAGGTCGAACGTCTGGAGCCCCCGCTCGTCGGCGAGGTCGAACTTCTGGGTGCTGCCGTCGCTGAACGTCAGCGTGACCTTGCCCGCGCGGTTGTTGCCCTGGAAGAGGCCGTCGGTCGCGTCGAAGCCGGTGGAGATGCCGAACCGGGCCAGCGCCTTGCGACCGCCGAGGTCGACGTCGATCCACTCGCCGTCGCCGCTGCCGCCGCCCTCGACCCAGTGCGTGTCGAGCCACCCGTCGACCGCGAGGTGCGCCCCGTAGGCGTTGTTCTCGTCGGGGTACTCGCTGGACGCGGTCGCGCTCGTCCCCTCCACCCACTCCTGCGGGCCGGCCTTGTCGAAGAACTGGATCTGGCTGATCGCGGTGTCGTTCCAGGTGTTCCCCTCGTGCACGCGGCGGAGGTAGATCTTCACCTTGTCCACCGACTTCGGCTCCTCCAGCTCGAGCCACTGCGCGGCCATCTCGTCCTTGATCTCGAACTTCTGCGAGGTGAAGTCGGTGAACTTGAACTCCACCTGGGCGAGCCGGTTGTGGCGCTCGAAGAACTCCTGGTCGATGAAGCAGCCGCCCCAGATGCGGACCTTCGCGAGCTCGACCTCGCCGTCGAACTTGACCTCGATGTACTTGCCCAGCCCCGCGCTCCCCTCGCCCTCGACCCACATCGTGGAGACCTGCTCGTCGAGCATGTTCTCGGCCTTGTAGACGACCCCCTTCTCGGCGTCGGTGAGGACCGAGTTGCTCGTGATCTCCTTCACCGGCAGGCGCTTCGCCGACGCCGCCGCGGGCACGAGGAGGGACAGGGTCAGGAGGAGGGCAAAACGCTTCATGTCGGTCTGAATCCTGAGGGTGGGGTCGGGATATTACCGGTTTCGTGGAGTAGGACACCCCTCATCGATCAACGGGTCGCGAACCTGTGGCGAAGCTGTGGTATTTGGCCGCCACGATGGAGAAGGTTCCGACACGAGAGGTGCTCGTCGAGGCCCTCTTCCACGGCACGGGGACCAGCTACGACGAGATGGTCCACTTCGCGACGTGGGGCCGCGACCGGCAGTGGAAGGAGCAGCTCCTGTCGATGATGGAGGAGCCGAAGCGGGTCCTCGATCTGGCGTCCGGCACGGGCATCCTCGCGCTCGGCATCGCCCGCCGCTTCGGCTGCCACGTCACCGGCGTCGAGCTCCGCGAGGAGTACTGCCGGGAGGCGCGGGCGAACGCGGAGCGGCTCGGGATCGAGGACGTCCGCTTCTTCATCGGCCCCGCCGAGCACTTCACCCTCGACGAGACCTTCGACCACATCACCTCCTGCTACCTCCCGAAGTACGTCAAGCGACTGGACGTCCTCGTCGGGAACATGGTCCGCATGCTCGCCCCCGGCGGGCTGATGCTGATGCAGGACTTCGCCTACCCGTCGCAGCCGATGTGGCAGACGCTGTTCGACAACCACTTCGCGCGGATGCGGGCCAAGGCCCGGGCCGAGGCGCCGGGGTGGCTGACGATGTTCGAGGGGCTCCCCGAGGTCATCCGCCACAGCACGTGGAAGGAAGACCTCGCCGCGGCGATGGAGCAGCACGGCCTGATCGACGTCAGGGCGCTCGAGCAGAGTTTCGGCATGAGCGCGATCGTCTCGGGGCGCAAACCCGCCTAGACTGCTCTCGTGCCCGGGGGCGTGGCTCATGTTTCGTCGGTTCCGAGGGATCGGAGCCGGGTCTCGGCGTGCCGGTCGGCGCGGATCCGGTCGTCGTCGGCCGTGGACCGGGCAACCACGTGGCGCTGTCGGACGAGCGCATCAGCCGCCAGCACGCGATGCTGTGGGTCCAGGGGGGCGCGCTCCACGTTCGGGATCTGGGCAGCCGCAACGGCGTGTTCGTCGGCGGACGGCGCCTGGATCGGTTCGCGTCGTCCCAGGTCGCTCCCTCCGAGGAGGTCTGGCTCGGGGAGGCCGCCCGGGTGACGCACCGGATGTCCACCGGCGAGTCGGGGACGCTCCCGCGGCCCTTCGAGCCGATCGGCGCGGGCGTCCCCCTGACCGCGATCCAGCAGGGCGTCCGCCTCGTGGTTCAGCTCAGCGGCAACCGCGGCCCCGAGGCGATGCTCGAGGCGCCGATGCGGGGCATCTCCATCGACATCCGCTCCGAGAACCGCGCCGTGCTGCTGTACCTCCTCGGCCGGGCGCTCGCGGGTTCGTTGGAGGACACCCGGGGCCAGGACGACGGCTGGGTCGCCGACGACGAGCTGGCCATCGGAATCTGGGGCAAGGGCGGCCTGGAGAACGCGACGTCGCGCCTGAACACCCTGGTCTCCCGGACCCGCAAGTCGTTCGTCGACGCGGGCCTCCCGGAGTCGGTCCTGGAGAAGGACTCGGGCTACACGCGGCTGGTCGTGGACGAGGTCCGGATCGCCTGACGTCGCCTAGAAGTTGACGCTGACGCGGCTCTTGACCCCGGTGAACGCGGGGACCGTCCGGCAGGCGCCGCCGGTGCACACGATGCCCGCCTTCTGGCTCCCCCAGAAGACGTAGACCTCGAGGTTCTCGACGGGCTTCAGGATCAGCTCGCCGCCGATGTACGTCGACGCGATGAACTCCCGGTCGAACTTCAGGTTCCCGATCCCCGCCAGCGGCCCCGTCTGGTCCTGGATGCGGTCGGTGAAGTCGACGTGGAGGGCGAGCGTGTACTTGCCGTCGAGCGTGTAGCTGAGCGCGTTCTCGGTGGCGATGTAGCCGTCGTCGCGGTCGCAGTGTGTCTCCCCGTCGCGCACCCAGCAGACCTCCTCGGGGAGCGTGAACGCGTGCCGCCGGTAGGTGCTGACGATCTCCCACGCGTGCTTCCCCACGGTCAGCCCGACGTCGAGCTTGTAGTGGAGCAGGCCGGCGTTGGGGAGGAAGACGTCGCCGCCCCCCTCGACCTCCGGATCGCGCCGGGGGAAGTCGTGCCGGTAGCCGACGTCGCCGGCGACGTGCATCGACACCGTCTCGGAGATGTGGATCGGCTGGTCCAGCGCGATCATCGGGTGGATCGAGATCTCCCGCTGTGGGCTGTACCCGGGGTGGTGCTGCTCGTCGAAGCTGTTGCCGAACAGGAACGACACGGTCGTGTCGGTGGTCAGGAACCAAAGGTCCCCGGTCGCCCGCCAGCCGGTGATGTCGTTGCTGTCGATGGACTTCTGCACGTCGTCGGTGACGGCCGCCTCGTACTCCAGCGTGGGCGGCTTGACGTACTGCGTGGGGACGACGGGGCCGTTCCGGACGACGGCCCCCAGCTTGGCGTCCTTGTAGCGCTTGAACTCGAGCAGCAGCGTCAGCGGGCCCGCGTACGTCGTGCCCGAGGCGTAGACCGCGTAGCCGGACCGGACGGGCGCCTCGGGGTCGTACAAGAAGGCGTCCCCCTCGGCGAAGAGGTCGACCGCGCCGCCGATGCCGTTGACCCGGAGCGTTCCCCCGACGGCGCCGCTGCGGTCGTCGTCCTCGAGGTTGTAGCCGACCCCGTGGACGGTGGCCTCGACGGACTTGTGGGGCCGGACCTTGACGTTGGCGCCGGCGATGACGTCGAGCTCGGTCTTGTCGATGTCGAGGTTCCGCAGCTCCATCGACACCTCCTGCGGGTTCGTCAGCCCGCCCAGCACCGTGACGTCGACGTATTCGGTCCGGACGTCGGCCCGGGCTCCGAGCAGCGAGGTGTCGAGGTCGATCTCGGGGAGCTTGACGAGGCTGAGGACGATGCCCCGCCCGAACGCGGCGTAGAAGTCGCCCACGTCGAGGTCGAAGTGGGGGCTGCGGTAGCGGAAGTAGGCCTTCTCCAGGCGGGCGAGGATGTTCGCGGGCGCGTCCTCGTCCCACCCCTCGCCGCGGAGGCAGTCGGGGTGGGGACCGAAGCCGGCGTAGGGGGAGTCCCCGGTGCAGTCGGGGGTCATCCCGGCGACGTCGAACTGCGCCCCGAAGCTGAACCGCTTCACCTTGAGGTCCAGCGTCGTCCGGCTGACGAACTCGTGCAGCGGGAACGCGGGGAGGCGGGCGTCGTCGGGGTCCTCGTCGAGCTCGAGGTTGAGCTTGTAGTAGAGCGTCTGGCCGACCCGGAGCTGGGCCCCGCTGAAGAACGAGCCGGGCTCGGCGGCCCCGAGCTGGACGGCGGAGGCGGCGCCCGGGATCAGGAGCGCGGCGAGGACGACGGCGGCGACGCGGGGCACGACGGGGAGCTTACAGAAGGGCCTCGACCCACTCCTTCAGCTTCTTCTCGTCCCCCTCGGTGAACCCCTTCTTCTTGTGGTGGATGACCTTGTCCTTGCCGATGATCATCGTCCACGGCATGTCCTTGCGGGGGTTGTAGGTGTTGACGACGCGCGTCTCGGCGTCGAGCAGCACCACCGGCTTGTACTTCCAGCGCTTCACCAGCGCCCGGACCTTCGACTCGTCCTTCGCCTCGTCGACCGTGATGGAGATGACCTGCAGCCCCTTGTCGCCGAGCTCGGCCTGGAGCTCGTCCAGCTTCGGCATCTCCTTCATGCAGGGGGCGCACCACGTCGCCCAGAAGTTGACGAGGATGACCTTCTCGCCGAGGTAGTCGGACAGCGACGTGTTGCCCCCCTCGAGGTTCGGGAGGGTGAAGTCGGTGGCCTCCTCACCGCCGCCGCCGTCTTCGGCGAGGGCGACGGGGGCGAGCAGCAGCAGGGCGGTGGTCAGGGCGAGCAGCGGACGCATGCGGATCTCCGAGGGTTCGCGCGTGTGGACGGACGCGCGGTTCGCTTCATTCAGCGGGTCGAGGCGACGAAGTCGAGCACTTCTTCGTCGGTCGGCTTGTTCTCGTGGCGTTCGGCGACGGTGCCGTCGGGGTTGATGAAGATGAAGAGCGGGTAGGCGGTGAGCTCGTAAGCGTCGGCGACGCCCTCGGTGGGGTCGAGGCCGACGGGGTACTCGAGGCCGTAGGTGTCGACCCACCAGGTAACGTCGTCTTCGGTGGCGGGGGCGCCGGAGATGTTCTGGGTCATGACGGTGACGAACCAGGACGGGGCGAGGGCGAGCATGTCGTCCCACAGCTCCATCGACTCGGACGCGGCCTCGTTGCAGGGTCCGCACCAGCGGGTGGAGAAGTCGAGGACGACGGCGCTGCCGAAGAACTGCGAGAGGCAGAAGTCGTCGCCGTGCTGGTCGGGGAGGACGAACTCGAGGACGGCGTCGCCGGGGTTCGCGGACTCGCCCTCGTAGCCGGCGTACGCGTCCTGGGGCGCCGGCCAGGCGTTGTCGACGACGCAGGTGGCGGGCGCGGAGTCGTCGTCGTCGCCGAGGCCGCCGGGGGGGACGAGCCCGTTCCGCGGCGAGCACGCGGTCAGCGCGGCGACGGCGACGAGGGCGGCGATCAGGCGCACGGCGCGGAACCTAGCACCGGGGTGGGGCGTGCGAAAGCGCACCGTAGCGCCCCTCAGCGGAGCCGGACGACGGCCCCCATGGCGAAGCGGAGGAGGAACGATCCCGGGCCGACGGCCATCGAGTAGTCCCGTTCGTCGACCTGCTCCAGGAGGTGGGGGCTGACCCAGCCGCCGGCCACGTCGATCGTCAGCTCCGCCTGCGGCCGGGGGCGGACGCGGGCGCCGAGGCCGGCTTCGAGGCGGACGTGCTCCCCGGTGACCGCGCGGTGGCCCACCGAGGGGTCCAGGGGGGCGGGGAGGCGGGTGCCGCTGCTGA
Organism: uncultured Rickettsiales bacterium; assembly: GCA_964344575.1. Taxonomy (GTDB): domain Bacteria; phylum Myxococcota_A; class UBA796; order UBA9615; family UBA9615; genus JAAESI01. Next base: position 9,414 of record CAYFOA010000054.1, on the reverse strand, counting down.
CCGTCTCGGGCGAGACGTACGCGATCGCGAAGCCCACGTTCAGCCGGCTCCCGGTGTCGGCGGCGAGGTCCTCGCGGAGCACGATCTCGCTGCCGAACCGGACCCGGAGCTCGTCCGCCGGGTTCAGCCTCGTGAAGCCGTTGTCCTCGGTCCCCGCGCCGGGCTCCACCTGGTGCGGGCGGAGATCCACGGCGTAGCTCGCGCGGTGGAGGTAGCCGACCCGGAGGTACGGCTCGGCGCCCGCCATCCGGCGCGAGATCGCCGTCGCGATCCAGACCTGCATGCCGCCCGCGCCCGGCCCTGCGGTGCCGTTCTCGCGGACCTTGTCGTGGCTCCCGCCGCTGGGGAAGGTCAGGTCCAGATCGACCGACAGCGACGCTGCCGCGGTGCGGAACGGGATCCCCCGCTCGGCCAGCGGGACCACCCGGAAGCCCAGCGTGATGTCCCCGAACCCGTTGTGGACGCGGCTCGACGTCGAGTCCTCCAGCGTCCCGTCGGGCAGGGGCGGCGCGTCGACCGCGGTGGTCCGGCCGTAGTCGGGGTCGTAGCGGAGGCTGTTGGCGTGGAGCCACACCAGCTGGTCGTGGAACGCGATGGGGACGTCGAGGCGGACGGCGACGCCGTGGTAGGCGCTGAACACGCCGCCGACGTGCATCCCGTGGGCGTGCCGGAGGTAGCGGCCGACCTCGGTGCGGGGGCCGGCCACGATCTCGCGGTCCGTCACCTCCATGAAGTCCACCGCCCCGAGGTACCCGGCGACGATGTCCCCCCGCAGCCACGGCGGCGTGGACGTCAGCTCCCCCGCCCCCGCCGGCGCGGCGGTCAGCAGCAGCAACCCGACGATCGCGACGATCCGCCTCACGCGCGCTCCTCCCGGCTCAGTCCGTAGTCCTTCATCTTGTTCTGCAGCCCCTTCCGCGAGATCCCGAGGCGCTTCGCAGTATGCGTCACGTTCCAGTCGTCTTCCTCCAGGGCGCGCAGGATCAGCTCCTTCTCCAGTCGCTGCGACTGCTCCTTGACGATGTCCTTGAGGTTGCCGTCGGGCACCCGCTCGACCTCGCGGATCGTGTCCACGCCCGCCTGGGGATCGCGCCGCCCGTCCCGCACCTCCCGGGGGAGGTCGGCCCGGCCGAGGGCATCGCCGTCGGCGAGTAGCACCATCCGCTCGACGATGTTCTCGAGCTGCCGGATGTTCCCCGGCCACTGGAACTCCACCATCGCCGCCAGCGCGTCGTCGTCCACGCTGAGCCCGTCCCGGCCCAGCCGGCCCGCGAACCGGTCGAGGAAGTGCTTCACCAGCACCGGGATGTCCGTCGGCCGCTCCCGCAGCGGGGGGAGGCGGATGGGGACCACGTCGAGGCGGTAGAAGAGGTCCTCCCGGAACGTGCCCGCGGCCACCATCGCCTCGAGGTCGGCGTTGGTCGCGGTGATGAGGCGGACGTCGACGGCGATGGGGCTGTGGCCGCCGACCCGCTCGACCACCCGCTCCTGGAGGACGCGCAGCAGCTTGACCTGCATCGCGCCCGGGAGCTCGCCGATCTCGTCGAGGAACAGCGTCCCCCCGTCGGCCAGCTCGAACCTGCCGGGGCGCCTGGTCACGGCCCCCGTGAACGCCCCCTTCTCGTGGCCGAACAGCTCGGACTCGAACAGGTTCTCCGGGATCGCGGTGCAGTTGACCGCCACGAACGGCCCCTCGGCGCGGTCGGACAGCCGGTGGATGGCGCGCGCGATCAGCTCCTTGCCGGTCCCCGACTCGCCCCGGACGAGGATGGTCGTGGGCGACGGCGCGATCTTCTTCAGCAGCGCGAAGAGCTCCTGCATCGGGGCCGACGCGCCGATGATGTCGGACAGCACCTCGGCGGCGCGGTCGGCGTCCTCCGCCGTGGCGACGTCCTCGCCCGGCTCGTAGACGCGCGTCTGGTTGGCCTCCGCCTGGGCCACCGCCTTGCCCACGATGTCGCGCAGCTCGGCGTCGTCGAACGGCTTGGTGATGAAGTCGTACGCCCCCGCCCGCATCGCCTCGACGGCGACGTCCACGGTCCCGTGCGCGGTGATCATCACGACGGGCGTGTCGGGGTGCTCGTCGCGGGCCCAGCGGAGGAGCTGCAGGCCGTCGGTGCCGGGCATCCGGAGGTCGGTCAGGATCGCGTCGAAGGGGTCGCCGGCCCGCCGCAGCGCGGCCCGCGCCTCGTCCCCGTCGGCCGCCTCCGCCACGTCGTAGCCGTCGTCCGTGAGGAGGGCGTTCAGCACCCGCCGGATGTTGCGCTCGTCGTCGACGATGAGGATTCGCGGCAAGGGGTCTCCGAATTGAAGGACCGCAGCAGCCGGGGAGTCTACCTCGCAAGGAGACGTAGAATGCCCCTCGGCTTGACCATCGACCTCCTCGCCGTCGCCCTCGTGGTGGGCATGGCCACCCTGGGGTGGTTCCGCGGCCTCATCTCCCAGGTCGTCACCATCGGCGCCGCCGTGGCGCTGTGGCTGACCGCCGACCAGTGGGCCGGCCCCGTCGGGGACCAGCTCGTCTTCCTCGGCGACGCGTGGGCCGAGCACGGCTTCCTCCGGCGCATGACGGCGGGGCTGTTGCTCTACTTCGCGATCGTCCTCGCGGTGCTGATCGTCGAGCGGCTCGTCGTCCAGAAGTTCGGGCCGCTCAAGCTGTCGAACCACTGGCTCGGCGCGGTCCTGGGGGGGGCCAAGGGGGTCGTGTACGGGGCCATCGCCATCTGGATCGTGCAGACGATCGCGCTGTGGGAGATGCCGCCGGACGAGGAGCCGCCGGGGTGGCTGACGGAGTCCCGGGCGGCGGCGACGGTCGCGCCCTACAACCCCGTCCGGCTGTTCTCGCTGCAGGAGCTGATCGAGGAGGCGGTCGAGCGCGTGCAGGCGGTCGCCGCGGCGGACGACGACGACGACTCCGCCGCGAGGGAGCGACCCCGGACGACGACGCGGCCGATGCGGGCGCGGACGCGGAAGGCGATCATCGAGGAGGCCCCCCCGGTGAAGGTCCTGATCACGGACGAGGAGGAGCGGCGCGGCCTCGACGGCAAGTCCTGGGGCCAGCTCGCGCGGGACCCGCGCGTGCGGCGCATCCTCGCCGACCCGGAGATCCGCGACCTGCTGTACGGATCCTGATCCCCGCCGCGTTGGGCCCGCGGTATCTTGCCGATCCATGGCCCGAGGTTCGTCCGCGCTGCTCGCCCTGCTCTTCGCGGCGGCGGCGTGCGCGGCCCCGGCGGATCCCGAGGGGGGCTACGTCAACCCCGGGAACCTCGGCGGCGGCGGGGACGACGACGACGGCGGGGGCGAGCCGGCCATCGAGCTGGACCCCGCGGAGGTGGGCGCGGGCGAGTTCCTCGACGTCCTCGTCACGCTGACCGACTTCGACCTCGGCGGCGCCGACGTGGCCTACGGACCGTCGTCCGAGGACGTCGTCTTCCACGGCATCCAGGACCTCCCCGACGGCGACGTCTTCCCCATGCGCTTCCACTTCGGGCTCCTCGCCTACGACGGCGTGCACCCCTGGGGGCTGCTCAACGCGGACCACCTCCTGATGACGGAGTTCGGCGTCTCCGCCATCGACCCGCCCCCGCCCCTGCTCCCCGGCTTCCCCGCGGAGTCGGTCGACCTCGGCGCCGGCGAGCAGTTCGCGGCGTGGTCGCTGTCGGCCCCCGCCGACCGGTTCGTGGTCCTCCGCGCCCGCCCCGAGGCGACCTCGCTGCAGGCGCTGGTGTGGCTGATGGACGCCGACGGGGTCACCGTGCTCGACGAGCAGGCGGGCGACGAGCTGATGGTCTGGTACACCGAGGAGCCGTTCGAGGGGTACGTCCGCGTCCAGGACGCGAGCATGGCCGACGGCCTCGACTTCGACGTCGACCTGGCGCTCGTCGAGCCGGGCGCGCCGATCCCCATCGAGGAGGTCGAGCCCAACGACGAGCCGGAGGCGTGGCAGGACCTCGGCAGCCTCGACGTCGGCCGCTACCAGCTCAGCGGGATGACGACGATCTCGGGCCACGACGAGGAGACCAACAACCCCAACGGCGACCTCGACGTCTTCACCTTCGAGGTCGTCGAGCCGTCCCGCGTCGCGTTCGAGCTGGCGTGGGTGGGGACCGGCGACCTCGACGCGGTGCTCTACGTCCACGGCGACGGCGAGACGGAGCTCGGCTTCGACTCCCCCCAGGCGGTCGACCTCTCGATGGCGACGCTGGCCAACCCCGAGAACGCCGACCTCCAGCTCGAGGCGGGCGTCCGCTACACGCTGATGGTGGCGAGCTGGCAGGGCGACCCGGGGCTGACCTGGACGCTCGACCTGTCCGTCTACCCGGGCCTCTTCCCCGAGGACTGATCGGCGGCGATGAGGAGGGTGACCTCGCCCTTCACCTTCTTGCCCGACCCCCACCGCGCGGCGAGCTCCCCGAGGGTGCCGCGGTCGAACTCCTCGTGGATCTTCGTCAGCTCCCGGCAGACGCACGCGGGGCGGTCGGGGCCGGCCACCTCGAGGGCCATCGCCAGGGTCTTCGGCAGCTTGTGGGGGCCGACGTAGACGACCACCGTGGCGGGCTGAGCGACGGCCGCCTGGAGCGCGCGGCGGGCGCGGCCGGGGCGACCGGGGAGGAAGCCGAGGAAGTAGACGCGGTCGGTGGGGAGGCCCGCCGCGCAGACCGCGGCCGCGAGCGCCGACGGACCCGGGATGGGGACGACGGGGACGCCCGCTTCGACGGCCGCGCGGACCAGGGGGAAGCCGGGGTCGGAGATCGTCGGCGTGCCCGCGTCCGACACCACCGCGATCGCCTCGCCGGCCGCCAGCCACTGCAGGACCTGGGGGATCCGGCCGCGCTCGTTGTGCTCGTGGAGGCTGATGGCCGGCGTCCGGTGACCGAGGTGGGTGAGCAGCCGCCGCGTGCGGCGCGTGTCCTCGGCGAGGACCTTGTCGACCTCGCCGAGGAGGCGGGCCGCGCGGACGGTGATGTCCTCGAGGTTCCCGATCGGGGTGGCGACGACGTACAGCGTCCCGGGGCGGGGGTCGCGGTGCTCAGGCATCGAAGGCGTCCGGGACGAAGCGGACCCGCGCGGAGCCGCCCCGGTCCTCGACCGTGAGGACGGACAGGTGGGGGACGAGGTCGTCCAGCCTTTGGCGGCCGATGAACACGTCGGCCACCCGGGCCATGCGCCGCTGCTTGCGACCGTCCAGGGCGCCGAAGCCGCCCCCGAACGCGTCGCTGCGGGGGCGCCGCGTCTTCACCTCGACGAAGTACAGGTGCTCGCCGCAGCGCGTGATCACGTCGACCTCGCCGTGCCGCACCCGGAACCGGCGCGCGAGGACGTCGTGTCCCCGGCCGGTCAGGAAGCGCACGGCGACGTCCTCGCCGGACCGCCCGTAGGCGACCCGGTCGTCGGAGTCGTGCTTCAACGGAGGCTCAGTCGAGGGTCGGAGCCTTGGCCTCGCGGACCTCCTTGAGGCGGGCCTTCCGGCCCCGGAGGTTGCGGAGGTAGTACAGCTTCGCGCGGCGGACGCGGCCGCGGCGGACCCACTCGATCTTCTCGATGGTGGGGCTGTAGACGGGGAAGATCCGCTCGACGCCGACGCCGTAGCTGACCTTGCGGACCGTCATCGTGGTGCGCGGGCCGGCGGACTTCCACGCGATGACCACGCCCTGGAAGATCTGGATCCGCTCCTTGGAGCCCTCCTTGATCCGGACGTGGACCTTCACGGTGTCACCGGGGCGGAACCGGGGGACGGGCGCCTGGCTGGCGGCCGCGTTCTCGAGGTCGGCGATGATCGCGCTCATGACTTCAATCTCCGTTCGCGACCCGGTGGGTAGCCGCGGACGCGCGATTTACTCGGATTTGCCTTCGGAGTCCAGCCTTTCGATCACTTTGATCGTCGCCTCGTCGAGCCCGTCGCGGTCGGCGATCAGGTCGGGGCGGCGCGCGATCGTGCGACGGACCGCTTGCTCCAGCCGCCAGCGGTCGACCGCGCCGTGGTCGCCGGAGAGCAGGACGGCCGGCGCCTCCTCCCCGCGGAAGACCCGCGGTCGGGTGAAGTGGGGGTACTCGAGGAGGCGCCGCTCGAAGCTCTCGTCGTCCGCCGAGGCGTCGTTGCCGAGGACGCCGGGGACCAACCGCGCCACCGCGTCGACGACGACCAGCGCGGCCAGCTCGCCGCCGGTGAGGACGAAGTCGCCGACGGAGAGCAGCTCGTCGGCGTAGCCCTCGACGCGGGCGTCGATCCCCTCGTAGCGGCCGCACACGAGGACGAGGTGGTCGGTCTCCGCGGCGAGCCGGCCCGCGACCGCCCGGTCGAAGGGGGTCCCTGCGGGGGACATCAGCGCGACGCGGACCCGCGCCCCGGGCTGCGCCGCCGCCCGCGCGGCCTCGATGGCGGCGACCACGGGGCCCGGCTTCATCACCATCCCCGAGCCGCCGCCGTAGGGCGCGTCGTCCACCTGGCGGTGCTTCCCCTCGCCGAACTCCCGCATCGCGGTGACGCCGAAGGAGACCGTCCCCGCCCCGGCGGCGCGCCCCAGGATCGACGCCCCGAGGTACCCCTCGACCGCCTCGGGGACGACCGTGACGATCTCGAAGTGCATCACTCGACCTCGTAGTCGACCCGCGCCGTGCGCCGCTCCAGGTCCAGCTCCAGCACGAAGTCGGAGACGGCCGGGATCATCGTCTCCCCGGCGTCGCCGCGGACGACCCAGACATCGGACGCGCCGGCGTTGAAGACGTGCTCGACGCGGCCGATGTCTCCGCGCTTCACGTCGGTCACCTGCACCCCGATGACGTCCGCGACGAGGTGCTCGCCGGCGGCGGGAGCGTCCAGCCAGTCGCGCGGCACCAGGACCTCGAGGTGGGTGAGCGCCTTGGCGTCCTCGGGGCTGTTCACCCCCGCGAACTTGACCAGGACCTTGCCCCCCTTGCCGTGCCAGCGCTCGATCTCGACGGCCTGGTGGGGGTACGCCTCGCCGTGCAGGAACGCCACGTCGGCGGTCCACTCGAGCTCGCTGTCGGGGTTGTGCAGGCGCACGGTGACGTCGCCGCGGACGCCCCAGGGCTTCCCCAGCTTGGCGACCGCGACCAGGTCGGAGGGGCCGTAGCCCTGATCGTGCAGCTCGACGAGGAGCTCCCGCCCGCGCGGGCGCACGGCTCTACTCGTCGTCGTCGTCGTAGCCGACTTCGTCGTCGTCGTCGTCATCGACGGCGTCGTCGTCATCGACGTCGTCGTCGCCGGAGCCGATGACCAGCTCGGCGCGGACGCGGTGCTTGTAGGCGCAGGCGTCGATCATGGTGGCCATCGCCTGACCGACGCGCCCGCCGTCGGCGTTGAGGTAGTCGAGGTCGTCCCCGTGGACGGACAGCTCGAAGGTGGTCCGCTTGTTGCCGTCGATCTCGTCGATCGAGGCGTCGTCCGGGTGGCTCAGCAGGGAGCCGACCACGAACTCGAGGAACCCGCGGACAGGGGCCGTGTCCGCCATCACGCGTCGGCGGCCTGACGCTGATGCGTCTTGAGCAGGCGAGCGACGGTCGTGCTCGGCTGGGCGCCGGCGTCCAGCCAGTGCTGCACGCGGTCGGTCTTGATGACCAGCGGCTTGTCCGCCGAGACCGGGTTGTAGTGCCCGAGGATCTCGATGAACCGGCCGTCGCGCTTGTTGCGCGAGTCGGTCGCCACGACTCGGTAGAAGGGCGACTTCTTGGCCCCGTGACGGGCGAGGCGGAGGACAACCATCTTCACTCTCCTTCGGCAACCGCCGAAATCCCTTGAAATTCCGCGCACTTGTGGACCTTCGCGCGCAAGGGTGCCGCAATATACGGATCAGCACCCGACCCGTCAAGCGTTCCCCTCACGCGCGCGGGCCTGATCTACGCTGTTGTCCTTGGGAGGACTCCAGCGACTCATCGACGCCTTCGCCTCGGGGGCGACCGAGGATGCCCTGCTCCGCTCGCGCGTGCTCGCCGCGGCGGCGCTCGCCGTCCTCCCGGGGGGCGCCGTGTACGCGGCGGTCGCCTGGTTCGGGGCGGGGTCGGCCTTCCTCGCGGCGTCGGCGCTGGCGTGGATCCCCGGCGGGATCGCCATCCTCGTCGCCATGCGGCGGGGGGTGCCGACGAACGCCCTCGCCGTCGGCGTCGTCGCGCTCACGTGGGCGACCACCGCCGCGTTCCGCCACGAGACGGGGGGGCTCGCCAGCCCCGCCGCCGCCACCGTCGCCATCGTCCCCCTGCTCGCCGCGTTCTTCATCGGGGTGCGCGCCGCGGCCGCGGTGACCGCGCTGCTCATCGCCGAGGTCGCCCTCCTCGTCGCGTTCGCGCCGCCCGCCGCGGCGCCCGTCCGGGAGATCTGGATGCCGGCGCTGATCGTGGGCGACGTCACCTTCTGGGCCTTCGTCCTCGCGTGGCTCTTCGAGGTCCAGACCCGACGCGCCCGACAGGAGCTGCAGGAGGCCGAGGATCGCCTCCGCCACGCCGACCGGATGGCGGTCGCGGGCCGCCTCGCCGCGGGCCTCGCCCACGAGGTCAGCAACCCGCTGACGATCGCGAACGCCGGCCTGGGCGCCCTCCGCGCCCAGCTCGACCGGGACGAGCCCGACCTCGGCTCCCTGTCCGCCACCCTCGGCCAGGTCGAGGACGCGCAGCGGCGGGCCACGCAGGCCGTCCGGGGGCTCGGCGACTACGCCCGCACCGGGCAGGACGAACACACCGCTGTCGACCTCGCCTCGGTCGGGCTCGACGCCGTCGGCCTCGTCCGGGTCCTCCTCCAGGAGCGGGGCGTGTGGGTCGAGACCGAGCTCCCCCCGGAGCTCCCCGTAGCCGGCTCCGGCACCCAGCTCGAGCAGGTCGTCGTCAACCTCCTCATGAACGCGTCCGAGGCCTGCGCCGGAGGCGGACGCGTCGTGGTGAGGGGCCGCGCCGAAGACGACACCGTCCGCCTCGACGTCATCGACGACGGACCCGGCGTCCCCGACGAGGCGATGGACCGCCTCTTCGAGCCGTTCTTCACCACGAAGCCACCGGGCGAGGGGGTCGGCCTGGGGCTGTCTATCAGCGCCGGCATCGTCGCCGATCACGGGGGCCGCATCGAGGTCGACAGCAGCCCCGGCGGGACCACCTTCTCGGTCGTCCTCCCGGCCGCCGCGACGCCGGGCTGATCGGGACCGGAGGCGAGCCCCGATCGACCCGGCGTCGACGCATTCCGAGACTACGAAGACCCGGAGTTACGCGGGTTCGGTCCGGGTAGACTCCCCCGCGTGAGGGTCTGGTCCGCGATCGCGGCGCTCGCCGCGCTGCTCCTGGTGCTCGCCGGCTGCCACGGCTCGTTGAGCGTCGGGGGAACGCTGTGGCCCGGCGGTCCGCCGGACGACGACGACGACGACGCTGCCGACGACGACGACGCGACCGACGACGACGACGACGCGGCCG